>NZ_JAAUHW010000040.1:0-706 GCF_012030025.1 Shewanella sp. Iso12
CGCAGACGGGTAAAATCGAGTGTTTTTGATTGCTCAAGATAAAGCTCGTTAATGGCATGCCGCAGGTTTTCGATTTTCTCTTGCGTTTGCTCAATATCAGACAACTCACGGTTATATGCAGCGACACCTGATGTCAGCGATTTGAACAGCGCAACCGTTCCCTCGCTGAGTTCTTTTACCGCCGCATAAGCTGCATAACCGGCTTGACTGATAACAGCTGCTACCCCGGATACCTGTTTGCCAACATTCTCAGTAGTGTCGCCGACATCCTGCATAGCCTGATTCATTCGCTCGCCGGATTGCTCCACTGAGTCTGCGGTGTTGTCTGCTCCCTGCTCAACATTCTGTTGCGAGTTACTCAAGTTTTGCTGAGTAGCAATGAGTCGCTGCAATTCAGCGTTTAAGCCTAGGGCAGCGGCGGCTTGCTGTACCATTACCGAAACCTGCTGCTTTCCAGCTGCAGCCACTTTTACTTCAGCTTCAGCCCACTCCAAAAACGCTTGCTTTTGATCATAGGCGGACGCGGTACCGTCTTTCATGGCCGCGGAAACTTGAGCAAACGTTGACTTGGCAATATCAGCCTGCTCGCGCAGAGCACGAACGGTTGTGATCCCGGCCTTGGCCATAGCTAATTCATAGGCCTTGGCTTTTGCGGCTTGTTTGTCGAGTGCGCTGGATGTTTCGTTTGCCGCTGCTTTCTGTTCAG
>NZ_JAAUHW010000041.1:0-676 GCF_012030025.1 Shewanella sp. Iso12
GGGCGTTGATATGATTCCCATTGTCAAATAGATAAAAGTGTCCTTACCGGAGACCCAAAAATCTCCGGTAAGGACACTCTGACAGTCGGACTTTGGCGAGTAAGTGTCGGCGGTTGACCTTGCTGATATCCGCGAGTTTGGTTATTCGCATTACTTGTGTTCGCCGCAGGAGCCTTGCCTCAGTCTAGAAGCGCGGATGTGACCGCTTAACGCCCTCGAGGATTGCTCGCACCGCTGCCGCCGTCCGGCGCTGCCAGAGTGATTTTTAAATGTAATTCAGTACGCTTGTTGTGGCATATCGACATCAAAACCTTGGGCTAAATCCCAAATGTAGCCTGTCAGTTCGCGAGCCACAGCGGTAACGACCTTATTGTATTCTTTGCCTCTTGCTTTTAAGGCATGAAAGCGTCGACATAGGCGCTGCTGGATTTCCCATGAGCGAGTTTGCAGTTTGATAGAGTGCTCTTGTTGGCGACTTTCCAATTCCCTCGAGACCCTAGCGGGGAAACGATAGGCCCAGGCCGATTCAATAAGGATGCGTCTGGCGTGACTATTGCCGCACTTAGTGATGCCGCCACGCCGTTCCCGCTGACCACTGGAGTGTTCGCTGGGTGTCAAACCGACAAAGTTCATCAGTGAACGCGGAGAAGCAAAGCGTCTGAGGTCACCCAGTTCC
>NZ_JAAUHW010000042.1:0-674 GCF_012030025.1 Shewanella sp. Iso12
GAGGTCACAGAGCCTGATTGGAGTCGTGTCAAACGCCTGGTCATGGACGAGTTTGCCCTGTTCAAAGGCCATCGTTACGCCACCGTGGTGGCCGATGCGGATACTCATCAAGTCCTTTGGATAGGTGAAGGCCGCAGTAGAGAAGCTATCCGGCCGTTTTTCGTTAAGTTGGGTCAGTACTGCCAACAGATTGAAGCCGTTGCTATGGATATGAATACTGCCTTTGACCTGGAGGTACAGAAGCACTGTCCCCAAGCCAAAGTGGTCTACGACTTGTTTCATGTTGTTGCCAAGTATGGCCGTGAAGTCATCGACCGAGTCAGGGTTGACCAGGCTAATCAACTCAAGCATGACAAACCGGCCCGCAAACGGGTGAAACGGGGGCGCTGGGTCTTACTCAAAAACAGAGATAATTTGACAGACAAACAGGCGGGGTATCTCAACGAGCTGTTGGAGTCGAACAAAAGCTTAATGACGGTTTACCTGCTCAGGGAGCAACTCAAGGAGATGTGGTACTGCACAGATGAAGCCGAAGCCACGGCTCAATGGAACCTCTGGTGGCAACAAGTCAGAGAGAGCGGTATCAGGCCACTACTCCAATTTGGCCAGCGTCTTAAAAACTATCTTCATGGCATAGTTGCTTCAGCGGTTCATCCGTTGCACACCTGCCGACT
>NZ_JAAUHW010000043.1:0-644 GCF_012030025.1 Shewanella sp. Iso12
CACGGTTGGAGCGTGAGTAATGGTGGTGCCATCTTGAATAAGGTTTTTCATTGGGCTGTCCTTTTAGATTTCGGATATAAAGAAGCCGCCCGAAGGCGGCTTAGTTATGTTGGTGGTCGTTATACGCCAGTGGACTTGGCCAGACCACGGTAATCCAACGGCGCTACACCGGCATCGATACGTACCTTGGTGGCCACGCCATCCACGGTGAAGCCGTCCTGCTGCTCGATGTAAGGGGTATCGATACCATCAAGGTATGCCACCTCAATAGTGTCCTCGCCCAAACCAGCAGCCACGTACCAAGCTTTATCGCTGTTTGTCTTGAGACGGGGTTCTGAGATCACCTCAAGCAAATCTTGAATTGGATTGGCAATTCCGGCATTAACATCAGCACCTTTGACCGAACTGGATTTGACGATCTGCAGCATGGTGCGTTTCAGGTTAGGTGGCACCAAGGCAAAGGCGGGCTGAATATTCAGCGGATCTTCGCCAATCATCTGCGACTCCATCAGTTCACACAGCGCGCTGATGGTTTCAACGCTGGGCGCACCTGAACCAAGGTTCTTGTGATCGGCATGGAACAAGGCCTTGTTATCGCTCATCTTGGGGTTGCCGGTAATAATGGCCCACACCAGGTTGCCAAT
>NZ_JAAUHW010000044.1:0-615 GCF_012030025.1 Shewanella sp. Iso12
CCCTGCTCGCCGGTGTGGCTGACCCCCACCATTACCCATTCGCGGTTAAGGCTCGCATCCGGGTGTTCGCTCAGGGCAAACTTCTGCCCGCTCAACGCCTGCAGTTGGTCACTCTTGAGCAGCAGCTGCTCGCTCTCCCGTCGCAGTCCCGCCAGGCGCACCTTGCTGAACAGTTTGCCGTCGGTATCGTCCTTGTAGCGCCCCGGGTAGTCGAAGTGTTCATAGCCGCTCTGTTGCCAGTCTGCCTCCTCTGTGCTCGGTTGCAGGAAGCTGTAGGCCGGTTTGCGGAAGCTGTAGTCCTTGAGGGTGGCCCCGCTCTCGGCCCGGCGGTGGCGGTATTCGGCGCTGCGGACACTCGCCTGCTCGGCGCGTCCACCCGCCAGGGCGTTGTAGGGGTAGCTGTGGGGGCTCAGGCTCAGTTTGTCCAGTGCATCGCACAGCACCAGGGTGTGTTTGTCGCTGCTGTGCTCGAAGTAGTAGAACAGTCCCGCTTCGCGGGTCAGGCGTTCGAAGAAGTCAAAGTCGCTCTCGCCATACTGCACGCAGTATTCCCGTTTGCGGCTTTCATGGCGCGGGTCACAGCGAAAGGCGTAGTCGGTAATGCCCATTTCGCCA
>NZ_JAAUHW010000045.1:0-605 GCF_012030025.1 Shewanella sp. Iso12
GCGGGTGCACAAGCCGTTCAAGTTCACCGTGGCGCTGAACAAGGCGGTGCCTTTGATGTACAACTCGCTGTCATCCGGTGAGAAGCTGAACAAGGTTGAGCTGAAGTGGTACCGCACCTCTATCGAGGGCAAGCAGGAGCACTTCTTCACTACCAAGCTTGAAGGTGCGACGATAGTGGACATCAACTGTCACATGCCACACTGCCAGGACCCGAACAAGGCGGATTTCACCCAATTGGTTGAGGTGTCAATGGCCTATCGCAAGATAGACTGGGACCACGTGAGTGCCGGTACTTCAGGTGCGGATGACTGGCGCAAGCCCATCGAAGCCTGATAGTGTGTGTCAGCCACCGCCTTGCGGTGGCTGTTTGCCATTGGGGTGTTTTCTGGCGGGGACGTCAACTGACAGTGTAAACGGTTGATTGAGAGCCAGTGAGCAGGCCAATGGCTTTTGGTGCAATTCGGCTAAACGAACATTCAACAGACATTCGAGTCAATCGCATTTAGACCAAGAGCAAAACGGCACTCAGCGAGCGGAGCTCAACGCCTTCCCCTAAAACAAGGGAAGCCGGGGCTCAGACAGCAAGAGCTCAGACAGCAAGAGT
>NZ_JAAUHW010000046.1:0-568 GCF_012030025.1 Shewanella sp. Iso12
TCCTTATCGGATAACTCCGTGACCTTATTGGATAAGGGTTTTTATGGAGCAGGCTTACTTCTTTCTCTCCAAAATAGTGGTGCTAACAGACATTGGTTGTTACCGGCGAAGAAAGGGGTGAAATACACCCTTCTGGACGATGAAGAGAGTGACGACATGCGAGTCGAAATGAAAGTCTCTCCACAAGCACGCAAGAAAAATCCTAACCTACCTGAAACCTGGCAAGTGAGAGCCGTGACTTATCAGGTACAAGGTAAGCAAAAAACCGTATTTACGTCTCTTCCCAGAGAGCAGTACGATGCGGGAGCAGTCGCGGCGCTTTACCACGAGCGATGGGAGATTGAATTAGGCTATCGAGACATAAAAAGTTCGATGCAACACAATGCGTTAGTGCTGAGGAGTAAGACTGTCGAACTTGCCTATCAAGAGTTATGGGGGCTGCTGCTTGGTTATAACTTGGTGAGACGAGAAGCGAGTCAGGCGGCAGTAGAACATGGTCGAATGCCCAATGAAATCAGCTTTAAGCACGCTTGTCAGTTCATCGCAAGTCAGCTCAAAGTCATGAGCA
>NZ_JAAUHW010000047.1:0-506 GCF_012030025.1 Shewanella sp. Iso12
AGGTTCATCGCAGATTAGCGTGGACTGGAAATGAAAACGGTTGGAGAGTTATTGTTTAGTCGCCAAACAAAAACAATGACCAACCCCAACCGTTCTCAATGTCGAATATTACCTTCCCCATTGCGCTCTGGGAAGGCTTTGAAGCCGTCCATACCGAGCAAAATTAACAAACCCTCATCATCCACCTAAAACCGATTGATAACGGCCACTGTGCTTGCGGCAAACCGGCTAAGGCTGTTCACGACGCTTCACTTCGCAGCGTATCGGAACGAACCATACTGGCGTTTCAGGTTCAGTTACGGCTACCCGTCCGCCGTATTCTTTGCCCTGATTGCGGTATCGTTCGGGAGCATATCAGCTGGTTAAAGCCCTATGCTCGCCAGACCACACTGCTCATTGAGCATGTCGAGGCGCTACTCAAGCTCTTGCCGATTAAACATATCTCGCAACTCCTTGGCCTGCACTGGCATACCATCAAGACTATCGACAAACGTCGGCTGGCAAGG
>NZ_JAAUHW010000048.1:0-480 GCF_012030025.1 Shewanella sp. Iso12
GCCTTACCGGATAACTCCGTGACCTTATTGGATAAGGGGTTTTATGGAGCAGACTTACTCCTTTCTCTCCAAAATAGTGGTGCTAACAGACATTGGTTGTTACCGGCGAAGAAGGGGGTGAAATACACCCTTCTGGACGATGAAGAGAGTGACGACATGCGAGTCGAAATGAAAGTCTCTCCACAAGCACGCAAGAAAAATCCTAACCTACCTGAAACATGGCAAGTGAGAGCCGTGACTTATCAGGTACAAGGTAAGCAAAAAACCGTATTTACGTCTCTTCCCAGAGAGCAGTACGATGCGGAATCAGTCGCGGCGCTTTACCACGAGCGATGGGAAATTGAATTAGGGTATCGAGACATAAAAAGTTCGATGCAACACAATGCGTTAGTGCTGAGGAGTAAGACTGTCGAACTTGTCTATCAAGAGTTATGGGGGCTGCTGCTTGGTTATAACTTGGTGAGACGAGAAGCGAGTCAG
>NZ_JAAUHW010000049.1:0-448 GCF_012030025.1 Shewanella sp. Iso12
CGGTGCAGACACTGAATATCCTGCTGTTCAATAGACTTCTCCGGCACATAGCGCATACCCGGGCGACTGTCAGCTTCGACAATTGCAGCTGCATCATTTTTGTCATTTTTACTGCCCATTCTGAAGGGGGCAACATACTGTGGACTGATTTGTTTAACTTCATGTCCGTATTGTCTGAACTGGCGTGACCAGTAATTTGCACTGCCGCACGCTTCCATCACAATACGGGACGGAGGCTGCTGAACAATAAACGCCGTCAATTTTTCACGGGTGATCATTTTATTCGCTTTCTTCTCACCCTGCGCAGATACGATATTCACCTGAAAAACTCGCTTTGCCAGATCAATTCCGATAATTTGTTCCATGGGACACCTCTTCATATTGCTGTTGGTTTGCACTTACAGCATGGCTCACTGAAGTCTTTGTGGGGAGGTGTCCATTTCATTAG
>NZ_JAAUHW010000005.1:0-293228 GCF_012030025.1 Shewanella sp. Iso12
CCGCTGGCAGTATGAGCAGGACATAGCCAGCAAATCCGCTCAAATGGCCTACTACGAACAGCGTGTAGAGTTGCTGAAGTTAGTTGAAGCATTAGACGATACTGACAGTGCCAACATGCAATTGCTGCGTAGTGCCGAACATGCAAGCAAGACCCTGGGGCTATTGAACGAACAGGATCTTGATCTGCTCACTGCCGCAATAGATAAGGCGCGTTCGAGAATGGACGCTCTGAAAGACTCGGCGTCAGACACGCTCAGCTCATTGCTGGATGAGCTGGACGAGTACGAAGGTCGTCAAGCCGATATTGAGAAGCGCCGTTATCAACAAGAGTTGGCCGATATCAAAAGCCAGCTGGCCGAGGCTGAAAAGACCGGCGACAGGGAGCTGCTTGATCAACTGCGCCGCGCCGAGCAGACGCTGAACAAAGTTTACAAGTATCGCACTGAGGAAGTTAAAGCCCAGCAACAGCAGAACCAGCGCGACACCCAATCAAACCCCACTTCTACCCAGCAGCAAGCCCAACCCAAACAAACAACCAGTCAGGTCAGTTTCGGCAATAGCTATAACGCCACGCTGACTCTGGTTGTTGAGGGGCGCCGTACCCAACTGGATACCAATAAAGATCAGTTGGACGAGCTGCTGCGTTCTATCGAGAAAGCAAAACTGACCCAGGGGGGCTAATGCAGCGCATTGACACCATTATCCCAGAGCATCAGCAGTTGCTCTGGTTGAACCAAAACGAACAGCAGCGAGTTCAGGCAGTGGCAGAGCGCGGCGGGAATGGGTCCCTGATATACGAGCAATTTGTTTTGCCTGGCGGGTTCCCCTTGGTGATCGGCACCGCCAACTCGGGGATGACCCGCGCAGATTTTGAAGCGCTGCAACAGCACAACTATTCAACCCTCACCCCGTTTGAATTGGAACTCGATGGCAACAGCTGGAATGTGATCTGGGATAACCGCGATGGCCCGGCTGTTGTCGGGGAGGATCTATTCCCAACAGTCGGCGGCGACTCGCTGCTGAGCAATGTCGTTCTTAAATTCCTGACTGCAGAGGCATAGCATCGTGATTAATCGGAACAATCTGATAGTTTACAAACCAGAAAAGCTTGGCCAGAACGAAGATGCCGGGGGCCAGCGTACTCTTAACCCCATTCGGTCGGGGATCCTGAATGAATTATTCCGGGCCATTTCCGATGTGGATCACGCTGAGGCCGCCATTGATATCGCCAAAGCGTTTCCGTCACTGGTCACCCAGGATACGGCAACACTGCGCGGGGCGCACGTTTTCTGGTCTTCGCCCCCTCAGGATCCCCTGGTCAATCTGTTTCTGGTGGAGTCGCCAACCTTGGATGATGCCAGCCGCATGCCGGAAATGGTTAACGCCATTGAGTCATCGGTTACTGCCGGTTCACTGTTTCGATCCGGGGCGCCCGGGTTCCTGCCAAATCAAAACTCTTTCAGTCGCGAATATCTGGAAAGCATTTACATGCTAAACGGCAAAGAATACGTGCGCAGGATAGATCTCAGGGTAGGGCAGATCATTGCCATTTCAACCGAGTATGAGGGTCAGGAGGATAAGAACTGGCCGCGCCGCACTCATTACGCGATGGTGACTGAAACCAATGCACCAGGTAACAACATCGGCAACATAGTGTTTGACCCGCCGATTGATTTTGCGACCCCTGAACATGACAGGTTGATCAACGGTGAGGCCAACTGCACCAAGCTGCGCCTCACCAACTCGGCCGACAATGTGATTTTCCACGGTGTCACTAAGCTGACGGCCCCTGCTGCTTCCGGTGATAACAGCCTGGCGGTGAAGGAAACCAAGCAGCAGCTGCTGCCTGCTATTGTCACTGAGCAAACTAAGGCGGGGATCCGTATCACTGCAGGCGATAACAGCATTGTGCGCAAGATAGTGACCACTGCAGCCAGTGGCGCCCAGAGCTACAGCTGGCCAGCGGCTGATGTGCTGCAGGGTGAAAACCAGAACGTGGATTATCAGCCGGTGATTAGCTTCATTTCCGGCGGCGTGATCTACGGCAACGAGGAAGCAGTGGTCACGGTTGGCACAGGTGAAATTGCCGCGACACTGACACGCAAGCCGGATTTGGGCTCGGAAGTGTCATGTGCCTATATCAGCTCAGAGGTGTATCAAGAACACATGCTGGCCGACCCACTGCCCCAGGGGGCGATAATCGCAGAAGGCAGCTTCTTTGGTAACGCCAACGAAGAGTCAAACGGATGGGCCGCCAAGATTACATCAGAGAAAGATAATGCTCTATACAGCTTTAACACCAGAGTTGCGATTGTTGACTATGAGGGCGGCATAGTCACATTTGAACAGGGATACAGTGACCGTGACATACAGTTTTTGATCCGCAGCCAGGTAGGCGAAACCGAATGTGCGTTCAATCTCAACTCTCAGGATCCTCTGCTGGACTCGCTCTATATCCAAGTGCAAGCGGTTGCCGGTTCACTGCTCAGTGCCAGCGGCAATAATGACGGAACGGTAACCGGCGCCGGGGTAAACGGCACTATCAGCAACGGCCTGGTAACCCTGACGTTTGATCAGCCGGTCAACCTCAGCACTCTAACCTATGACCTCACTGAACGTGTGCGGCTGCTGCCGCCGCCAGAAATGTATGGTCTGAACCCGCTGAGGATCCCCGGCGGTGGCCAGGTCGATATTTTCCGCAAGTTCGGCACTGTCAGCGTTCAGCACAGCAACTTTCAGCCGGTGAATAACCCGCAGGCAGGGCAAACGCTCAACGTGCGCCAGAATGCCCGTTTTGTTGATATCACGGATGCCGATGGCCTCAGCCTCTGGACAGTAGACGATCAGCATTTCGAGCATGACAAAGAAACCGGCGTGGTAACAATCCAGAGCGCGTTCCCTGGCTTCACCGCGCCTTTCATTCTGTCAGACACCATTGGCGAGCTGGCCATGGTAACTGGGGTATCAGATAACTCTTTGCTGCTCGCCGGCCAATTGAAAAATGACTATCAGCTTGGCGCCACAGTATCGAGCATTCTCAAACTCGGTGAGCTGGAATCCCGCATCGGTGAAGTGCGCGATATGACCGCCTGGGATGGAAATTGGGATCAAGACGGGGCGCCAGCAAATGGCAGCTTGAACGTGATTGAATACCCCATCGAAGTGGTCAACGAAAGCGCGGTAAATGAAGACTGGGCGCTGGTGTTTACCGGCTCAGGGGAAACCTTCAAGCTCATTGGCCGCGGTCGGGGCCAGGTGGCCACTGGTGACACATTGAATGACTTTATTCCAAACAACCCGGCTACAGGACTGCCATTTTTCATCATTCGCCAAGGCGCGTTCGGCGGCGGCTGGCAACCGGGTGAAGCGGCCAGGTTCCAGCAGTATGCTGCATCAAAACCAGTCCAGGCAATTCGCTCAGTCCAGAGCGGCCACAGCCAGATAACCGATGATAAATCTGTGCTCAGCTTCCGTGGTACCGAATCGTAATCAAAGTCTCAGCCCAACCGGGCCTTAATTTGGAGTTTATCAAATGTCTTTACCAGTAACGGTTTACCGCTGGGACGATCCCGGCGCACCTCAGCTGCAAAATAGAACTTATGCTGAATGGATTGAGATCCTTCGCAAGTGCTTGGTTGATGGATATGGCACCAAACAGCCTGCCGGGTGGTCTGTGGCCTTGGAAGATGCCACTAATGAGAAGATAGTTTTTAGGACAGCTGCAGACGTTCCAGGTTACCCAGGTGGATTTATGCATTTCTGGAGTAGGTATAAGGATGGACGCAACAATAACCTAATTTCCATTCAGACAGCCCCGTTAATTACACAGATTGATCCAGACTGGAACACCACACCTGGCGCAAGCTATCTATATACATTTGGTGGTTCATCATATCCGGACAGGTGGATTGTGCTGGCAACCTCACTGGCATTCTATATTTTAACCTCAAGCACCCAGTATCCGTATATGGCCATGGGAACCAGAGACAACCCGACTTTTGGCGTTGGATCACTGGATTCTTGTTATTTAAATGATGTTAATGGCTTCGGTATCTTTGGCAAGGCTAGCAGCGATAACGCATCAGGAAACTATCAATTCAGTATTGGGTATATTTATGATGGGCATGAAGTTGGTCGGTATGGTGAAGTGACAGGCGCTGATACCCGAAAAAGGCATGAGCTTATCTTTCCATTAGGAAATCTATTCAACAGTTCCACCGCAGCACCTGGAGTGGGCTCTCCAAACCCTGTCTACGGTAAGTTTATTATTGGGTTGGATGGATATCACCCCACACAGGTAACGACTGAATATCAGGATTCCCAGGGTATCCCTTTTGTTAATAGCGTATTGCAGCCACCTATCAGAGGTACTTGGCCGGGAATCCTTGTTTCATCGTCATCAGCATATTCAGACCAGCTTTGGCCTGTAACCAAAGAGATATTCGGCCAACAGCACTACCTTGTACCTAACCCTCACAATGGTGGTTGTAGTTATTGGATAAATGCAGAGGTATGGTATGAGTAAACTACTAGGAATAATGCCAGACAGGGTAACACCTACCCCAATGTCAAAGCTGACCATGGACGCTGACCCACAGGCTGAGCGCTTTATTGTTTTAGATCGCAGTCGAATGATGGTGCTTCGCACCGGAGACTTTGCCTCTGGACATATCAAGAGCATTTGCTTGCCGCCTATTTATCAGCACATGAATGATATTTTGTTGCTATTGCTGGATGATGACAGGCAATTCAATGCTGCAGTTTTGGACGGTATAAAGCTTGAGCCGGGTGATGGCAATATCCCCTTAGTCTAAGGATAACTGATGTTGAGATTCAGCAAAGCATGGATCGATCTTCAATCGCCGGTATCACCAAGATTCGATAGGGGCGGGATAGCCATTACATTCAGCCAACCATGGCAGAATTTAACTTCCCCGGTTGAAATTAGATTTGGTGGTGATATCCCACCGGATCCCGGGCCGGATATTCCAGAGCCTTCTCTCGGCGCCGATATCGCTATTCGCTGGATCCATAATCACCAGACTGAGCAGCAGCTGCAGCTGCCTATGGTTGGGCCGCACACTACCGCCCAGCTGGCACTCAGCTGGCAGAGCCCTACGGCCATTGCCGACAGGCTGCAGGTTTACTGGAGCCAAGGCAGGCAGCATGGCATTGAGGTGCTGACAAACTGGCAAAGCAAAGATGCTCTGCAGCATTCAACTGCAGTTACCTGGCGCCTGCCGGTACCGCTGCAGACGGCCGCCGGTATTCGCTGGTTAAACCCTGCAGCCTGGCAAGCCATCTGGCAGCTTGGATGGAAAGCGCTTAGCAGTGTTTATTTACCTCAGCCCATTGCTTGGGCCTTTGGTATTGAATGCTATGGCGAAACTGAGATCAGCTACAGCCATGAAGATCAGCGCGGCGCAGAACCTGCCATAGCATGGGGGCCGCATCGGGGCGTTTGGATTTGCTCTGATGCCTACCTGCCACCTGAGCCAGGGCCAATCACTATCCGTTTCAGTGAACCTTGGCAGGACAACCAGAGCCCAGTCAGCTTGAAGTTCAAGCCAAACCCACGGCATTGCTACTGGGATGATGGCGGCGGCTTGATAGATGCTAACCCAGTTCAGCCACCGCTTGATCTCAAAGTCCCCATTGAACCACAGATCCGGAGACTGTATTTAATGCAACCGACACTGACCTGTCACCGCCTCTCAGATAACCGCGAGCTGGTGATCACCGAAGTGAGCATAACCGACAGCCGTAGCCAGTTTGTGACCTCTGGCAGCATCAAGTTCTCAAGCAAAGGTGATGCGCTACTGGCAGTTGATGAGGTGCTGCGTATTGGCATTAACGGCTATGAGTTTTACTTGCTGGCCGAGGCGCCGAGCAGCAGCGAAGCCTGGGCCTCTAACAGCTACACCTCAGCCGCCAGGGGCCGGGCTTCTCAGTTGGCCTGGCCCTGGAAGCGTGAGATCAGTTACCACAATCAAGCGGCCCGGTCATTCGCCGGTTGCCTGAGCGATATTGTAGCCAACAGCGGCTGGAGCATCGAGCTGGTACAGGTACCTGACTTTGTGATCCCGGCAGGGGTTTGCTCAGTTAGCGGCAAAACGCCGCTGGATGCTGTGGCCGAGTTGGCCGGGCTGGTTGGCTGCATGGTGGACCCGGACGAAGATAACAGCAAACTCAGGATCCTGCCGCGCTGGACCTATACGCCCTGGAGCATGGCCGCCGCAATTCCTGACGTATTGCTGCACGATGCGGTGATCTTCAATCACAGCGAGCAAACAGAACGTGGCCAGCAATGCAATGTCGCCTGGGTGCGCGGGGAACAGCAGGGCGTTTCGGTAGAGGTTCGGCTTAATGGTACCGCCGGTGACGAACCAACAGACGATATCAGCAACATGCTGATTGTTGATACCCAGGCCGCCCGGCTGGCAGGTACCAATGCCATTGCCGATTCAGGTACCAAGCGCAGAGTCAGTATCAACACCACAGTGATGGCCGACTTGCCGCCGCTGCGCCCTGGCCAGCTGATTGGTATTACCTGGCGCGGTGAAGTCTATAAGGCGCTGTGTGATACCGTGACCATCAGCGCAAACATGAGCAGTAGCGGCCTTACCGTGCGCCAGAACGCTGGTTTAATCAGACAGGGGGCATAATGCTGAAACAACTGAAACGTGAGCTGCTGCCAGCGCGGGAGATAGCCAAGGTGAACGCCGAGAACGCCGATGGCACAGTGACTGCAACCACGCGAAGCGGTAAAACATTCCGGGCAACCGGCAGCGGCAATGTTGGCTCATACGTTTATATTCAGGATGGCCGGGTACTGGGCCCGGCGCCCGACTTGCCGCACTCGCAAATCCTTGTCTGAACTTATAGCTTTGGTAAAGGGTTTTATTACTTTACATAATAAATCGGCGCTAGCACTGATCATTTGGCAACTAAAATTACTCAGGACGAACAATCTCTTGCGTTCTCCAATAATCAGCAGAGCGTTCACATAACAATGCTGCAGATACAGATTGTGCCAAACGCCACTTTAATTCGTTACCTCCACCACCTGCCTCCTTAAATTCATCATAGGTTTCGAAATAACGGTAGTTAGGATTGGTTTCATCGAATTCAAATTGCAGCATTTCATACCTAGACAATGCCAGCATTTGCAATGTTTCTATTACATCACCAGGAACTTGGCGATCCCCTTTTTCCCAGCGCTGCCATGTTCGAGGTTCACAGTCGCCTATCAACCTAGCCGCCTCATTAACTTCGAGAAACAGTAAGCGTCTAAGCTGCTTTAGTTCGTAGTTAGTCATAATAACTCCAATAAAAAAGCGGCGCTGCGGCCGCTTCGTAATTAAGATAAGCTATTAAATATACAATCCAAGTCGGAGCCTTGACCAGACTCGCAATTGTGAAAGTTGAATATTGCTTTTGTTACTTCATCAATATCAACCTCAGAAGTGTTTATCTCTAAGCCAAGAATATCAGCATTATCAACTGTACCCTCAACGACTGAATGAATTTCGTCAAAATCTGATGTGTTGTATTCCTGTGCTGCACCCATTGGTTTATAAGAGGCTTCAAAACCAGTAACAGCTGAAAAAACGATTTGATTGTTGTTCATAATTTATCTCACTTTTCTGAGTTGGTTCGACCCATTGCCGAACCGTTGAATTTATTATGGTCGCAATCGCGACCATTTGCAAGTTTTTTATTTCAAAAATTTCTATTATTATTTGATGCAAAACATCTTAAGAATACCAATGTTTTATCATTTCAAAAAATCCTTATCGTGCAGGCGCTTAGGAAATAGCTCAGTGTAAACTTGCCAGAGTGTATTAATGTTCCTGTGACCAGTGACCTGGGCTACCTCGTCAATGCTATATCCCTTTTCAAACAGCCTGCTTGCCCCTTCACGCCTCAAGTCATGGTACCGCAGATCACTGATACCAAGAGCATTACGAACCCGCTGAAATCCGGCCGTCACACTCTTTTCGTTGTAAGGGAAAATGCGGTCATCCTCTTTTGGTTGTCGCTGTAATATCTCCCACGCACCGCCCAGTAATGGCACCAGCATGTGGTTGCCGGATTTTTTACGTGGGTCCTTTCTATCCATCACCAATACAGCGCGTTGAGCCTCGTCAACGTCTTCCCACTTAATCCTGCATACCTCCCCAATCCTCATGCAACTGAGTATCGAGAAATCAAGGATATCAACGTAGGGGATACCAATGCTTGCCCTGTGGCTTGATCTAGCCAGCAACCCCTCTTTAAGCTTTTCTATCTCATCGGACGTTGGCCGGCGGTGGCGGCGTTCCGACTTGCCAATAAGATTCTGGTTGTATAGCACTTCATAGGAATCAACCACGGCCGCATCGGTGATATCAAGGCTCAACATTACCCTGGCCGTTTTCAGGCACCAGCGTAGATAACTCACATCGTGTGCAACCGTTGCTGGCCCGGCGCCAGCTTCGCGCCTCATCTTGCAGTGCTTAACAACATCAGCAGAGGTGATCTTATCAATAGGAAGTGCGCCTATTTCACAGTCAGCAAGCATCTGCAGCACATAAAGCTTGGTTCTTTTTAGTTCAATGTGAGGATCGTCTATCACCTTGGCAATGAAATCTCGCAGCAAGATTGTTTGGGTACCCTGGGTGGGTACCCCGTTGAGCTCCAACTCAGCCACCCGCTTTTTGCCCCAAGCCTCGGCGGCTGCATTTTTGCCAAAAGTCCGGGTGTCGCTGTATACTATTTTCCCTTTGGACTTGACTCTCACTGTGCATTTATAGCGCGGCTCCCCGTTCGCTTTCGCCCGGGGTTCAACTTTATAAAAGGCCATATGGGTTCCTAATCCTAAAAAATTGGGTACCTCAATGGGTACCTGATAACGCTAAAATACACCAAAACGCACAGAAATAAACCATAATATGACAAACGCAAAAACCATCGAATCCAGCACAGTTACTGGAGTTAGAGATATATCAGGCAATAGACGATTCTCCATTGCCCCCATGCTGGATTGGACGGACCGCCACTATCGTTACTTTGCCCGGCTGATGTCGAGCCAGACGCTGCTCTACACTGAGATGGTGACCACAGGCGCGATACTGCATGGCAAGGGCGATTATCTGGCTTATAACCAGGAAGAGCACCCGCTGGCATTGCAACTGGGTGGCTCCAATGTTGAGGATCTGGCCCGCTGCGCCGAAATCGCCCGGCAAAGGGGGTATGACGAAGTTAACCTCAATGTGGGATGCCCATCGGATAGAGTACAGAACGGCCGCTTTGGTGCTTGTTTGATGGAAGAGCCAGAGCTGGTGGCCCATTGCGTCGATGCCATGCGCCAGAAGGTAGATATTCCGGTGACGGTCAAGACCCGCATCGGCATAGATGATAAAGATTCCTACGAATTTCTTTGTGACTTCATTACCAAGGTGAGTGCCGCCGGCTGCGATACTTTCATCATCCATGCCCGCAAGGCCTGGTTGCAGGGGCTTAGTCCCAAGGAAAACCGTGAGATCCCGCCATTGGATTATCCCAGGGTGTATCAATTGAAGCAGGACTTTCCCGGCCTGCATATCAGCATCAATGGTGGTATCAAGAGCTTTGAAGAGATGCATGCCCATCTGTCCCAGTTGGATGGGGTGATGGTGGGGCGTGAAGCCTACCAAAATCCCTATCTGTTGGCCGAGGTGGATCAGAAGATCTTTGGCCTCGATAGCCAGGTTATGAGTCGCGATCAGGTGGTGGATGCCATGTTGCCCTATGTGGAAGCTCATCTGCAGTCGGGTGGCCGCTTGAATCATATCAGCAGACACATGACAGGCCTGTATCAGGGGATCCCCGGTTCTCGCAGTTGGCGCCGTCATTTGAGCGAGAATGCCCACAAGCCGGGTGCCGGCATCGAAGTGCTGCTTAAGGCTCGTGAAATGATGCACAGCGGAGTTTGACCTTGCTGTAATACCCGAGTGGTGAAAATCGCTATGGTGATAGTGCTTTTTACCAACAGATAGGAAATTGCTGTATTTTTGTGCTGTTACGGTCAGTCATTCTGTGTTAATGATTGGCCGTTTTTGTTTTTTATTTCATTTAATATCATAGTCTTAACTGAAGTTTTTCCCAGTTGGCACGTCCTTTGAATTAGTCATCTTGACCGCTGACCCGTTCAGCTTAACCAGAAAGGGATGACAAGCATGAAAACTTCCAACCTGACTATTCAATCTTTGCTTCTTGGCGTTGTTTTGGCTTCAGCCAGTGTTTCAGCCCAGGCCGATGTACTGCCTACTCAACCTATCCTCAGTGCTGTTGAACAGAACCTGAGTCAACAGGCCCAGACCATGTTGCTCAGTGCCAAGCGTGAAATGCTGGCCTCCCTGCAACAGGAACTGGAGCGTAGTGTGGCCCAACTGAGCGACGAGATGACTCAAGAAACCCTGAGTCAGATCACCGAATTACCCGTGGAGACCAGTGTTCTGACCCAAGCCAACGATTGAGGTGCCTATGTGGATAAATAGCACCTTGGCACTACTGATGTTTCTGCCGTTGCTTGGCTACACCCTGGTGGCGTTGTTAGCCTGCGGTGCCCGGCAGATACAGTTAACGAGATAATCGGAGTCAGTTATGTTTGATTTGGAACGTACACTCAAGGGAAATTCTTCCATCGTCTGTGGCCTATGCCGCGATATGGCCGAGCGTTTTGGCTGGTCGGTATTCTGGACCCGAATTGTTGCCGCAGTCATCACTCTGATGCACCCATTGCTCGGGTTGACGGCTTACTTTGCCCTGGCACTGTTGTGGCCCAAGTGGGTGAAATGAGTATGTATAACAAGAGTCGAAACAAGCACAGAAGATATAGGTTGCTGTCTCAGTTACTGGTATGGAGCATAGTCGGCGCGCTGATCCTTATGGTCTCTCTGCTCAGCCGCGAGTTTATGTCAGTGGGGATTTGGGGTAGCCCGTTTCTATGGCTGGATGCCGAGAACTGGAGCTGGGTGTTGACCCTGATAACCGCGATGCTGGCATTGGTGTGGGCCGCAATGACTTTCAGTGTGTTGGCGGTGGTGTGCGTACTTTGTGTTGCTGCGGCATTACTGATGTTTATCAGCGGCTTTGCAATGATTTGGCCCGTGCTGGTTTTGGCATTGGCAGTATGGGGAATAGGCAAGTCCAGTCAATGGCAGGACTAGTGTTGCTGCGACTGGCTTGGTGTCAGCCCAGCCGCAGCAACATTGGATTCAGCCTCGATGATTTAACCTTTGTTGAGAAACTGGCGGAAAACCGCTTTGGCTTCATCGCTCTGCAGACGCTGGCCGAAGAGTTCCAACTCCTGATGCATCTGGTGTTGTACCCGGCTCTTGTGTGGCCGCATAAGTTGTCTGGTGAGTTGCAGCGCCTGAGGTGGTTTGGAGGCCAGAGCCTTGGCCTTTTCCAGCGCATAAGGGAAGAGCTCCACCGGACTCAACATGCGGTTGATGAGTTTGAGATCCAGCGCCGTTTCGGCATCGAAACTTTCGCCCAGCAACAGCAGTTCAGAGGCCTTTTGATAGCCGACTAATTCAGGTAGTAGCAGGCTGGAGCCGGCTTCAGGCACCAGTGCCAGGTCGATAAAGGGCAAACGGAACTGGGCTGTGTTATCGGCATAGACAAGGTCACAATGCAGCAGCAGCGTGGTGCCGATTCCGACAGCGGCTCCGCTGACAGCGGCGACCAAGGGCTTTTTCAGCTCAAGCAGGCAAAAGAGAAATCGCACCGCAGGGTGGTTAGGCCCCAGATCCGGCTGCTTGAGAAAATCCGCCACATCATTGCCTGAAGTAAAGCAGTTTTCACTGCCTGTCAGCAGAAAGGCACGGATCTCGTTGTCCGCTTCCCCCTGGATCAGGTATTCTGTAAGCTGCTTATACATATCGAGATCGAGGGCGTTACGTTTATCCGGACGGTTAAAACGTATGATGCGTACACCCTGCTCATCCTGAACCTGAATCGTACTCATTCGTTGTTTCCTTTGCTGACGAAATGGGTTTTACATGGAGTTTAAGACATAGATGGCGATATTCAAACAACTGTTTAAAGTTATCTTGCTGGCCGGCATCAGTGCCAGCGCCTTCGCCTCGAACATAATGCTCGAACAAGGATATATCCGGGCCATGCCCGCTTCTGTTCCCAATACGGCGGCGTATCTGACACTCAGCAACCATGGCGCGGCGACTGAGCTGGTTTCTGCCAGCACCCCTGTGGCCCGTGAAGCCATGCTGCATACCCTGATTGAAGAAGATGGCCTGGTTAAAATGCGCCATGTGGCAGCTTTCCCGCTGCCTGAGCATGGCCAGTTGACGCTGCAAAGCAGCGGCGATCACATCATGATCATGGGCCTCAAGGCACCGTTAGAGCTGGGGCAAAAAGTGCCTATGACATTAAGTTTTGCCAATGGTGACACCCTCAATATCGAACTCGAAGTAAAATCCCCCAATGATGCTCCTGCAGCCCAAGAGCATCATCACCATCATTAAGGAGAACCCGGGATGCAAATGACATGGAAAAAAGGTGTCGGTGCAGCGGTCATAGTGTTCGTTATCGCATACGGCATCAGTGTTTGGTGGAGTATTGAACCCGAAGTGTTGACGCCCAAGGTGATGACATCGGAAAAGGGAGAGAAAATTACAGGTTATGCCACTACCAGCGCCTTGATCGAAACCATGGAGACCTTGCTGGATAAGCAAGGAGGCTGGTTGTCCAACGACATGATGCCGCCTTCTGTGATGATGGACAACATGCCTGCGTTTGAATTCGGGGCCCTGGAACAGGTGCGGGATCTCGCCTTGATCATGCGCAAAGAGTTCAGCCGCTCCCAGTCTCAGTCCACCGCTGACAAAGATCTGCTGGAAGCACATTCCAAGCTGAATATCGAGCATACCAGTTGGCTGGTGCCCAGTGCCGAGAGCGAGTATCGCGATGCCATCAAGCTATTGAAGGTTTACCGGGCGCGGATGATGGATCCCAATAACCCGGATGCCCAGTTTTATGCCCGCGCCGATAATCTCAATGAGTGGTTGAAAGAGGTGCAGAAGCGTTTGGGCAGCATGTCACAGCGTCTGGCCGCCAGTGTTGGTCAGGAGAGGCTGAATACCGATCTGGCCGGTGACAGTGCCGCGCGTCAGTCGACCCCCAACCTGGCGAGCCAGCAGATTAAGACCAGCTGGTGGCAAATAGACGATGTCTTCTATGAATCCAGAGGCTCTGCCTGGGCCTTGCTGAATTTCATGAAGGCCGTAGAGGTCGATTTTGCTGACGTACTGAAGAAAAAGAATGCCGAAGTGAGTCTCAAACAGATCATCCGTGAACTGGAAGCGACTCAGCAAACAGTCTGGAGCCCAATGATCCTCAATGGTTCCGGGTTCGGTTTGGTGGCCAACCATTCCTTGGTGATGGCCAACTATGTGTCCCGCGCCAATGCCGCGGTGATTGATTTAACCAACTTGCTTTCACAGGGTTAATTTATGAAAAAGACTTTATTGGCGACAGCCTTGCTGGCTTCTTTGATGGCGACCTCCGCCCAGGCAGCAACAGTCGTAGGCTTTAAGGTAGGCGCCGATTACTGGAAAGGAGATGCCAGCGGTACTTTCGCCGAGAAAGGCCAGCCGCAGCAGGAGTTCAACTATGACTCTTCCGCCCAGTACAGCCTTTGGTTCAGCGTTGAGCACCCTGTGCCACTGCTGCCCAACCTGAAGATCCGCGAAAACCGCCTGAAAGAAGATGGCGCTATGAGCAATGCCAACTTCAGTTTCAACGGCCACACCTTCAGCGGTGATGTGTATGCTACGGCCGACCTGAGCAACACAGACTTTATCCTTTACTATGAGCTACTGGACAATGATCTGGTTTCTCTGGATGTGGGTGGGGCCTACAAGTTGATGGATGGTTCTTTCCGGGTGGCAGACAAAGGGCATCCTGAGCAGCGTGATATCGACAGCGGTGTGGTCATGGGTTATGCCAATGCCGAGGTTGGCCTGCCTTTCTTCGGCTTGTACGCCTTTGCCGATGTGTTGGCCGGTATCAATGAATCCAGTGTCTATGACTACCAAGTAGGTCTGGGCTGGGAGTTTGATGGCGTGGCGCTGGATACCCGGGTGCGTGCCGGCTACCGTGACTTTAAATTTGACGTGAACGGCTTCAACGGCATGAGCAGCAATATGCAGTTTGACGGCTTCTTTGCCGGTGTTGAATTGGTGTTCTAATTCCGTTTCAGTCGATTAGCCACAAAAAAACCGCCAGTTGGCGGTTTTTTTATTGGTTAAGCTTCAGCTTACTGCTGTGCAGGAGCTGTCAGGCCGTTGTTGATTGAGATGACGTCATCTTCATTCAGGGTGCCTGTGGCTTGTTTCAGCGCCAATATCGACTTGATATAGCCGTAACGGGCGTTGGACAGCTGACGCTTGGAATCATACAGATCCCGGGTACGGTTCAGCACGTCAACTATGGTACGGGTACCCACTTCAAAACCGGCTTGAGTGGCTTTCAATGCACTTTCGGAAGAGAGCACTGATTGCTCATAGGCCTTGATGGAGCTGATAGAAGCACCAACGTTGTTGAAGTTGTTGCGAACATTTTTGACTACCTGGCGATAAGTCTGTTCCAGCTTCTGGCTGGCTTCAACATAGGCGTATTGCGCCTGTTTCACCTGAGAGCTGACCTTGAAACCTTCAAAGATAGGTACACTGAGGTTAACCCCAACGGTACCGTTATCGAAGTCAGGTTGGCTCTGGCTGCCGATTTCCTGCTCCAGGCCTTTGGTATAACCGGCGCTCAGGCTCAGAGACGGCATATGGCCGGCCTTATAGAGGTTGATGGTTTCCTGGGCGATATCTTTACCGATACGCTGGGTCAGCAGGTCGACACTGTTGGTCTCGGCCATCTTAAGCCAATCGCCTGGCACTGCCGGGGTTGGGCTGGCCGCAGAGAAGCGGTTGGTATCCAGAATGTCGATGCTCTTGTGATCTATGCCGGTGATTTCACGCAGGGCTTCATAGCTGTTGATCAACTGATTCTCTGCCAAAATTTCATCGGCGGTCGCCAGATCATACTGAGCCTGAGCTTCATGAACATCGGTAATGGCTGTCAGACCAACGGCAAAGCGCTGTTTGGTTTGTTCCAACTGACGCTCGATGGCACGCTTCTCGGCGCCTTTGAACTCGTAGTTGTCCTTGGCGGCCAACACGTCAAAGTAAGCGGTTGTTACTCGGGTGATCAGTGTCTGCAGGGCAGAGGCGTAGACGGCATCGGCCTGTGATGCAGCTTTCTCCGCCAGGCTCAAACCGACCCAGGCAGAATGATCATAGATGACCTGGTTAAGTTTAATCGCACCTGTCAGGCCGCTGGTGTCGGCACTGGGATCGTTCCAGGCTTTGTCATAACCGACATTGGCACTGATGGTTGGCAGCAGTGGTGCGCGATTCTCTTCAATTTTCTCATACAACTGGTCTCTTTGGGCCTTGGCCTGGAGTACCACTGGATCATTGGTTAATGCCTGCTGATATATCTGAAGTAAATCGTCGGCTTGAACGGCCGGGGCAGAAACTGCGAGCGTTAACGCCGCGCATAAAGTGCGGATCTTGAATTTCATTGGCTGTCCTTATAGACAAACACCCTGTGACGGGCGGTTTCAACTTCGTTAGACTGTTAATGCCTTTGATAAAGGCGGTTTGCGCTTCCCGACGCTTCCCGATACAGCAAAACTTAATGGTTTTGATACTAAAAAATCAACCGTTTTCAAGTCAATTCGGAAGTGTAACAGATTTTATTGGCAAATGGTGCCGGGTGGTTTGAAATTGCACCTTTTATAGCTAAAGCGGAGTGAAAATGGCAGCAGAAAAATTCACCAAAGAGGATGTTCAGGTGCTGGGGCAGCGCACGCTATACCGTGGGTTTTTCCGTATGGAGGAATACCGTTTCCGTCATCGGCTGTTTGCCGGGGGCTGGAGCGATGAAGTGACTCGTGAGGTGTTTGAGCGCGGCCATGCAGTGGTGGTTTTACCCTATGATCCGCAAGAAGACAAAGTGGTGTTGATTGAGCAGGTGCGGTTTCCTGCGCTGGAAACCAGTGAATCTCCTTGGCTGCTGGAGTTGGTGGCGGGTATGATTGCCCCCAGCGAAGTGGCCGATGAGGTGGCCAAACGGGAACTTTTGGAAGAAACCGGACTCAATGCCAGTGCAATTTCGGCCGTAAGCAGCTATCTTTCCAGCCCCGGAGGTTGCAGTGAACGCTTCTTCTTCTATTGGGCGGCGGTGGATTCATCCAAGGCCAAAGGGCTGCATGGCTTGGCCGAAGAACATGAAGACATTAGGTTGCATGTGCTTTCCCGCAGTGATGCTTATGCCAAGGTGCTTAGTGGCGAAATCGACAATGCTTCGACCGTGCTCGGACTGCAATGGTTGCAGCTTAACTATCAAAGTTTAATCCAGGCCAATGAACAAGAAAGACAGTGACAAGAAATACCAGCCGGATGTCAGCCGCTTTTTAGCCCTGTGTGGCCGCAACTATGGCCATATTCAGCGCTGGTTGCCGGAGCAGGGTGAAGTGGGTGAAAGCTGGCAGGTAGAAGGGGATTTCGGCTGCCTGGATGTCGAGTTGCTGGAAAATACCCGCTATACCCAGTTGGTCAGTATTTCCCGCCATGTAGGAAAGGGCGGATTGATACCTGTCCCCAAGGTCACTGTGCGGATTTATCATGATGCTAAATTAGCAGAAGTGTTAAGCAGCCGACAGATTTACCAATTGCGGCCAGTGTATGATTATCCAAACTTACGCATGTACCACCGCGATGAAAAGTACCAGGTAAACGCCTTCCTGGAGGAGTTATTGAAAATAGACTGTCAGGCGCGCCTCGTTTGTCAGTCCTGAGATTGGGTAATCAAAGTGCTGAAAGAGGCAATCACATACAGTATTCCTGAGGACAAGAGTGTTCGTTTGGTGCAGATCACAGATCCTCACCTGTTTGCCGATCCCGAAGGACAGCTTCTTGGCGTAAATACCGCCAACAGTCTCAATGCCGTTATCAATACCATCCAGGCGGTCAAGTATCCCGCCGACATGCTGCTGGCCAGTGGTGACATTAGCCAGGATTACTCCGGTGAGTCCTACCGCAACTTTGTCGAAGCCATCAAACCGCTGAATCTGCCCTGCCATTATCTGCCTGGCAATCACGATGACCCCAGGATCATGTATCTGCATATGCAGGGTGAGCGTGTCTATGGTCACAGACGGGTATTGGCCGGGAATTGGCAGATTATCTTGCTGGACTCCACAGTGCGTGGAAAGCCCGGTGGCCATATGGCCGAAAGCGAAATTGAGATCATCCGCAGTGCCATAGCCGCTGAACCGGACAAACATGTGCTGCTGGTAATGCATCATAATCCTGTGCTGGTGGACTGCACCTGGCTGGATCAGCACTGTATGGATAATGGCGCCCATTTCCTCAAAGAGATGGGGCGTTATCCTCAGGTCAAGGGCATGCTCTGGGGCCATGTTCATCAGCAATTGGATACAGAATATCAGGGTGAAACCCACAAGTTATCTCTGATGGCGACACCATCGACCTGTATTCAATTTAAACCCTTGTCTTCCTATTTTGCGCTGGATGCACTGCAGCCTGGCTACCGTTTGCTGGAGCTCAAACCCGATGGTAGCATGCTCACCAATGTTTATCGGATCCCGGGCGAGCGCTTCGCACCGGATGCTGAGGCCAGCGGCTACTGAATTTGCTTTGGAGCAGTGGCCCCTTGTGAGGAACTATGCTGCTCTACATTCACGGTTTCAACAGTTCTCCCTTGTCTGACAAGGCCGTGCTTACCCGCACCTATATTGAACAACATTTTCCCGGTGTGCGACTGGAGCAACCACAGCTACCCAGTTCGCCCAAGGCGGCGATGGAACTGTTGATTCAGTTGACCGAAGCGGCCAAAGCCAAGGGCGAGCCACTGGCATTTATCGGTTCATCCCTCGGCGGGTATTTTGCCTCTTGGCTGGCGGAGCGCTATGGCGGCAAGGCGGTACTGATTAACCCGGCGGTGCGTCCCTTTGAGTTATTCAGCGACTATTTGGGGCCGCAATACAACCCTTATACCGACGAACATTACCAATTATTGCCACAACATCAGCAGCAGCTGATTGAATTTGATACGCCGGTCATTCTCAATCCGGATCGTTTTTTTGTATTATTACAGACTGCCGATGAGGTGCTGGATTATCGCCAGGCCCTGGGCAAATATCACTGCTGTGAGATGCTGCTGGAAAGCGGTGGAAACCATAGTTTTGTGGGTTACGGCGACAAGCTGGACGCAGTCTGCCGTTTTTTACACTTATCTTGACAATCAGATCCTCGCGGCCCACCATGGCCTGAACATAAAAGACAGTGTGCGCTATGACCAATCAATACACCTCCGATGCCATTGAAGTACTGAACGGACTGGATCCGGTAAAACGCCGTCCCGGCATGTATACCGATACCACCCGACCCAACCACTTGGGTCAGGAAGTCATAGATAACAGTGTCGATGAGGCTTTGGCAGGGTTTGCAACCCGAATCGATGTGGTGTTACACACAGACAACTCCCTGGAAGTCACAGACGATGGCCGTGGTATGCCGGTGGATATTCACCCGGAGGAGGGGATCCCCGGGGTCGAGCTGATCCTGACCAAACTGCATGCCGGTGGTAAGTTCTCCAACAAAAACTATCAGTTTTCCGGTGGTTTGCATGGGGTGGGGATCTCTGTGGTTAACGCCCTCTCCAAAAGGGTTGAGATCACGGTTCGCCGCGATGCCAAAGTGTATGAAATGGCCTTTGAGCATGGCGACAAGGCCGAGAGCCTCAGGGAAACCGGTACCTGCGGGCGCCGCAATACCGGCACCCGGGTGCAGTTTTGGCCCGACCCCAGCTATTTTGACTCACCGAACTTTTCGGTCACCAAGCTGACTTATCTGTTGCGGGCCAAGGCGGTACTTTGTCCTGGGCTCAGAATTCGTTTCGCCAACAAACAAAACGGTGAGGTCCATGAGTGGTTTTATGAAGAGGGCCTGACCGATTATCTGAAAGACTCCCTCAAAGAAGCCCCGGCGCTGCCACAGGAGCCTTTTGTCGGCAGTATCAAGACCAATCTGGAAGCCGCCGACTGGGCCATTACCTGGCTGCCTGAGGGCGGCGACAGTATCAGCGAAAGCTATGTCAACCTGATTCCAACGCCGCTTGGGGGTACCCATGTGAACGGTTTCCGTCAGGGACTGCTCGAGTCGATGCGTGAGTTCTGTGAGTTTCGCAACCTGATCCCAAGGGGGATTAAGCTTAGCCCGGAAGATATCTGGGACAAGGCCAGTTTTATTCTGTCGGTGAAGATGCAAGATCCGCAATTTGCCGGCCAGACCAAGGAGAAACTCTCCAGCCGCCAGTGTTCTGCGTTTGTGTCGGGTGTGGTGCGTGATGCCTTCAGCCTCTGGCTCAACAGCAACACAGATCAAGCCGAACTGCTGGCCGAGATGTGCATCAACAACGCCCAGAAGCGCCTCAAGGCAGCGAAGAAAGTCGCCCGAAAGAAGGTCACTTCAGGCCCGGCGCTGCCCGGTAAACTGACCGACTGCACAGGTCAGGATCCGGCGCGTTCCGAGCTGTTTCTGGTGGAAGGGGACTCGGCCGGTGGCAGTGCCAAACAGGCCAGGGACAGAGAGTTTCAGGCGATCATGCCGCTGCGGGGCAAAATTCTCAACACCTGGGAAGTGGAAGCGAGCCAAGTGTTGGCCTCCCAGGAAGTGCACGATATTTCTGTGGCCATAGGCTGCGATCCCGATAGCGACGATATCTCCGAACTCAGATACGGCAAGATCTGTATTCTCGCCGATGCTGACTCGGATGGTTTGCACATAGCAACCTTGCTGTGCGCGCTGTTTTTGAAACATTATCGCACTCTGGTTGAAAAGGGGCATGTGTATATCGCTATGCCGCCACTGTTCCGTATCGATATCGGCAAAGAAGTGTTTTACGCTTTGGATGAGCCAGAAAAGCAAGGCATTCTTGACAGGATTGCCGCAGACAACAAGAAAGGAAAAGTGCAGGTCACCCGCTTTAAAGGTCTGGGTGAGATGAATCCACTGCAACTGAGGGAAACGACCATGGATCCCAACACCCGTAGATTGGTACAACTGACCATAGACGATGTCGACGAGACTGTGGCATTGATGGACATGTTGCTGGCCAAGAAGCGCTCAGGTGATCGTAAGTCGTGGCTGGAAACCAAGGGAGACCTTGCTCAGCTGTAATCGCCCTTGATGTGCCAATAACTATAAAACTTAAAGGCAAGGATATGATGAACCTGAATAACAGAGTCGGTATCGCGGCCGGCGGAGGCTTGCTCCTGCTGGGAGCGGCGTTGCTGAGTGTGGCGGCCAATGCATCTCAGTCGATGATCATTACTGTGACCAAAGGCTTTGGTGTTTCTCTCTATGCCACAGATGTTGGCGATGCCAAGCAGATGGCAGTGGGAGATGAAGGTACCCTGTTTGTCGGTTCTCACAAGAGTGGCACGATTCACGCTTTGGTCGACAGTAACAATGATGGCCGGGTTGATAAGCGTTATCTGATAGCCAAGGGCCTGGATTACCCGGAGGCCTTGGCTTTTCACAAGGGCGATCTCTATGTCGCTCTGGAAGACAGGGTTGTGGTATTCCGTGATATCGAACCCAGGCTCAGGCGCCCTCCGCGGGCACGGGAAGTCTATGATCAACTGCCGGGCAATGGTAAGAAAAGCGCCAGAGCCATGCGCTTTGGCCCGGATGACAGGCTCTATATCGCCATCAGCGCCCCCTGCAATGTGTGTGAGCCCAGTGCCCCTTTTGGCAGCATCATTGCCGTGGATGTGAACTCGGGCAGTAGTCAGCAGATAGCGCTCGGAATACGTAATGTCATAGGTTTTGACTGGTCGCCACTGGATAACCGCCTCTGGTTTGCCGATATGAGCCGCGACTGGATGGGGGATAATCTGCCACCGGATGAAATCAACCGGGTCGATGTTGCCGGGGCGCATTATGGTTTTCCATATGTGCATGGCAAAGCGGTGCAGGAGCCTGCCTATGAAGAGCCCAAGAGCCTGAATATTACCAAGCCAGTCTATGAACTGCCGGCGCATGTGTCTCCTATGGGGATGCTGTTTTATCGGGGAACCCAGTTTCCCGCCGAATATCACAACCAGATTTTATTGGCTGAGAACGGCTCCTGGAACCGTTCCAGTAAGGTGGGCTACCAGATAGTGGTGTTGGAAACCGATGGCCGCCAGGTGAGCAATCGCCGCACCCTGGTGAGTTTTCTCGATGGTGAGTTTCCGGTGGCCAGGCCCCATTCACTGGCGATGGCCCCGGATGGCGCCGTCTATATTTCGGATGATCTGAAGGGAAACATCTACCGCCTGTACTACAAAGACACTGATGCAGAAGATGCTGAATCTGAGTCGGACTATGCGCCGACACCTGAACAGGAAAATGAATAATGAGTGATGCGATAGCCTTGAGCCTGGATGGCGTGGAGCAGATGCCGCTCAGGCGCTTCACCGAAGAGGCGTATCTCAACTATTCCATGTATGTGATCATGGACCGGGCCTTGCCCCATATCGGCGATGGTCTCAAGCCGGTGCAACGGCGAATCGTCTACGCCATGAGCGAGCTGGGATTATCGGCGGCGGCCAAATACAAGAAGTCGGCCCGTACCGTGGGTGACGTGCTGGGTAAGTATCACCCGCACGGCGATAGCGCCTGTTACGAAGCCATGGTACTGATGGCGCAACCCTTTACCTATCGCTATCCCCTGGTGGATGGTCAGGGTAATTGGGGGGCTCCGGACGATCCCAAGTCGTTTGCGGCCATGCGTTATACCGAAGCCAGGCTATCCAAGTTTTCCGAGGTGCTGCTCAGCGAGCTAGGTCAAGGTACAGTGGACTGGGGCGTCAACTTCGATGGCACCCTGAAAGAGCCCTTGGTACTGCCTGCCAGACTGCCGCATATTCTGCTCAACGGTATTACCGGTATCGCAGTGGGTATGGCCACGGATATTCCGCCCCATAACGCCCGCGAGTTGGCCAATGCCTGTATCGAGCTGCTGGATAATCCCAAGGCTGACCTGCCGCGGCTAATGGAATTCGTGCCTGGGCCCGATTATCCGACAGCTGCCGAGATCATTACCCCGAGCGCCGAAATCGCCAAGGTCTATGAATCGGGCCGCGGCTCAATCAAGGCCCGTGCGGTTTACACTGTGGAAAACGGTGAAGTGGTGATAACGGCTTTGCCGCACCAGGCCAGCTCCAGCAAGATCCTCGAGCAGTTGGCGGCGCAGATGCAGGCCAAGAAGCTGCCTATGGTGACAGACTTGCGCGATGAGTCGGACCATGAAAGTCCGGTGCGGCTGGTGATAGTGCCGAGATCCAACCGGGTCGATATCGAACAGTTGATGGCGCACCTGTTTGCCACTACAGATCTGGAGAAGAGCTACAGGGTCAACCTCAATGTGCTTGGCCTCGATGGTCGGCCTCAGGTCAAGGGGCTCAAGCAACTCTTGAGTGAGTGGCTGGAGTTTCGAATTCATACTGTGCGCCGGCGTCTGGAATTTCGTCTGGATAAAGTTCTGGCCAGGTTGCATATTCTTGAAGCCTTGATGATTGCCTTCCTCAATATTGATGAAGTGATAGAGATCATCCGCTTCCACGACGAACCCAAGGCCGAGTTGATGCGCCGCTTCGGGCTGACAGACAAGCAAGCCGAAGCAATTCTGGACCTCAAGCTGCGCCATCTGGCCAAGCTGGAAGAGATGAAGATCCGTGGTGAGCAGGATGAGCTTGAAGCCGAGCGGGAAAAGCTGCAGCAACTGCTCAGCTCGGAACGCCGCCTGAAGACCTTGATCAAGAAAGAATTGCAGGCAGATGCGGAAACCTATGGTGATGACCGCCGCTCGCCACTGGTGGTGAGAAGCGAATCAAGAGCGCTGTCGGAGCAGGAGTTGGTGCCGACCGAGCCCGTGACTGTGGTGTTGTCTGAAAAGGGCTGGGTGCGCTGTGCCAAGGGCCATGATATAGACGCCGCCGGGTTGTCCTATAAGGCAGGTGACAGTTTCCTCTGCGCCGCAGCCGGCCGCAGCAACCAGCAATCTGTGTTTATTGACAGCGCCGGGCGCGCCTTCGCCACGGATACCCATACTCTGCCTTCGGCCCGTAGCCAAGGGGAACCTATTACCACCAGATTCAATCTGGCCCCAGGGGAGAGCATGGAGCATGTATTGCTCGGGGATGATGATAACTGCTTCCTACTGGCGAGTGATGCCGGTTACGGCTTTATCTGCGCCTTTAAGGACATGGTGTCGCGCAACAAGGCGGGTAAGGCTTTGCTGACACTGCCGGCCAATGCCAAGGCTTTAACGCCGCGTAAACTGGACAAGTCCAGACCCAGTTCGATTCTGGCCATTACCAATGAAGGGCGGATGCTGATGTTCTCCATGGAGGCGCTACCGCAGTTGGCCAAGGGTAAGGGCAACAAGATCATCGGCATCCCATCGGAGCGGGCGAAAAACCGCGAAGAGTTGGTGACCCATCTATATCTGGTGCCGGAGGGTGCCAATGTCACCCTCTGGGCCGGCAAGCGTAAGCTGACATTGAAGAGCAGCGATCTGGAGCATTACCGTGGTGAGCGTGGCCGTCGTGGTGCCAAGCTGCCAAGAGGGCTGCAAAGGGTCGACAGTGTCGAGGTCAGTTTGGAGGAGCCGGCGCTGTAGCCCGGCCCAGAAATTACAAAAGCCGCATTATGATGCGGCTTTTGTTTTTTTACCCAATATATCAGGCGACTTCGTAATAATTGGGCTCGAGATCCAGCTGATTCTGGATGATTTGCGTCGCCATCCGTACACACTTACCGCATTGATCACCCACACCGAGGCGTTTTTTCACCTCGCTGAGGCTAACATCTCCCTGGCTGACAGCCTGCTTTATCTGGGTATCCGTAATCGCATGACACAGACAAACGTACATTTATCGGGCTCCGGTTGCTGCTGGTAAGTGGAAAGCAATTTTCAGTTTGTAAGTCTAAATGAAAACCGTTATCAATACTAATAACGCTTGGGTATATTTTAGGGCAGATCACCCTTTAGTTGGTTATTAAGTCAGCCAATAGCACCGCGCCCGGAGGAATGGGCGCGCTAGAGTAAGGATTAGTAGCCTCTGTCGAAGTACACCAGGTTCTCCAGTGATTCGGCATTGAGGTAGTGGTGATAGTTGCGGGAGAAAATATCGACCACCTGAGACGGGAAGCTGGGCGCCGAAATATGGGGAGTGATTACCGCATTGGGGCAATCCCAGATGGGGTGCAGCGGTGACAGCGGCTCCTGGGCAAACACATCCAGCACGGCTTTGAGCCGGTTTCTGCGGCCGAGTTCGACCACCAGAGCATCCAGATCTAGGGCGTCGCCGCGGCCTATGTTGAACAGTATCGCGCTGTCTTTGAGTTGTGCCAGTCTCTCTTTGCTCAGCAAGCCTCGGCTCTCCTGAGTGCTCGGCAGAGTGTTGACGACCACATCGGCCTGGGGCAAAAGCTCATCGAGCTGGGCCGGGCTGATGATGCAATCAAAGCCCGCGACGGCCCTTTGGCTGCGGTTCATACCCCAGACTTGCATCTTGAAGTGCTTGGCGCTGGCGGCCAGGTGCTCGCCGATGGAACCCGTGCCCAGGATCAGCATCTTCATCCCCTGTAGGGTGGCCAGGGAACCTGGGTGCCAGTATTTCTCCTGCTGTTGGTGATGATACAGCGCATGTTGGCGAACTTCGGCGAGCAGATAACCGAACACATATTCACTCATCAAGGGGCCGAAGATACCTTTCACATTGGTCAGTAGGTAGTCTTTCCTGGTTTTAGCGCCAAGTAGTTTATCGACACCGGCGAAGGTTGATTGCAACCAACTTAGATTCTTGCCGTGACTCAGCAGCGGTTGGGCCAGAGCCGGCTCGGCCAGCCAGATATCGGCACTGGCGATATTGGCCGGGTCATCGCCCAGGATAGTAAGGCCAGGAAGTGATTTTTCTGACAACAACTGTCGATATTCAGCATTTTCCCGGGTGAGTAACAGCAGCTTGTATGCCATAGTATCTGTCCTTGTTGTTTTCGTTATTTTTATGGATTTTATATTTTAATGGATTCAGTTACGCAACTGCTGACCCAGCTGGGCAGTCAGCTCTATCCCTGGCTCAATGAGATAGCCACCGCCATGGTTGCCTGCGTCATTTTGGTGTTCGGTGCCGACTTCAACCGTTTTCTGCGCCGTAAGCTCGGGGCTCGCAATTTTGTGCTGCGCACGCTGATCTTTATTCTGGTCAACGCCTTTGGTTACGGCATGCTGATAGTGGCGCTCAGTCCCTGGCTCGCCAGGCAGCTGGCGCACCTACCGGCGCTGTGGACTTTACTCTTGGTCAGCGCCACCTTTATCTTTGTCGGCAGCTGGGCCCAGCGTAATAACCAGAGTTGAACACGCTAATCAGAGAGCATTCAAACGACTAATCACTCAAACCAGTGGCGGTAGTCGGTTTGTGACTCCTGAGTCAATGCGGCGGCGGCTCTGTCTGGATAGTTGGCAAAAATACCATCTACCCCCAGCGCCGCCAGTGCCCTGATATCATCGGCATCATCTACGGTATAGACATACACTTTGGCGCCACGCTGATGAGCATCGGCAACCAGTTCACGGCTGATAAAGCTGATATCCAGATGCAGTGACCAGGCTTTGAGTTCACTGACCACGGCGGCTTGGTCGAGAGCTATCCCTTCGAGCAGTGGCGCCACGGGTACGTCGGGCAACTGCTGTTTTACCTGTTTGAGCCAGAGATGATTGAATGAAGACACCAGCAGCTGCTCTGGCTGGTAGCCGAGTTGCAGTAGCTGCGGGTATTGCTGGATAAAAGGCTCGACGCAACCCACTCCCTTGAGCTCTATGTTGACCGTCATGCGCCCCTTGATAAGCTCAAGTACCTGGCGCAGGGTCGGGATAGGTTCTCCCTCGACCCTCAGCTGCCGTAGATAGCTGCTGCTTTGCTGCGCGAGCAGCCCTTTGCCGTCGCTCTTGGGGCTCAGGCGGCGGTCATGGAAGACCCAGAGCTCACCATCGGCATGATGTACATCCAGCTCAACTGCCTCACAACCAAGCTCTAGTGCCAGCGCCATAGCCTTAAGGGTGTTTTCCGGCGCATAACCACTGGCGCCACGGTGAGCGAAAATCAACATCTGCGATTAACCTCTGATAATACCGCTGGTGTCTTTGTTGTGCGTGTTGCTGATATGCACTTCGAGCTGAGGGTAAGCCAGCTCCAGCTGGTTCTCCTTGAGCTTCTTGCTGATCCGCTTGTGCAGATCGTGGCGCAGCGGCCAGCGGGAAGACATATCTTTGGCATAAGCCCTGACTTCATAGTCCTGAGTGTGTTTGCCGAAACCGGCAAACCAGACTTCCGGCTCAGGGGTTTCCAGCGCGTTCTCACACTCTTTCACTGCCTGGTAGAGCGCGGCCTCCACTCGGGCTGGATCTGAATCCCTGGCGACCGAAACATAGATGATCACCCGGGTAATGGGATCTGACAGCGACCAGTTAATTAACTGCTCTGTGATAAAGGCCTTGTTGGGGATGATAATCTCTTTCCTGTCCCAATCTATGATGGTGGTTGCGCGAATTTTGATCTTGGAAACCGTGCCTGTGAGCTCACGGATAGTGACGGTATCGCCGATACGCACCGGCTTTTCAAACAGTATGATAAGGCCCGAGATAAAGTTGGCGAAGATCTCCTGCAGACCAAAACCCAGACCCAGAGTCAAGGCCGCAATCAACCATTGCAGCTTGGACCACTCCATCCCCAGGGTGGCAAAGCCGATGACGATACCGATAAAGACCACCAGGTAACGGGTCACAGTGGTGATGGCAAAGCCGGTTCCCGGGGTGAGATCCAGCTTTTGCAGCACAGTCAGCTCCAACAGGCCGGGTAGATTGGTGGCTATCATCATGGAAAAGCCGACCACAATGGCGCCAAATACCAGCGATTTCATGGTGATGGGCAGAGGCTGCTCGACTCCGCCTACCCCGGTAGTCGTTGTAGTCCAAAGAGTAATGCCGTCGAGGAAGCTGAACAGGGCGGTGTGGGTTTGGGTCCACAGACCGACCAAACAGGCGAGAAACGCCAGCAGCAGCAGGGATCTCACCAAACCCAGTGATTGGCTGGACATGGTTTCCAAATCGACTACCGGCTCTTCATAGGTGTCCTGATGATCGTTGGTGCCCGATGAGGTATCGCCTTTTTCCCGCTGCGCCAGACGCTCGGCTCGGCGGGCCTTGGCGCGATCGAAGGCGATGCGGCGCCTTTCAATCAACATCCAACGTTTCAGCAACTGGTACAGCAACAGGAAGCCGAGTCCCAGCAGTAAAGAAAGCTGCAGCTGCAGCAGCATCTGGAAGGCGGTGAAATAGTAGCCCCTGAATGCCAACACGGCGCTCAGTGGCGGCACCAGCAACAGCAGCAGCCACAGCAGCTTTTGCAGCAGGCGCTTGTTCTTGTCGTCCAGATGGCTTTCACGGTAGCGACGGGACAGAGTCAGTACGTCCCGATAGAGCATAAACAGCATGATACAGAACAGAATAAAGGCACCGCGGCCTATGCTGTTGCGCACCAGAGAGGAGTCGAGAATTTCGGTAAAGCCCATGACGCCCACCAGAGGCATGGCCATGATGACAAAGCGGCGAAAACGCTGTTGGCCTTGACGGATCACCTCTTGCGGCCGTTTGAAATGGCCTATGAGCAGGCCCTTGTCCAGCGCCAGCAGATAGATGAAGCGATAGAGCTGGTACAGGCTGCCTATGGCCAGTACACCCATGCCGATGGCCTGAATGGGATTACTGCCTGACTGCAGCATAATCAAGCCGGCAGCCACTATGGGAAAGGGTTTGAACAGACTGTAACCGGCGCTGATCACTAATGTCTGGATGGTGTAGATGAACTTATCCTGGGTCACCTTGCCGACCGGCGCCTCACATTCGCGCATCATGGTCTTGAATCTGGGGGTGAGAATATCCTGGGCCACCAGACACAACACCGCCAGGATGATCCACCAGGACCAGTATGGACTCAGTTCGGTCAGTCCCTGCTTTATCTCAGGCAGACTGGTTTGTTGCCAGAGCCAGAGACTGGAGCGCTGCAGATCCGTCAGCCACAGCTTGCTGATGCTGTAGGCATTGGGTACCCAGAACAGGTGTTCATTGAGGGTGGACTTGAGCCTCTGGTAGCTGTCGGTGAGCAGCTCATATTTGCTCTTGAGCTTGGCCAGTTCACTGAGATAAGTGTCATAGCCTTTCAATAGTTGATTCAGCAAAGCCTGTTGCGACTCAAGCAGCCGCAGCTGAGATTCATTGCTGTAGGATTGGGTCGTTAGCAGTTGCTCATTGGCGGCAAACTGCTGCTCAATCTGATAGCGATTGAGTCTGGCATCGGCTATCTGGGTCTGCAGGTGCTCTTGGTTGGGGGGCTTTGGCAGTGACTGCAGGATCTGCAAAAAGCGCTCACCGAAAACCGGGTTCATCTTGACCCAGCTTATCTGCTCCTTGATGTTGTCCAGTTGCTTGCTGTGGGACTGATCCAGCTTCTCCGCTTGTTCCTGCAGGGCTATGGTCTGCGTGGTCTGCTCCGTCAGTAGCTGCAATTGCTGGCCATATCTCTGGTTGGCCAGACTCAGCTCTGTGGTCAGGCGATCGCGGCCATCAGCCTCGGCATTGAGGGTTTCGGCCAGTGTGGCATTGACCTGCTGCTGCCTGGCATCGGTAATGGCGCGGTTAAGCTGTTCGATAAGCAGCTCTTGTTGCTGCAACTGCTTGCGTACCAGTTGCAGTTGTAACTGATGTAATTCGCGCTTTTGTTGGCTGACTGCCAACTCGCTTTCCAGCGTGGTGAGCTGTTGTTCCAGCAATAACAACTGTGCCTGTTGCAGCTCTTTGGCGGCATTGTCACCGGCCACTGCCTGGGCCTTTTGCTGTTGCAGCAGTGCCTGTCTGATTTTGACTATTTCGGCAGGTAACTCGCTGTGGCGCTTGAGCATGGCGCTGTTGGCCTGGCTTAGGCTGGTTTCACTCTCTTTCAGTTCGGAAAGGCGCAGATAGGCCATGGAGGCCTGCTGATCCAGATCCTGATGGAGTTCGGGCTTAAGTGGCGCGGCGGCTTCCTGCAACTGATCATAAAGATGCTGGCGCCTGCTTTCGAAATTGAGTTGCAGTTCCTGATAACTGCGGTTGGTGTCGGCAAGCTGCTGAATGCTCTTTTCCAGCTGCGCCAGTTGTTGCTCCTGCGACAGGGTTTCAGTGTTTTGTTGGTTAAGACCCAGACGTTTATCCAACCCCAGTGGCGAATTGGCCTGGGCGGAGGCGATAAATAGACAAAACAGCAGAAGGCAGGCTCGAACCATAGTTAAATTCAAAGAGCTAAATTCAAAGAGTTAATCGACAGCTCATATTAGCTAAGTTAAGCGGGTTTTGATATGTCAGCCAAGGTTCTTTTTCGGGGCTTGTGATTTGTGACTCTGTGATGTTTCAAACAAGGCGGTAGCTACCACTAAAGTGCCACCGATAGCGGTTGCCAGAGTCAGCGACTCATCCAGCAGCAACCAGGCGAGCATGGCGCCATAGAAGGGTTGTAAACAGGCAACCAAACCGACAGTCTTGGCACTCAGGTATCTGAGTGCCGAAGTAAACAAGGCATGGGGCGCCGCGGTAAAGACGACTCCCAAAAGCAGCAGCAATCCCCAGGTTTGGTTGCTGATGTCACCGACATCAAGACTGTGCCATGGAGCCAACACCAGCACTGCTACCGCGGTTTGATAAAACATCGCCTGCTGGCCGCTGTAGGCGGTGAAGTAGCGTTTGTGCAACAGGTTACGGGCGGTGAACAAGATGGCGGAAACAACGCCGACCAGGATCCCTAGGGTAACGTCGTTGCCCAATGATGGCTCGGGGATCAGCAGAATCACCCCCAGCAGCACCGCCAAACCGCTGACAAGGTCTCTGAGGTGTAAGCGACTGCCGGTAAACCAGGGTTCGACCAGCACAGTCATCACGGGATAGGTGAAAAAGGCTATCATGCCGATGGCGACAGAGGAGAGTTGCATCGCCGCAAAGTAGGTCACCCAATGGAGGCTGACAATCACCCCAAGTAACAGAGCAATAAGGTAATCTTTGCCGCGCAGCAAGCGCAGGCGTTGACGGCTGAGTTTAACCAGCAGCGCCAGAACTATGGCGGCGATAACGCAGCGCAGCAGAGTGATATCGAGGGCGCTCAAGGGAATAAGCCGGGAGAACAGGGCGGTTCCCCCGAACAGGAGTACCGCCAGATGCAGTTCTGTCAGGCCTGTACGAGCTTGCCCCTTGGCAGACAAGTTCAGTCCTCTATTTTGGCAAAAGGTGCACCCATACGGGTCACTGCACCTGGCTCAACATCATCGGCAAATTCATCCAAGGCGTCTTTGGCAAACAGCATGACCACGGTACTGCCCAATTTGAAGCGGCCCATCTCGGCACCTTTCTCCAATGTGATCGCATCCGGCCCAGTGGTGGGGTATTCCCAGGTAAAGACGCGTTTGCCTGTCGGCGGTGTGACAGTGCCGGCCCAAACGGTTTCAATACTGGCCACTATGGTGGCGCCGACCAATACCATGGCCAGGGGGCCAATCTCGGTTTCGAATATGGCTACCACTCGCTCGTTACGGGCAAACAGCCCGGGTACATTGCGGGCGGTCAACGGATTGACCGAGAAGAGTTCGCCGGGCACATAAGTCATTTTCGACAGCGTGCCTTTGATGGGCATATGGATTCTGTGATAGTCCTTGGGCGCCAAATAAATGGTAGCAAAGTCACCGTCTTCGAAGCGTTCGGCGTCTTTGGCCTGATTGCCCAGCAGGGTCAGAGCCGAATAGTGATGGCCTTTGGCTTGAAAAATGCGGCCGTCTTCAATGGGACCACACTGACTCACGGCGCCATCGACCGGGTGCACTATATATTCTGAGTCCTGATACAGAGGGCGAACGCCTCCTTTCAGGGCGCGGGTGAAAAAAGCGTTGAAGCTTTTGTAGGCTTCAGGCTCGCTCTGGGCCGCTTCTGACATATCTATCTTGTACTGTTTGATAAACCAGCGAATAGCCCAGGTGGTCAGCTTGCCGGCTTCGGCCGCTGCAAGTTTCCCGACCAGACGGGACAACAGGTGTTTTGGCAGCATGTACTGCAGTGCAATCTTCACTTTATCCAATTTTTGCTTCCTTCAAATGGGCTTTGCCAGCTTAAATGTCGTCCATGCCGGCGCGGAAGTGGCGGGCGTGACGCTGTTCATCCAGACTGGTGATAATTCTGTGATAATTGTTGAATCTGTCTTCGGCAATTTTGCCTTCCTCTACCGCTTTACGCAATGCGCAGCCGGGATCGTCCAGATGTTTGCAATCGCGGAATTTACAGCCGCCGAGAAAATCCCTGAACTCCACGAAGCACCAGCCGACACGGTCGGCAGGTAAGTGCCAGAGGGCAAATTCGCGAACCCCGGGAGAGTCAATCAGATCGCCGCCGCTGGGAAGGTGAACCAGTTTGGCCGTGGTGGTAGTGTGTTGACCCAGGCCTGAGTTTTCCGAGACTTCCCCGGTTTGTAACTGCGCCTGTGGCAGCAGGGCATTGACAATAGACGATTTACCTACCCCGGATTGCCCGGCAAATACACTGGTTTTGCCTTGCAACAGGGTTTTCAGTTGCTCTATCCCTTCAGCGGTTTTACTGCTGACTTTATAGACCGGGTAGCCGATAGCTCGGTAACGGGCCAAGGCGGTTTCCACTTCAACAGCCTGAGTCTCGTCCAGCAAGTCGACCTTGTTGAGAATGATCACCGGCGGGATCTCTGTGTCTTCAGCCGCCACTAGATAGCGGTCAATAATCTGGGTAGTAAAGCTCGGCAGCACAGATGACACTATAAAAATTTGATCTATATTGGCGGCAATGACTTTAACTCCATCATAGAGATCGGGCCGGGTCAGTGACGAGCTACGCGGGTGGACGGCTTCAACCACACCGGCGACAGTAGTTTGTGGATCGGTCGCCAGACGTACCACTACTTTATCGCCGGTAACCAGGCTGCCTATGGTGCGGCGAAGATTACAACGAACCAGTTGGCCATCATGGGTTTCAATATCGGCATGCTGACCGAAACGGGAAATAACCGTGGCCTCCAGCTCGGGGCCGAGTGAGCTATCCTGTATTTCAGGAGCGGCCTCTGTAGCGTTTTTTCCACGTTGCAGACGCTTCTGATGATTGGCTTTCATACGGCGCAGTTGGCCATGACTCAATGGTTTCTTTTTACTCACAGGCTGTTCTTCGCGGTATAAGGTGATTTTGTGTCTTGGCAAAAAGCAGTATGATACACGGTCTTAAACAAAAAAGCCTGAATTTAGGCGAACAGGAGCGATAGGCTGAGCTATGGTTGCGGATGCAAATAACCTGATTTGGATAGATCTCGAGATGTCCGGGCTGGAGCCTGAAACCGATAGAGTACTGGAAATAGCCACCTTGGTTACAGACAAGGAGCTGAACATTATCGGTGAAGGGCCTGTGATAGCGATTCACCAGAGCGATGAAGTGTTGGCTGCCATGGATGATTGGAATCAACAGCATCATGGCGCTTCCGGGCTAATTGAGCGGGTGAAAGCTTCGAAACACACAGAGGCTGACGCCATAGCCGAGACCATAGCTTTTTTGAGCCAGTACGTGCCTAAAGGCGTGTCCCCCATGTGTGGCAACAGTGTTGGTCAGGACAGACGCTTTCTGAACAAGTATATGCGTGAGCTGGAAGATTACTTCCATTACCGCAATATCGATGTCAGTACGGTCAAGGAACTGACCAAGCGTTGGCAGCCGGAAATCATGAAGGATTTCAAAAAGCAAAATACTCACCAGGCTTTGATGGATATTCAGGAGTCGATCGCCGAACTGAAATTCTATCGTGAACGGGTATTTAAAATTTGAGCGATCGGTAGATAAATCTGTTTCAGGGGGTTGCAGCAGATGGAAATTTCCATATAATGCGGCCTCACCTTTCCGCTGGTGGTAACCAGTGTGAATAGGTAAAGTGGTAAGAGTTTAAAGTTTGATGCGACATTAGCTCAGTTGGTAGAGCGGTACCTTGCCAAGGTACAGGTCATCGGTTCGAACCCGATATGTCGCTCCAAATTCCAGACACCCACTGTCTTTAAATGTGGACTTAAGTGATGCGACATTAGCTCAGTTGATAAAACAGAGGTCGGTACCTTTGTTGATTATCAGCTCGGATGATGCAGCAAACAAGCGATGCGACATTAGCTCAGTTGGTAGAGCGGTACCTTGCCAAGGTACAGGTCATCGGTTCGAACCCGATATGTCGCTCCAAATTCCAGACGCTCACGGTCTTTAAATGTGGACTTAAATGATGCGACATTAGCTCAGTTGGTAGAGCGGTACCTTGCCAAGGTACAGGTCATCGGTTCGAACCCGATATGTCGCTCCAAATTCCAGACTCCCACTGTCTTTAAAGGTGGATGCATTATTGCAATGCGACATTAGTTCGGTTGATAAAACAGAAGGTCGGTACCTTTGTTGATTATCAGCTCGGATGATGCAGCAAATAAACAATGCGACATTAGCTCAGTTGGTAGAGCGGTACCTTGCCAAGGTACAGGTCATCGGTTCGAACCCGATATGTCGCTCCAATCTTTATTTCCCCTTCAAAATTCTTAAAAAGTGCTTTTCGTGATCTGCCGCAGGTTTCTTGCGTTTTGTCTAATGTAGCGACATTTGTAAGCACTGATTTATGACCTTGTTCAAATATTCCCACCTTTTTTACTTCCATAATGTCTCCATACCGAATTGAATTGTGCCGTTGACGGCAGAAGAATGGAGATAGGCAGATGCGTATTCAACAGTTACGTGAACTCCTTGAATTTGTAGCGAAATGTCGTCTTGATATGGCTCAGCTCTATCACAGATTACACACTCAGGCCGACTCATCCAGGGTCAAACTAATGCTGGAATATTTTGAACAGCATCAGAAACATATTGCTGAAACTCTCGAAGACTATATCGATGATGCGCCAAACAAGATCCTCGATACCTGGTACAAAGACATTGTTTTTGAGGACTTTGGCAAGCGCTGCCGCGATACCATGCTGGCGGCCAATATGACAGAGGATGATGTGCTGAATCTGCATCTGGATCTGGAAAACCGCTTGATTGCCTTACTGGAAAAAACTGCCGGTTCGTCGGCTTCGGCCGAGGTAAAAGGGGCTTTGGAGGATTTGGTGCGGGTCGAGAAGATCCAGCAGCAACGACTGGTGCACAGTACCATACGTATGGACGATATTTAACGTCTCCCAGACTTGGCGGATCTGCTTGGGTCTGCCGTTAGTTCTGCCCGGCCCAGACCGGGCTTTTTCATTTTTATCAACTTGTTCTGATTCAAGTCATAAATACTCACTGACTTTACTGCTAGTGTGTTGTCAATCATCACAGTCTTTATGCTGATTTTTTATCGGTAGTGTCAGCGCCCGAAAGATGCCAACGGCGACCAATAAGGCGCAGAGAGCCAGGAGCCAGAACCAGGGAAATGCCCCGTTAAAGGGTAGTCCCAGCAGTAATACGCAGAGTATTAAAATAAGCAGTGTCAGCAGCATCATCCCTGTGCTTCCTTCCGGCATCCTTTGCCACAGCATAAGTTTAGTGAACGAGTGGATTTTTTCGAGTTAACAAGTCATCAGTATCTGTCAGTCAGGAGATAGGAGAATCGATATGGCCCAGGATTTGTCAGATATGCCCCGTCAGCTGTATAGCGCCAAGGCCGTGCGCCAGGCCGAATTGGACTGGGTGGCTGCCGAACAGGGCAGCCTCTATGAGTTGGTCGAGCGGGCAGGGAAAGCTGCCTTTGAGTTATTGGCGGCCAAGCTGACTCAAGGCAGCCGGGTACTGGTCATTGCCGGGCAGGGAAACAACGGCGCCGATGCCTTGGTCTGTTTGCGCTGGTTATTGAACTCGGGTTTCAACGCCAGCCTGTTTATCTTTCCCGCCAGTCAGCCCAGCACTGAGTGGCAGCAAGCCTGGGATAAGTTGCAGCAATCCGCGCCGAAGGTGGCTCAGGTATCAGAGATAACCGCAGCCGAATATGATTGGATAGTGGACGGTCTGTTGGGTACCGGCCTCAAGGGCGATGTGCGGCCGGAAGCCGCCGTTATGATAGCCCGGATAAACGCCGCGCGGACCAAGGTGCTGAGTCTGGATTTGCCTTCCGGCATAGATGCTGATACCGGCGCAGCTCTAGGGGCGGCAGTCGAAGCCGAGCAGACACTCTGCTTTGCGGCCCTTAAGCAAGGGCTACTGACCGGCAGGGCCAGGCACTGCTGCGGCGAACTGCATTTTGTTGACTTGGGGTTGAGTGACTTCCTGCCACCATCGGATATGGTCAGAGTCGGCGCTGAGTACCTCAAGGGGCTTTTCGATGCCCGCCCCAGGGACAGCCACAAGGGCAAATCGGGCAAGGTCACCGTCATAGGCGGCGATTATGGCATGGGTGGGGCAGTCAGACTGGCGGGCGAAGCCTGTCTCAGGGCCGGCGCCGGTTTGGTCACTGTGGTGAGCCGGCCGGAGCATCAGCTCACGGTCAATGCCAACAGGCCGGAACTGATGTTCTGGGGCTGTGAATTGGTGGATATGGAAGTTTATCTGCGCCTTGGCTGGGCACAGGTACTGGTGTTGGGGCCAGGGCTTGGCCGCGCCGACTGGGGATATAATCTGTTCAAGGCGGTCAGTCTGAGCGATAAGCCCTGCGTGCTGGATGCCGATGCGCTCAATCTCTTGAGCCAGGAAAAACGCTCCCAGGACAATCGGGTTCTGACCCCTCATCCGGGGGAAGCCGCCAGGTTGCTGGCAACGGATACTGCTGATGTCGAAGCCGACAGGTTTGCAGCGGTTAGAAAGCTGCAGGCTCAATATGGTGGTGTGGTACTGCTCAAGGGCGCGGGTACTCTCATTTATGATGGTAAACAGCTGTTTGTTGCCCCTGTGGGGAATCCCGGGCTCGCCAGCGGTGGGTGCGGCGATGTGTTATCTGGTATAATCGGCGCGCTGATGGCTCAGGGGCTGGACAACACCCGCGCGACTGTGGCAGGCGTGATAGTTCACGGCGGCGCTGCCGACCTTGCTGCCCGTGATGGGGAGAGAGGCATGCTCGCCAGTGATCTTATGCCCTGGATCCGCCATCTGGTAAACACTGACTTGTAAGCTTAATGGGCCAATGTAAGGCGTGGATCCTCACTTAAATGACTATCGAACACAGCTTGACTCTGCAATTGGCAGATGAGACTCAAACTGTCGCCTTCGGGCGGCAATTGGCGGCCTTGATCAGTGCGCCGCTGACCATTTATCTGACCGGAGAACTTGGTGCCGGTAAAACAACTTTCAGTCGTGGCTTAATTCAAGCCTTGGGTCATCAAGGCGCGGTTAAGAGTCCGACCTATACACTCGTGGAACCTTATGAGCTTGAAGGAATCGAAGTATATCATTTCGACCTTTATCGACTCAGCGACCCTGAAGAACTGGAGTTTATGGGGATCCGGGATTACTTCAACGAGCGCAGCCTTTGCATTATTGAATGGCCGGAACAGGGAATGGGGTGCTTGCCCGCTGCCGATATACATCTGCATATCAAGTATGCTAATACTGGTCGCGAAGTCTCTCTGCAAGCCGGTTCCGACAAGGGTAAGGTGCTATTAAGAAAAATAACAAACAATGGTAAAGACTAATAACATCTTATTTAAACTGACTTTTTTTGTTATCTGTTGGGTAATGGCGGCGCCAACTTGGGCAGCCAATAAACTCGACGGTGTGCGTATTTGGGCGGCGCCCGAGTCTACCCGGGTGGTATTTGACTTAAGCCAGGCGCCTGATTACAGCTATTTCACGCTGAGCAACCCTGACAGACTTGTGGTGGATCTGAAAAAGAGCACCAATGGCGTCAAGCTGGAAAAAGTTGAAAACAACAGCCCCTTGGTCAAAAGGGTGCGTTTGAGCCAGCCGCCGGAGAAAGGCACCTTGCGGGTGGTCATAGATCTCAAGCGGGCCGCTAAGGCCAATCTGTTCTCCCTGCCGCCAACTGCCCCATACGGCAACCGTTTGGTGGTGGATCTCGATGACAAGAGCACTTCGGCCAAAGCCAGGGTAACCCCGACAGCCACTGAGGCGGTGCGGGATGTGATTATTGCCATTGATGCCGGTCATGGCGGTGATGACCCTGGCTCTATCGGGCCTTCCGGTTTGTACGAGAAAAAGGTATCACTGGCGATTGCCAAGCGAGTCGAGCAGAAAATCAACGCGACTCCCGGGCTTAAAGCCGTGATGATTCGCACCGGTGACTACTTTGTTAACCTGAACCGTCGCTCGGAACTGGCGCGACAGAGTAAGGCCGATCTGCTGATCTCAATCCACGCCGATGCCTTTACTTCACCTCAGCCCAGGGGCGCCTCTGTGTGGGTGCTCTCCATGCGCAGAGCCAATACCGAGATCGGCCGCTGGCTGGAGCAGAAAGAGAAACATTCAGAGCTGCTCGGCGGTGCCGGTGAGATTATTCAAAATACCGATAATGAACAGTATCTGGCGATGACCTTGCTGGATATGTCGATGGATAGATCCATGGCGATGAGTCACACAGTGGCCAGCGACATACTTTCTGGTTTGGGTAAGGTGACCAAACTGCACAAGCACAAGCCCGAGTCGGCGAGCCTGGCGGTACTCAAGTCGCCGGATATCCCGTCCATTCTGGTGGAGACTGGTTTTATCTCCAACCCTCAGGAAGAGAAGTTGCTCAGTAATGCCAACCATCAGGACAAGCTGGCCAAGGCGATTCATAAAGGCGTGCTCAAGTATTTTGAAGCCAATCCGCCAGCCGGTACCATGCTGGCCAAACAGGGCGTGATTAAACACAAGGTTGTCAGAGGTGAATCTCTGTCGGTAATCGCCAATCGTTATGAGGTGTCGGTGGCCGATATCAAGAAAGCCAATAACCTGAAATCGGATGTAGTGCGTATAGGTCAGCAACTGGTTATCCCCAGAGCCTGAGGAAGAAATGGCAATTCAGATATTACCCCCACAACTGGCCAACCAGATTGCGGCGGGCGAAGTGGTAGAGAGGCCGGCCTCCGTTGTGAAGGAGCTGGTGGAAAACAGCCTGGATGCCGGTGCAACCCGAGTCGATATCGAGATCGATAAGGGCGGTGCCAAGCTTATTCGAATTCAGGACAATGGCGGCGGTATCGCCAAGGAGGAACTGGCACTGGCGCTGTCCCGTCACGCCACTTCCAAGGTGCATACACTGGATGATCTCGAAGCCATTCTCAGCTTTGGCTTTCGAGGCGAGGCGCTGGCCAGTATCAGTTCGGTTTCCCGCCTGACCCTGACATCTCGCACGGCCGAACAATCCGAGGCCTGGCTTGCTTACGCCGAAGGCACGGATATGGGGGTTAAGATACTGCCTGCGGCCCATCCAGTGGGTACCAGTATTGAAGTGGTCGATCTCTTCTTCAATACCCCGGCGCGCAGACGTTTCCTCAAGAGTGACAAGACAGAATTCACCCATATCGATGAGTGGCTGAAAAGGATTGCGCTGGCCAGGCCGGAAATTCACCTGACTTTGAAACACAATGGCAAACAGGTGCGCAACTATCGTCCGGCAGAGAATGAAGCCCAATATCTGCAGCGTCTGGCTCAGGTTTGTGGTCGTCCGTTTGCCGAGCAGGCGTTGAAGGTGGAATGTCAGCATGACGACATGCGCCTCAGTGGCTACCTGCAGTCACCCTGGCAAGTTGAGCCTTGTGATACTCACTATTTTTATGTCAATGGCCGCCTGGTCAGAGACCGTTTGGTGAACCATGCGGTCAGGCAGGCCTTTGCCGGTTTGGCCGAGTTGGAACAACCCGGCTATGTGCTGATGCTGGAGCTGGATCCACACCAGGTAGATGTCAATGTGCACCCGGCCAAGCATGAGGTGCGTTTTCATCAGGCCAGATATGTGCACGATTATATTCTGCAGGCCTTGAGCTCTGCCCTGCAGCAAGCGCAGCAACTGCCGGTCGATGACGTTAATCCGCATTTAAGCCAAACAGATTATGCTGCGGCCATTGATGCGCGTTCAGACGCCGCTGGCACAAGCTTCACCCAAGGTGGGACGACAGATAGCAGCCGTGCCGAGCCGAGTTTTCGCGAGCCCGACTCAAGCGGCGGCAGCGCTGGATATCAAAGCCAATATAGCGACAGCGCCCCTTTAGGCGGTAAGGCATCGGGTTCATATTCTGGGGGCAATCCCCGTCAGGGAGCCGCTGCCCCGTCCAAGTCGGCCATCAGCAGTTATGGCGCCTTATTGTCGACGCCTGGCGTGGTCAATGAAGCAAGCCCAGAAGCTAAGATGACCGTCATGCCACCTCTGTTGGATGGCGAGCATTGGGTGTTGGTCGAAGATGAGCAAATTAAACTGCTCAAGGTGAAAGCTGCTGCCAAGCGATTGAGATATATTGAGATTATCGCTCGCCTCCCTACCGGGTTGACCGGTCAGCCCCTGTTGATGCCGGTTGCTGTGGATGCCGACCCTGAATGGCCGGTATTACTGGGTGAAAGGGCTACTCTGCTGAGGCAGCTAGGGCTGGATCTCAGTATTCGTCATTCGCAGTTGATAATCAAAAAAGTGCCCCCATATCTGAGGGACACGCAGCTGGCGAGTTTGATCCCTGAGCTGCTGCAATGGCTCAGATTTGAGCAGCCCCAGGAAGCGGCCTTGGCCAATTGGCTGGCGCAGAGCAGCTTAAGTAGCTTTGTTTCGGCACCATTGATATGGCAGGGGATCTCTGCATTGGACGAGCAAGCTCGACAAGAAATTTTACAGCTGGCCAAGGTATTGCCCTGGCAGCAATGGTTGGAAGAAGAAGGCAGTGAGTAAGGCGAAACAGCCAAGAGTGCTGACATTGATGGGGCCCACTGCCTCAGGAAAAACAGCGTTGGCGCTGGAACTCGCCGAACATCACAACTGCGAGATCATCTCGGTAGATTCGGCACTTATCTATCGGGAAATGGATATAGGCACGGCTAAGCCCAGCGCGGAAGAGCTGGCTCGCGGGCCGCACAGGCTGATAGATATCCGCGATCCCAGCGAAAGTTATTCAGCTGCCGATTTTCGCAGCGATTGTCTGCGGGAGATTGAGCAGATAATCAGCATGGGAAAAACCCCGCTTTTGGTGGGTGGTACCATGTTGTATTTTAAAGCATTATTGGAAGGCTTATCGCCACTTCCCAGTGCCGATGAGGCGATAAGAGCTCAGATACAGCAGGAAGCCGAGCAGCAAGGCTGGCAAATGCTGCATCAGGAGTTGGCGCGGATTGACCCGGTTTCGGCCGCACGCATTCATCCCAATGACCCACAGCGACTGGCTCGGGCACTGGAGGTATATCGTATCAGCGGTAAGAGTTTAACTGAGCTGACTCAATCCAAATCTCCTGAGCTTCCCTATGATGTGGTGCAGTTTGCCATTGCGCCACAGGAGCGCAAGACGCTGCATGGGCTGATTGAGACAAGATTTATGCAGATGCTGCAGGCCGGATTCACAGACGAAGTGGCCAAGCTGAAGCAAAGGGGCGATCTGCACCTGGATATGCCCTCTATGCGCTGTGTTGGATATCGTCAGTGTTGGCAATATCTGGAGGGTGAATTTGACCATGATACTATGGTCGAAAAAGCCGTCGCTGCTACTAGGCAATTGGCAAAGCGTCAATTAACATGGTTGCGAGGATGGCCAGAGTTGAATTGGCTGGAGAGCGGGGCGCAAGGGAATATAGTTCAGCTTATACGCCACTGCCGCTAGCTTAATAGCCCTTGCTGTATAATACTCAAACCGAACAAGAAAGCTTTTTGTTAGATTTTATATAAATTAAAAAAAGGAAATAAAAACATGGCTAAGGGGCAATCTTTACAAGACCCATTTCTGAACGCACTACGCCGTGAGCGCGTTCCTGTTTCCATCTACCTGGTCAACGGTATCAAGTTGCAGGGACAGGTGGAATCTTTTGACCAGTTCGTTATCTTGCTGAAAAACACGGTTAGCCAAATGGTATACAAGCATGCCATTTCGACTGTTGTGCCTTCTCGTCCATTCAATGTGAGCAATCACCAGGGTGGCGGCCAGCAGGGCTATAACTCGCAGCATGATGATAGCAGCGAACAGTAATAAGTTAAGGAGTTCACTTCTTGTTTGATCGCTATGAGGCGGGAGAAACTGCAGTACTTGTTCATATCGACTTTTCCGACGAAGACAGTCGGGAAGACCTTCTCGAATTGCAACTCTTGGTCGATTCGGCTGGAGCACGTTCGGTAGGGGTGATAACAGGAAGCCGCCGGGCACCTGACCGCAAGTTTTTCTTGGGGACGGGAAAGGCGGAAGAACTGGCAGCTTTGGTAGCTGCGACCGAGGCAAATGTGGTGATCTTCAACCACGCATTGAGTCCTGCACAGGAAAGAAATCTTGAAATCCTGTGTCAATGCCGGGTGTTGGACAGAACCACGCTTATCCTCGATATCTTTGCTCAGCGGGCCCGTACCCATGAGGGTAAGTTGCAGGTGGAGCTAGCGCAGTTGCGCCACATGTCGACTCGCCTGGTACGGGGCTGGACTCACCTTGAACGTCAAAAGGGCGGGATAGGTTTGCGCGGCCCCGGGGAAACCCAGCTGGAAACTGACCGGCGATTGCTGCGGGGGCGGATCAAGTCCATCAATCGTCGTTTGGAAAAAGTGGACAAACAGCGGGAACAAAGTCGCCGGGCCAGACAGCGAAGCGACTTGGCTACTGTGTCACTGGTCGGTTATACCAACGCCGGAAAGTCCACTCTATTCAACGCTTTGACAACATCGGAGGTCTATGCCGCCGATCAGTTGTTTGCGACCCTGGATCCGACGCTGCGTAAGCTGGAGTTGGACAACGGCGCCGTATTTTTAGCCGACACTGTGGGGTTTATTCGTCATTTGCCCCATGAGTTGGTGGCGGCGTTCAAGGCGACATTACAGGAAACCCGCCAGGCTGACCTCCTGCTGCACGTGGTGGACTGCGCCGACGACAATATGAATGACAACTTTGAGCAGGTGCAAGAAGTGCTCAAAGAGATTGAGGCCGATGAAATTCCGCAGCTTCTGGTCTGCAACAAGATAGATCTGCTGGAAGAGATAGGCCCAAAAATAGATTTCGACCCCGAAGGCCGGCCATACAGAGTATGGATTTCGGCCCAAAAAGGGTTGGGACTGGACCTTCTCAAGCAGGCGGTGGATCAACTGACCGCTGCCACTATAGTTGAGCTTAGCTTGAGAATACCGGCAATGGCCGGACATTATCTTGGCCAGTTTTATCGACTGGATGCGATACAGCAGAAAGAGTATGACGACCTGGGGAACTGTATCTTGTCTATTCGTTTACCACAGCCGGACTGGCATCGGCTGGTTAAACAGAGTCAAGGTGAGTTGGAAACCTTTATCCTCGAACCCGAGATTGATAAAGTAGTTTGTTAATAATCTCGTTTATTCATCCACTTATGGAGAGTTAAATGGCTTGGAACGAGCCCGGTAACAAGGGTAATGATCCTTGGGGAAACAAAGGTGGCAACGACAAGGGGCCACCGGATCTGGACGATGTATTTCGCAATCTGGCCAAACGCTTTGGCGGCAAGGGCAACGGTGGTTCAGGCTTCAGCATGGGAACACTGGCCATAGTTGCAGGTATTGCCCTGGCAGTATGGGGTTTTTCCGGTTTCTACACTATCAAGGAAGCGGAGCAGGGTGTCGTGCTGCGTTTCGGTGAACATGTCGGCGAAGTTGGTCCCGGCCTGCACTGGAAAGCCACTTTTGTCGATTCGGTTTTACCGGTAGATGTCTCAACGGTTCGCTCTATTCCTGCTTCCGGCAGCATGCTGACAGCCGATGAAAACATGGTCGTGGTTGAACTCGATGTGCAGTACAAGGTGAAAGATGCCTACCAGTATCTGTTCAGTGCCGTTGATGCCAACTCGAGCCTGCGTGAAGCTACCGACAGTGCGCTGCGTTATGTCATAGGTCATTCAAAAATGAATGACATTTTGACCACAGGGCGTGCCAAAGTTCGTGACGACACCCGCGCCGAGATTGAACGTATTATCGCGCCTTACAACCTGGGACTGCAGATTGAAGACGTTAACTTCCTGCCGGCCAGACCGCCTGAAGAGGTGAAAGACGCCTTCGATGACGCGATTTCAGCACAGGAAGATGAGCACACTTATATCCGTCAGGCCGAAGCTTATCAGCTGGAAATTGAGCCCAAGGCTCGTGGTCAGGTGGAGCGTATCAAGCAGGACGCCCGTGCATACAAAGAACGTGTTATCCAGGATGCCGAAGGTGCCGTGGCCAAGTTCAACAAGCTGCTGCCCGAGTATAAGCAGGCCCCTGAAGTGACTCGCGATCGCCTCTATATCGATGCGATGCAGCAGGTGTTCAGTGATACTAATAAGGTACTGATAGATGCCAAAAATAATGGCAATCTGATGTATCTGCCACTGGATAAGCTGATGTCTCAGGAAGGCAAGCCTAAACCCAAAACTGAACAGGAACCCGAGCAGCAAGTGGATGCCGTCAGTAGTCAAAGAAACACTAACAGCAGCAGTTTCAACGGACGCATGTCCCGCGAAGAGCGTATGCGTCAGGGAAGGGAGTAAACCATGAGCAGATTTGTACTCATTATTATTGCCCTGCTGGCGGTCGTTGGTGTGTCTTCGCTGATGGTCGTCAACGAAGGGGAGCGCGCTATTGTTTCCCGCTTTGGTGAAGTGTTGAAAGATAAGGTCGACGGTAAAATGGTGCCCCGAGTCTATGGCCCGGGTCTCAACGTTAAGATCCCGTTGATCGACAAAGTCCGCTATATGGATGCCCGTATCCAGACTCTGGATGGCGCCGCCGACCGCTTTGTGACCTCTGAGAAGAAAGACCTTATGGTCGACTCTTATGTCAAATGGCGGATCAAAGACTTTGAAAAGTACTATCTGGCTACAGATGGTGGCAACAAGTCCAAGGCCGAGTCACTGTTGCAGCGTAAGATTAACAGTGACCTGCGTACCGAGTTCGGTAAGCTGACCATTAAACAGATTGTTTCCGGTACCAGTGAAGGCAGCACAAGCTTGTCTGAGAGCAGCAGTCGTGATGACCTGATGCGTATCACCCTGGAAAATGCTGCCAAGAGTGCTGAAGGTCTGGGTATAGAAGTGGTCGATGTCAGGGTGAAGCAAATTAATCTGCCATCCAACGTTAGCCACAGTATCTTCCAGCGGATGCGTGCCGAGCGTCAGGCGGTAGCCAAGAAACACAGGGCAGAAGGTAAGGAAGCGGCTGAGAAAATCCGTGCACTGACCGATGCCGACGTGGTAGTGACTCTGGCCAATGCCCGTCGCGATGCAGAGAACATCCGCGGTGAAGGCGACGCCATTGCTGCCAAGATTTACGCCGATGCTTATACCAAGGATCCTGAATTCTTCAGTTTCCTGCGTAGCCTGGAGGCCTACAAGGCCAGCTTCGCCGGTAAGTCTGATGTCATGGTGTTGGAGCCGGACAGCGAATTCTTCAAATACATGAAGCAAAAAGGCAAGTAATTGCACTGCTTGAAAGACCCGGACTGGTTCCGGGTCTTTTTTTATCTTTTTCTCGGCTTGATGCGAAAGTCACAGAATTATTGGCATTAATGTGTAAAGCCAAAATATACTGTTAATAGTCAATTGGTTATGTTTTAGCTATGGTTAAATTACTCTCGAGATGCTCAGATTTTGCAGCCTAAATCTGCTGTTTTTTTAACCCTATCTGCTAAAAAACTGTAATCTCCCTAACCAACTTGTGTCTTTTGACTATGATCTGCTTCTAATTTTTCGCTATAATGAGCCCCGCCTCAAAATTCGACTTTTCCCTTTAGTGAGAACTAAGAGGCCTAAAGTCTTGAAAAACAAAAATTCCAACACCCTCTGGGAGATAAGTGGATGAGCAATGCGCCAGTCGATACCGGACGTCGCAGATTCCTGACAGCTGCAACCGCCGTAGTGGGCGGTGCTGGTGCCGTCGCTGTAGCGGTTCCCTTTATAAAGTCATGGAATCCGAGTGCCAAAGCGAAAGCTGCAGGTGCGCCGGTAGAAGTAAATATCAGTAAGCTAGAACCAGGTCAGCTGATCCGTGTGGAATGGCGTGGCAAACCCGTATGGATTGTCCGCCGTACAGAGGAAGTTCTTAACGAGCTCCCAACCCACGATGACAGACTGCGGGACCCGGCTTCTGACGAATTACAGCAGCCTGATTACGCCCAAAATGGCGTACGTTCGATTAAGCCTGAGTACTTTATTGCCGTAGGTATTTGTACTCACCTGGGTTGTTCACCTACTTACCTGCCAGACTCTTTCTCAGAGCAGGTTGAAGGTGTGACTTCAGGTTTCTTCTGTCCATGTCACGGTTCCAAGTTCGATATGGCTGGTCGCGTCTTCCAGGGCGTACCTGCTCCACTGAACCTGGTGATTCCTCCACATCAATACATTGATGATGGTAACGTGCTCATCGGCGTAGACCAGGGAGCTGCATAATGGTTAAGAATATAATTGACTGGATCGATGCGCGTATCCCTATGACGGCGACTTATAACCGCCATGTTGGTCAGTACGCCACCCCAAAGAATTTTAACTTCTGGTATTTCTTCGGCTCTCTGGCACTGTTGGTTCTGGTAAACCAGCTGTTGACCGGTATCTGGCTGACCATGAACTATGTGCCTACCGCCGAAGGCGCATTTGCCTCCATCGAATACATCATGCGTGATGTCGAGTACGGCTGGTTGCTGCGTTACATGCATTCCACCGGGGCCTCGGCTTTCTTTGTGGTGGTTTACCTGCATATGTTCCGTGGCCTGCTCTATGGTTCTTACCAGAAGCCTCGTGAACTGCTGTGGCTGTTCGGTATGTTGATCTTCCTGGTGCTGATGGCCGAAGCCTTTATGGGTTATCTGCTGCCATGGGGCCAGATGTCCTACTGGGGCGCTCAGGTAATTATCTCACTGTTCGGTGCTATTCCGGTTATCGGTGATGACTTGACCCTGTGGATCCGCGGTGACTATGTGATCTCAGGTGCAACCCTGAACCGCTTCTTCGCTCTGCACGTTATCGCGTTGCCTCTGGTACTTGTGGTACTGGTATTCCTGCACCTGATTGCGCTGCATGAAGTGGGTTCCAACAACCCGGATGGTATCGAAATCAAGAAGAACAAAGATGAAAATGGCTGGCCTGTCGATGGCATCCCATTCCATCCTTACTTCACCGTAAAAGATATCATGGGCGTTGCCGGCTTCCTGATTGTCTTCTGTTACGTGCTGTTCTTTATGCCTGAAGGCGGTGGTTACTTCCTCGAGAAGCCTAACTTCGAAGCTGCTAACCCAATGAAGACGCCTGAGCATATCGCGCCTGTATGGTACTTCACTCCGTTCTACGCCATCTTGCGGGCCGTACCGGACAAGCTGGGTGGTGTAGTTATGATGGGTCTGGCGATTGCCGTACTCTTTGTTCTGCCATGGCTGGATCGCTGTAAGGTCAAGTCGGTTCGCTACCGCAGCATGATTCACAAGCTGAACATTGCTCAGTTTGCTGTGTCCTTTATCGTCCTGGGTTACCTGGGTGCGGTGCCTGCGACACCAACGCTGACCATTGTTGCCCGAATCTTTACTTTCACTTACTTCGGTTTCTTCCTGCTGTTGTTCATCTACAGCAAGAGTGAAAAGACCAAGCCAGTACCAGAAAGGGTGACATTCAAATGAAAAAGTTATTGATTGCTTTGGTTGCCTTTGTGCCTGGTATGGTGTCTGCCGCCAGTGGTCACAATGTGCACCTGGAAGATGCCAATATTGATCTAACCGATAAAGAGTCGCTGCGTCGTGGTGTGGAGCTGTTTCAAAACAACTGCGCCGGTTGTCACAGCACTCAATATCAACGTTACCAACGTGTCGCCGAAGATCTGGATATCCCTGTTGATGAGATGCGCAAGCTGATCCACACAGATGCCAAGATCGGCGAGCTGATGGAAAACTCGATTGAAACCAAAGATGCGGCCAAGTGGTTCGGTGCCGCGCCACCGGACCTGACTCTGGTAGCCCGTGTCCGTGGTGAAGATTGGGTATATTCCTACCTCAAAGGGTTCTACAAAGACCCAAGTCGTCCTTTCGGCGTGAACAACACTGTGTTCCCGTCAGTCGGTATGCCGCATGTGCTGGAAGGCCTGCAAGGTATGCCGGTTAAGCAGGAAGATGGCAGCATCACCGTCAGCGGTGGCAGTCTGTCAGCGGAAGAGTACGATCAGGTTGTTCGCGACCTTACCGGTTTTCTGGTTTACTCGGCTGAGCCGGTTAAACTGGAGCGCGAAAACCTGGGTAAATGGGTACTCGGCTTCCTGTTTATATTCTTCGTGATTGCATACCTGCTCAAGAAAGAATATTGGAAGGATGTACACTAACCCTTAGAAAGGGGTAGAATATATTATCCGCATAATGTAAACGGGGGGCATTGCCCCTCGTTTACATTTGTTTTTTTCAATTCCGGAGGGTATCAATGGCTGTTGCTGCCAATAAACGCTCTATCATGACCCTGTTCTCAGGTGCCGATGATCTCTATAGCCATCAGGTTCGCATCGTATTGGCTGAAAAAGGGGTAACTGTTGATGTGTTGCAGGTGGATCCCAATGATATGCCAGAGGATCTGCTGGAACTCAACCCTTACAACTCAGTGCCTACACTGGTAGACCGTGAACTGGTGTTGTACGAAAGCCGTATTATCATGGAGTATCTGGACGAGCGCTTCCCGCACCCGCCGCTGATGCCCGTTTACCCAGTTTCCCGTGGTCAAAGCCGTCTGATGATGCATCGCATCGATACGGACTGGTATTGCTTGGTCGACCGTATCCGTAAGGGTGACCGCGCCGATGCGGCCCGTAAAGAGTTGCAGGAAAGCCTGCTGTCTATCGCGCCTGTGTTTGCCGAAATGCCTTACTTCATGAGTGAAGAGTTCGGTTTGGCTGACTGTTATCTTGGCCCCTTGTTGTGGCGTCTGCCAGTGCTGGGTATCGAACTGGATAACCGCGCGGGTAAAGACATCAAAGCCTATATGAACCGTATTTTCGAGCGTGAGTCCTTTAAGGCCTCTCTGACCGAAGCCGAGCGCGAAATGCGCATGGGTATCTGATGAAAGATTTGACCCCAAGTCGTCCATATCTGCTTAGAGCTTACTATGAATGGCTGATGGATAATCAGCTGACTCCACATCTGGTAGTGGATGCCACTGTGCCAGATATTCAGGTACCGCTGCAGTATGTTAAGGATGGTCAAATCGTACTGAATGTCGCCGGCAGTGCTGTCGGTGGCCTGAAGCTCGGCAACGAGTTTGTCGAGTTCAATGCTCGTTTCGGTGGTGTGCCACAGCAAGTGCTGCTGCCTATGGCTTCTATTGTTGCCATCTATGCCCGTGAAAATGGTGCCGGCACAGTATTCGATATGGAAGACGCCTATCTGCTTGAAGAGGGTGAAGAATCACTGCTGAATGTGGTTGAAGAGGTTGAACAGCCACGGACTGAAGCCGAAACTGAACCTACAGCAGACAAGCCCAAACGGCGTGGCCACCTGACTTTGGTTAAATAAAGCCGGGTTGACGCTTCAGCTACAGCATTGCAAAAAGCCAGTCACTATGACTGGCTTTTTCTTTTCAGCGGCTGCAATACCGTGCCGGCCAGCTCCACTCGGTTTCGACCATTTATCTTGGCCTGATACAGAGCCTTGTCAGCCTGTTTGAGTGCCTCGCTTGCACTATCTCCAGGATCGAGAGTTGCCAGGCCAACAGAAGCTGTCAGTTGTAGGTAATGACTTTGATATTCCAGGCCTTGTTGTCTGAGGGACTCAAGGAGTTGCTCGCCTCTTTGCTGCAGGGCCTGAGTCCCGGGTTTATCCAGCCTCAGCAGCAAGGCAAACTCTTCCCCGCCTATTCTGGCCAGTCGCTCCTGAGGCTTGAGCGCTTTTTTGAGCAGCTTACTGACATGAATAAGGGCGACATCGCCGGCATCATGGCCAAAGTTATCGTTTATCTTCTTGAAGAAATCCAGATCCAACAGGGCAAGTACCCAGCAGCCCGGCTGCTCTCTTTGCAGCGCGACTTGGCGCATGAATGCGCGGCGGTTGAGCAATCCGGTCAAGGTGTCTGTGTCGGCCTGATGTTGCAGTACCAACTCGGCGCGCTCGGCATACATTTCGCTGATCAGCAGTATGGCGCAGGAGCTGATAATACAAGAGCAGATCACCAAGGCCTTTAAAATGGCCAGAGTGTGTGTAGAAAGCAGGGCGATATCAGGGTGGGATGGCCAGCCGTGCAGCTCAAAGAAGCTGAACAACCCCAGATTGGCTAACATCAGGATCAGGATGGAACGCCATTCACGGATCTCAAACAGTACAACCAACATGATGGCAAACAGCAGGTAATAGCTGTGGATTTTGATACTGGTACCTTGGGCCGTCATTAAAGCTGTGGCGGCATCGGCCATCAACAGCAACATTAAACACCACCTGGCGGCAAAGAACTTTCCCTTGTAGTTGAGCAGTAACACCAGAGGAAGCAGGGCAACAAAGGGCAGCTGATTCAAGCCGGAAAGAATAAAGCCTTGGTTACCGCTGATATAAAAACCCAAAATAAACAGCAATATAGTTGTTACGGAAACCAGTACGCCCAAGTTGACCTGAATGACTTTGCGCTCCCGGGTCTTGATAGCGCATCTATCACACCCCAGCATCAGCAAAAAATTCAGCAACCTGGTCATATTGGGCATAGGCAAAGCACTTTTATAAGCCACTCGAAATATCAGCTTAATTCAAACCCAGTTGTTGAACCAGTCTTGGCGACAGATAGCAGCGGATTGCCGGTGAAGTTTGGCGGAAAGACCAATCTCTTTCAGCGGTAAGCGGCAGGCATCTCGCCCTCTGTGCCACTTTGACTTATTCCCAGATTACAGCGGCTATAGAGGCTAGGATTCTTGGCCAAAATGGCAATAAATCTACCCAAGCTGGCGCGGGAAGTTTCGGTCCCCAGAAAGCACTCGCCTTTTTGAGTAAGTTGAAACTCTTCTATCGGTTTATCGGTTAACCAGACGGGGCGCAGTATGGTGTAGTCGAGTGATGAAGCTTCGATAACATTGGCACTTCTGAGGTTAACAGGCCGGGTGAAACCCACCATACTCTTGTCCCAGCTATTGAAGGGTTCAGGAAGTTCTTCATAGATACCGCCGGCATTGAGTGCAACGAGGCGCTGCACCTGAGCATTTTCCATAGCGTGCACCAGATTTCGGGTCTTGCGGTCCAAATCCATTCCACCCATGGTGTTTATCACCAGATCGATTCCGGGCAATGCCGAGACCAGGTCATCGACTTTGTTGGCATCCCCCTCAACCAGCCGAACTCTGTCATTGTAGAGGTGTTGCAGTCGTTCAGATCTTCGAAGAAAAAGCGTCAGTTGCACTTCCTTTATCTCCAACAAACACGGCAAGATGGCTTGCGCCGAACGGCCATTGGCACCGATTAACAAAATGTGCATCAACAAACTCCATTAAAGATGAAGGCTGGACAGAGGAGAGCCTCTGTCCGCTTGAAAGTTATAAATACTCACCGAAGAATGCGTTCAACTTATCGAAGGGGATCCGCTCCAATTGGTCATAGAGGTCAACATGGTTGGCGTCTTCGATAATCAGCAGTTCCTTGGGAGAGGCGGCTTCAGCGAAAGCGGTTTCACTGAAATAGCGGGAATGTGCCTTCTCACCGTGGAGCAACAAAATGGGCCTGGGAGAGATTTCGGCGATATGAGTCAGCAGAGGTTGATTCATAAATGACATAGGGTTGGTGATGGTCCAGGAAGCATTGGAGTTGATGGCCCTTGGGTGAAAACCACGCGAGGTCTTGTAGTAATCGGCGTATTCCTGCACAAACCGGGGTTCACCTCCCTTAAGTTCCAGAGAGATAGGGCCATAGCCGGGTTTGCCATTTTCGGCATCCAACCAGCGCTGTTGGCTCAACTGGCCCAGAATTTCTTTGCGCTGCTCATGAGTCATGCTGTCGTTGTAGCCCTTGGACATGACCCGGGACATGTCATACATGGTGCTGGTTACCACGGCCTTGATGCGTTGATCCACTGCGGCAGCGTTCAGTGCCATGCCACCTCAGCCACATATGCCGATAATGCCAATTCGTTGGCGATCCACCTGGCTTTGCAAGCCGAGAAAATCCACGGCAGCACTGAAATCTTCGGTATTGATATCCGGGGATGCGACGTTCCTGGGTTCTCCACCACTTTCACCTGTATAGGAGGGGTCAAACGCCAATGTGGCAAAGCCGTATTCGGCCATCTTTTGGGCGTATAGGCCTGATGATTGTTCTTTCACCGCGCCGAAGGGGCCACTTATTGCGATTGCGGCCAGCTTGCCCTGCCTTGCTTTTGGCAGGTAGAAGTCGGCGGCCAGGGTGATGCCGTAGCGATTTTTAAAGGTGACTTTTTGATGTTCGACCTTGTCACTCTTGCTGAAGGTCTTGTCCCAACTGTCACTGAGCTTCAATTCAGACTCGGCCAATGCCGGAGTGGGGATGGTGGTTGCAATGGTCATGGCGATACCGGTTCCTGTCATTTTCAATAGTTCACGACGCCCATTATCGAGCGTCTCAGAGGGGGATTTTGCTGTGTCTAGGTTGTTCATGCTGGTGTTACTCTTGGTTGTAGGACTGGTGCTCCAGGTGCTGGTTCAGCGCGGTTTGAGCGCGCTCGGCGCTGGCTTGATTCACCAGTTGCTTCAAGCCGGTGATCACAGATGTGAGTTGCTCAGGTGTTAGTCTCAGATTCATGGCAATGGCTATGTGGGCCTGAAGTTGGGGTTCAGCGCCAGGCAAAACCGCCAACATGGCCAGCGTTGCGATTTCCCTGTCATGCCAGCTCAGGTTATCGCGGCTGAAAATATCACCGAATAAATGGGTCTTGAGAAACTCATCAATGGCCGGTGCAAAGTCAAACAGAGGGCCTTGGACAACGCCTCCAGCCAGTTGTGTCTGGTTGGCTGTACCCGTTGAGAGTAACGCATCACCTTTGGGGAGCGGATGACTGGGCAACTTGCCAATTTCATCTGTCACGCCGCGAGCCTTGCGTGTCTCAACTACTGACATAAGAGTTCCCAGCGCATTGAGGCTGCGGGGAAAGCCGGCGTAGGCATAAACCTGTACCAGTATTTCCTTGGTATCGTTGATGGTGAGTCCGGCATCCAGTCCCTGTTCCAGGGCGGTATCCAGCTTGGCCAAGTTACCTTCGGCGGCAAAAGCCGCAATAGGTACTATCGCTTGCTGTCTTGAGGTTAAAGGCTCTGGTTCTGTCATAGTGGGTGTCCTCGATTGGAGCGTATGGGGTGTTTGTCCGGCAGTCTGAAATATTGGGATGCAAAGACACAGTATCAGCGGCCAATAACTAATCCCGGGTTTCATGGGTGCTTCCCTGTCTTGTCTGCTTGATCCTGTCCCAGATACTGTTCATCGCTGACCTTTTCCAGCCAACTGACATTACGGCCTTCATTGTCTTGACCCGTGACCACAAGATGTGTCATCGCAGTCTTGGGAGCTGCGCCATGCCAGTGCTTTATGCCTGCAGGGCACCAGATCACATCGCCTGGCTTTATCTGTTGTCGAGGTTTGCCCCATTCCTGTGTGTAGCCTACGCCCTGAGTCACAATAATTTGTTGGCCTTTGGGATGGATATGCCAGGCTGTGCGGGTACCAGGCTCAAAGGTGACATAGGCTGCAGATGCATTGATTTCATCGGTCGCAGGAAACAGTGGGTCGATACGTGCTGCACCAGTGAAAAATTGCTCTGGCCCGGCAATTGAAGGCCGGGAACCTGATTCTGAGATACTTTGCTTTGGCTGAGCAGCCACATTTGGCAGCGAAATGAGCAATAATGTGCAAGTGAATATGAAGTTGAGTTTCATTGCTTTACTCCTTGTTAGAGTGAGACTTGAGCTGTTTACTTTCGATAAGCCCCGCTTTTTCTATGCGGATTTTCTGCCTGCCTGAAAATTTCATCAGCTCTTTGCCAGTGTCTATCCGCCCTAGCGGGATCAAGCCTTGGGCGTAGCCGTGATCACGATAGAAAATGGCCAGATTCCCCCAAGGGGCGTAATAGGTGAGGTCGCCAACCTTGGCCGAATGTCCGCTGGGGACATCCAAGGTGGAGAGCTTTTTGGGTAAGTCCGCGATTTTCTCACTGGCGCCATAGTCGCTCAGTTCAAGTTCAAGGGGTAACAAGGCAAGAAAATCCCGGCTGGCAGAGTTGTCTTCCAGGCTCGCGACCAGGGTTTTGCCGTCCAGTAACAGAGTTATGCTGTGCATGATTTTTGTCTCCTCAATCTGAGTGGATAACCGGTCTTGAGCCTGAGACATTTGTCCTCCAAGGAAAGGCAGGACAAACATAAATGCCTTGGTTTTCTTTAAACAGGCTGTATTGGTCAAAGGCTTTGTCCATGTCATCGTCAGACCCTATCCTTTTGGCTTTTCGGGGTTTCGTAGCCTTGTGTTACCCCGACCAAAGCTGTGGATAGCAACAGCAGCAGGGCGCTGATACCAAAACAGAGTTGGTGGCCACCAATGTCGAATAACACACCTCCCAAGGTAGAACCCAAGGCGATAGAGAGCTGAATGACTGCGACCATCAGCCCACCGGCTGTTTCGGCCGATTGCGGAATAGTCCGTGGCACCCAGGCCCACCAACCCACAGGGGCGGCTGTGGCGATAAGTCCCCAGAGGAGTAACAACACAATCACCAAGATCAATTGAGTGCCAAAGAACGCCAAACCGATTGCGCTGACGGCCATCAACAAGGGCATGATTTTCAGCGTCAGATAAAATTGTCGTTTCAGAGCCCCATTGATAAGGCTGGTGCCTATGAGCCCGGCCAGGCCTATGAGCAACAGGATCAGTGATAATGGCTTTACAGCCACTTGTGTGACGCTTTCCAGAAAGGGGCGAACATAAGTGAATAGGGTAAACTGCCCCATAAACAAACTGGCAATCGCCAGCATACCGGCCAGCACTACTGGAGTGCGTAACAAGCCCAGTACCGCAAAAGTGCCGCGGATCCTCGCTGAACGCTCTCTAACCGGCATGGACGGCAGGCTAAGCCATTGCCAAATCAGGGTGATGACAGCTATTGGCAATAAACAGAGAAAGGCGCCTCGCCAACCAAGCAGTGAGCCCAGATAAGCGCCGAGAGGGGCTGCCAAAATCATCGCCAAGGCGTTCCCACCATTGAAGATGGCCAGCGCCTTGGGGACTTGTTCACTCGGTACCAAGCGCATGGCAATAGCCGCCGACATGGACCAGAATCCACCTATGACGACACCGATCAGTGCCCGGCCCAGCAAGTAACTGGCATAGCTATCGGACAGACCTATGATGAGGCCGGAAATCCCCATCAGCCCAGTCAGTCCCAGAAGCAGTGTTTTACGGTTTATCTTACCGGCCTGTACCGGGATAAGTAAGCTGGTCACCACGGCCAATATGCCGGAAATGGCTATCCCTTGGCCGGCCATACCTTCGGTTATCTGCAGGGATGAGGCTATAGGAGTCAACAGGCTGACCGGCATAAATTCAGACGCAATTAGGACGAAGACACATAACGACATGGCAAAGACACCACTCCAGCAGGCGGTATCTTCAGTGGTTGGAAGCGGATCTGTAACTGAATGGCTCATAGATTGAGGATTTCCCCTCTGGAGTAGCTGGCACTGGTAGCCGCTGTTGGATGAATTTATGACCAGCAGAATAGGTCTGGACGCCTGTGGTAACAAGCGCTCTAGATTCATTGAAACTATGAATTCAATTCATTGATAATGGATATTTTTCGGTTATATTGGCCGGGTTTTCGAAGTATTCTTGTGAATATTTGATTGATTGGATGAGCTGAAGGTCAAGCCGGGGAATAATATGAAGCGGGAAGAATTGAGTGATTTAACTCTATTTATGGCGGTCGCTGAAGAGCGCAGTTTTACTCGCGCGGCGACCCGACTCGAGCTGTCTCAATCCGCGGTCAGCCATGCAATAAGGCGCCTGGAAGAGGGGGTTGGTATCAAATTACTCAATCGTACTTCCCGTAAAGTGTCCACCACAGATGCAGGTGAAAAATTGTTGGCGGCCCTCAAGCCCGGGCTGGGGATGATCAATGCGAGAATTGAAGAGTTGCGACTATTGGGTGATGCCCCTAGAGGGCTGGTGAGACTGGCTACCAGTAAACCTGCGCTGCGAACCCTGCTGTGGCCCAAGTTGTCACAGATAGTGCGTGACTACCCGGAAGTGCAGATTGAGCTGAATCTGGAAAGTCGCCTCACGGATTTGACCGAAGAACGTTTCGATGCCGGGGTAAGGCTGCGGGAGTTTGTCGGCCCGGACATGATTGCCGTGAAAATTGGCCCCGCTGTGCGATTGGCAGCCGTGGCCACCCCTGAATACTTCAAACGCCATGGCGTGCCAAAGCACCCCCATGACTTGGACGAGCATGCTTGCCTAGTATTGAGGTTTCATGCTCATGCACCCGTCTATGACTGGGAGTTTGAAAAAGAGGGCGAAGAGATAGTCAAACATGTATCCGGCCCCTTTATTTTCAGTGAGAGTGATGTGTGTATTGAAGCGGCCAAGGCCGGGCACGGCATTGCCTTTGTTACCGAAGCCGAAGTGACGGAAGAGATAGAGAATGGATCCCTTCGGCGGGTGTTGGCCGATTGGTGTCCGCCGTTTGAAGGATACTGCCTGTGTTATTCCGGGCGGCGTAATATCAGTTCGGCATTCAGGTTGGTTATTGACAGACTCAGGTATGAGGGTAAGGATTGAACTGGCATCAAGGAGAACCGGCCCAAGGCATCTATTATTCAGGATACAATAAGTTTGTCGTTTGAATGAGCCAATAGCTGACCGAATAAAGCTATCCTTGTTCATCCCCAGGTTGAACCAGCTCAGCGTTAAACGTAACATAGCGTGCGCAAAAAGATGGCGCCTGAAAAAAGATGGAACATCTCCAGCGGTATCTTGTTTGCGGCACTGTAAGCCCTATCTCTTAAATCAATCGGTTCCCGTTATATGCTGCTGATGATCGACAACTATGATTCCTTTACCTTCAATCTGGTGCAGTATTTTCAGCAGTTGGGGCAGCAGCCTGTTATCAAGCGCAACGATGAGATTGGGCTCGATGAGATCCGCGAGCTGGCGCCGGATTATCTGGTGATCTCTCCCGGGCCCTGTAGCCCGGATCAGGCGGGGATCTCGCTGGCCGCCATCGAATATTTTGCCGGTAAGTTGCCTATCTTGGGTGTCTGTCTTGGACACCAGTCGCTGGCTCAGGTATTCGGTGCCAAGGTGGTTCGGGCCAAGCGGGTGATGCATGGCAAGACATCGGCAATCAGTCACAATGGTCGCGGGCTGTTTCAAGGTCTGGCCAACCCCTTGACCGTGACCCGCTATCACTCGCTGCTGATTGACAGCGTGCCCGAAGGCTTCAGTCTGGATGCCTGGTATGACGACCCGGTACACGGGCGGGAAATCATGGCCATCAGCCATGCACAAAAACGCCTCTACGGCGTGCAGTTTCATCCTGAATCCATTCTGACCCAACAGGGGCTTGAACTGCTCAATAATTTCCTGCGTCTGGCTTAAGGAGCAGTGAGTCAGTCCCGGATTCGTACCAAGGCTCCATCCTTAACAAGCCTTTACAAGTTTTCAGCTTTTGCAGAACAACATCCTCTGGCAAATATGGTATAACAGGCCGCAATCGCTTGTTTTCTGTCATATGTCGCTTCCCGGCGGCCAAGATAACTATAAAAAAGGAAGGATGATGAAAAGCCTGATGCGTCATGCCGGTCTGAGTGTTTTGACTCTGGCCGTTCTCAGCGGCTGTGCCGCCACCGAGCCGCAACTCACCCCCCAAGAGATCACCAACCCCAGCCAAACAGTACCCTTGGCAGCGCCTCCTGTGGCCGACAAGCCGTTAACTCTGAATCAAATTATGGCGGATCCCGATTGGATGGGACTCGCCCCCAAAGGTGCCTACTGGAGCGATGACAGCCACGCTGTGCTGTTCGCCCGCCAGCAGAGTGCATCTGTGCTGCGCAGTTACTATCGTCAGGGAGTGACAGACAAACAGGCGCAGGAGCTGGCGTTGTCTGAACTGCATACAGTTTCGCAACGAGACGGTGTTCTGAGCCCGGATAAGCGCCGCAAGGCTTATATCTATCAAGGCAACCTGTTTGTGAAGGCGCTCGATAGCGGTGAGATCACTCAGTTGACCCGGCAAAATACCAAGGTTGAAGGGCTGCGTTTTTTAGCGAATGGCGATCTTGCCTATTGGCAGGCGGGGCAGATATTCAGATTGCATGCAGACTCAGGCCTTGTGGAGCAGCTCGCGGATATCAAGATGACCAAAGAGCCGGCACAGACCAAAGAGCCGGAAACTTATCTCGCCAAGGAGCAACACAAGCTGATCCGCTATGTGGCCAAACAGCAGGAAAACGCCAAGGCTCGGGAGACATATCAGCAGCAGTTACAGAATGAAGACCCGACCCTGTCGGCCAAGCCTTGGTATCTGGGTGAGAGTGAGCTGCTGGTGGAACTGAGCCTGTCGCCGGATGGCCGCTATGTGCTGCTGGCGTTGCAGGACAAGAGTTACAACTGGCGTGGCGAGCATGACATCATGCCCAACTATCTTGGTAAAGATGGCTATGTCGATCCTGTGCCCGTGCGAGCCAGAGTGGCTGAAGACAAGGCGCCAGGGCAGCGCTTGGTACTGCTGGACTTGCAGCAGCAGAGTAAGAAAGAGATAACCATCGAAGGTTTGCTCGGCTACAACCAGGATGTGTTGGCCGGCGTCAAGGCAGAAAACGCCAAGGCGAAGGGGGAACGCTACGAAAGTGAAAAAGCCCCGCGCAAGATCCAACTGATGCAGGATTGGGGCTGGAGTCAGAGCGCCATTCAATGGCAAGACTCAGGCAAGCGCTTGGCCGTAATGCTGGAAGCTGTGGACAACAAAGACCGGTGGCTGGCCAGTGTCGATCTGGCCAAGGGCAAGCTGGTTACTGAGCACAGGCTGCATGACGATGCTTGGGTCAACTATGACTACAATCAGTATGGTTGGTTACCCGGCAGCGACACCCTTTACTACCTGTCGGAAGAGAGTGGTTATTCGCAGTTGTATCTTAAGCCGCTCGGTGGCAAGGCGCGGGCTTTGACCTCGGGCAAGTTCGTGGTCAGTGACATCACTCTGAGCCCGGATAATCGTTATATCTACTACAAGGCCAACAAAGAACACCCCGGCAAGTACAATGTTTATCGGGTTGAGATAAGTAGCGGCAAGGATGAACAACTGACCCAGTGGAATGGAGTGCTCGACTACAGCCTGAGCCCGGATGGCCGTTCGCTGCTGTTGACCGCCTCCAGCCTGACCCAGCCGGATGAGCTCTATATTCAAGCCATAGGCGGTGAGCTGACCCAACTGACCCATTACACCAGCGACAGCTTCAAGAGCTATCCTTGGCAGGCGCCTGAGGTGGTTGCCGTGCCTTCCAGCCATGGCGCAGGTGAAGTCTATGCCAGGGTGTATCTGCCGGCAGGTTTCGACAAAGATCGCGCCGAATCATATCCGGCGGTGATCTTCAATCATGGTGCCGGTTATCTGCAGAATGCCCATTATGGTTTTTCCGGTTATTTCCGTGAGTTCATGTTCCATAACCTGCTGGCACAGCAGGGATATGTGGTGATGGACATGGATTATCGCGGCTCCAAAGGCTATGGCCGCGACTGGCGCACCGCAATCTACCGTAATATGGGGCATCCGGAAGTGGAAGACTTGGCCGATGGCGTCAAGTGGATGAGTCAGCATGCCAATGTTGATGCCAAGCGGGTAGGCACCTATGGTGGTTCTTACGGTGGCTTTTTGACCTTTATGGCACTGTTTACCCAACCCGAGTTGTTCCAGGCCGGTGCCGCGCTGCGGCCTGTGACCGACTGGGCTCACTATAATGCGCCTTATACCTCGAACATACTCAACACCCCGGACGTTGACCACATCGCCTATGAACGCAGCTCGCCCATCTATCATGCCGAGGGCTTGCAAAAGCCGCTGCTTATCATGAGCGGGGTAATGGACGACAACGTGTTCTTCCAGGACAGTGTCCGCCTGGTGCAGCGACTGATAGAGCTGGAAAAGCCGATGTTTGAGACGGCTATCTACCCGGTTGAACCCCATGGCTTCAGACAGCCATCGAGCTGGCTGGACGAGTATCGCCGCATCTATAAGTTGTTTGAACAAGAGCTGAAATAGTCACTTTGCAGGCCTCATTCGAGGCCTGTTTCTTTTTGGTATCAAGATTTTGCCGGTGTGACCGCTATATATATAACCCTAAAGGGACTAACATAAAAACACAGGGCCCGGGTGCGGGCGTGGCAGGAAGGCAACATTTTGGGCTTGTCGGTAGCGGGTGGGGTCAAACCCGGCAGTGTAATAGAGATAGAGCAGCGTCTGTATCAGCAGTTGATACTGGGCAAGCAACGCATTGACAGTGGTGACGATGAGCTTGAACCTGAGCTGGAGGCGGTGGCCTTCAAGCTTGAGGTTGAGCGCGAGGCGACTCTGGAGCGGCTCGCCAGGCAGCAACAGGCCAAGGCGCTTTATCAAAGAGTATCGGCTCAATTGACCGATACCCTGGCGGCTGAGCTTGGCAACCGTCTGGCTTCCATCGAAGATGTGACACGCTTATCAGGCATCACAGATAAACAGATCTTGCTGCTGGAATTATTGCAGCACCCAAGGCTTGATCTGGCACGCCTTCGTCCGGTCGTTGCCGAGCAGAGTTGGCTGGTGAGAGACTTGAGCTCTCTGGTGAACAGCCCCTCCTTCAGGGCCCGCAGGCCGCAGAATCTGGATGTGCAACTGACAGATCTCAAGCTGGTGCTCAGCTATATAGGTGTTGAGCACTTGCGGGTATTGATCCCTTACTACACCTGTCGTCATTGGCTGCCTACAGGCCACGCCAGTTTGCTTTGGACTGTGCGCAAGCTATGGCGTTTCTCTCAGGTGCAGGGCATTGCCGCCAGAACCCTGGCCAAGTTGCATGACTTGGATGCCCCAATGCTGTACGCGGTTTCCTTGATGCAGCAACTGGGGATCTCAGTGCTGCTCTCCATGAGCGCCAAGCTGTTTGAGCAGTTGCGCGGCTCATGGCTCAGGGAGGCGAGCAGCGACAGGGATAAGGCGCTCTATGATGCCATCGCCCTGTGTGATTTCCCCGCCGCCTTGGTCTATTCCCTGGTCAAGCAGCATGCGTTGTCACTCAATTGGCAACTGCCGGCCCAGCTTGGGTTTGCAGATGCGGCCATGGTGACTCTGCTCAAGGAGCGGGACACGGCCCTGGGGTTCAGCCAATTGTCACCCAATGCGGCAGTGCTGGCCAAAGCAGATTGTTTTGCCAAGTGTTTTTTACTGGAAGAGATGCGGCAACTGGAATTCAGGGACAGGCGGATCATGATGGCGTATCATGAGCTCACGGAACAGGAACTCATTCGTCTCAAAGGCCAGAATTACCGCAAACCCGAGCTGCTTTAAGCCGTTGCGGAGCCTGTAGGCCTTCCATGGAGGAGCTATGCCCAGTTGGCAAGCCTCGGTATTGAACCGGTTGTTAACTTACGTGGCGCGGCCATCGGTCAGTCGCGGCAGTGCCAAAGTGCCTCTGTGCGGCATTCGCCGGCGCTTACTGGAGATGGATCGCCGCTGGTTGGGCTGGCCGCAGGAACTCAAGGTCGAGCACTGGCCGCTGAGCCACTCGCCACTCATCCATTACCAGCTGCCGCAGCCAAGAGAAGTCAGCCTCTTCTATATTCGCGGCGGCGGCTTCTGTTTCAAGACTCCCCATGCCCATGCCCGTTTCCTGGCCGATATTATGCGGCGCAGTCTGGCGGACTGCTATGTGCCCGATTATCGTCTGGCGCCGGAGCACCCGTTTCCGGCAGCCTGTGATGATGTGCTGGAAGCTTATCGGATGACACTTGAGCATTGTGACCCGGGCAAACTGGTGCTGATGGGCGACTCTGCCGGAGGCAATTTGGCCTTGAGCCTGTTGTTGCAGCTGAAACAGCTCGAGTTGCCGTTGCCGAGAGCCTGCGTGTTGCTCTCTCCTGCGCTGGATCTCGGCATCACAGGTGATACCGAGCGTATTCTGGCGGCCGACGATCCCTTGTTCACCATTGAATCACTGCTCAGACTCAGAGGGGCGTATCTCGCCGGTAGTAACCCCATGTCTGAGCGGGTTTCGCCGCTTTATGGTTGCTTTAAGGACTTGCCGCCCATCTTGCTGCTGGCCGGTACCCGTGAGCTGCTGCTACAGGATGCCGAGCGCCTGCAACAGGCGGTATTGCGCGACGGAGGCCGGATAGAAGCCGGTTTCTACCTCAATATGCCCCATGTCTTTCCACTATTTGAACTCTTGCCCGAGGCCATGGAAGCCAGGGGCCAAATCGCTGCTTTTATACGCAATAATCTACTGTTATGATTGTTGTTAACTATTCAAAATAGGTGAATAGTTAACGAATTCGGTGTCAGTTGAGATTTTTTGTGACTATTTATGCCGTTAAACGGCAGATATTTGCCTGCTTAATTCTCAAACTCAGATCTTTATGCACTTATAGGCCAAGGCATTGCTCCTGCATATTGATCAAACTGGTATTTTGATCACAATTTCGCTAATAATGACACCTAAGCAACACAAGTAAGTGCAGTTTTACTCACAAAAAATAAAGATTAACTGCTTAAAACGGTGGCCGACAGAGCCGCCGACAACACAAAGGATGAGAAGGAATGAGTGTAAACATGAATTTGACACGTGCCCAGTTTGATGAAGTCATGGTGCCTAATTATGCACCGTCACCCGTTATCCCGGTTCGTGGCGATGGCAGTCGTGTTTGGGATCAGGAAGGCAAAGAGTATGTCGACTTTGCCGGTGGTATTGCAGTTAACTGTTTGGGCCACTGTCATCCAGCCGCCGTTGAGGCGCTTAAGGCGCAGGGCGAAAAACTCTGGCACTTGTCCAATGTGATGACCAATGAACCGGCACTGGCATTGGCGACCAAACTGGTTAACGCCACTTTTGCCGACAAGGTCTATTTCGCCAACTCAGGTGCCGAAGCCAATGAAGCGGCCCTGAAACTGGCCCGCCGCTATGCTCTGGATAATTTCGGCGCCGAAAAAGATCAGATTATCGCCTTCGACAAGGCCTTCCACGGCAGAACCTTCTTTACCGTCAGCGTAGGTGGCCAGGCCGCCTACTCAGATGGTTTTGGCCCCAAGCCGCAGGGGATCACACACCTGCCATTCAACGATGTTGCCGCATTGGAAGCCGCGGTGTCGGACAAGACCTGCGCCATCATGCTGGAGCCGCTGCAGGGTGAGGGCGGTATCATAAACGCCACTCCAGAGTTTCTGGCCAAGGTGCGTGAACTGGCCGACAAGCACAATGCATTGGTGGTGTTCGATGAAGTGCAAACCGGCGTTGGCCGTACCGGCGAGCTGTATGCCTACATGGGTACAGATATAGTGCCGGACATTCTCACCACTGCCAAGGCTCTGGGCGGCGGTTTCCCCATCGCGGCCATGCTGACCACTGACAAGATTGCCGCTCATCTTAAAGTGGGCACTCATGGTTCCACCTATGGTGGTAACCCTCTGGCCTGCGCCGTCAGCAACGCGGTATTTGATGTAGTCAATACCCCCGAAGTGCTGCAGGGCGTTAAGCGTCGTGAGCAACTGCTGCGTGATGGCCTGGAAAAAATCAATGCCAAGTACCAGGTGTTTTCCGAGGTGCGCGGCAAGGGACTGTTGCTCGGCGCCGTGTTGAATGAACAGTATCAGGGACGCAGCCGTGAGTTTCTGTTGGCCTCGGTCGACAATGGCCTGATGACACTGATGGCCGGTGCCAATGTGGTTCGTTTTACTCCTTCTTTGATCATCCCTGAAAGTGATATTGCCGAGGGTCTGGCACGCTTTGAAAAAGCGGTCGCCAAGGTGGTTGCCGCCTGATCCCCGTGGGCCCAGGCCCTCTTAGCGCAATAGACTCACAGCTGCTGTTCTGACGGGCCGGCCCGACGGAGCAGCAACTGTGGATGAGTGGAGATTTAACCATGTTAATCATACGGCCTATCCGAGCCTCAGATTTCCCGGCGCTGCGCTGTATCGCCGAAGAATCGGGCCATGGATTCACCTCGCTGCCGGTCAATGATGAGCTGCTGACCCGCAAGATTGCCCGTTCGGAAGCTTCTTTCGCCAAGGCGGTGGAAACGCCTTTTGATGAAGGCTACCTCATGGTGTTGGAAGACATAGAGACCCAGGAGGTCGTGGGCACCTGTGGTCTGGAAGCCGCGGTGGGAATGGAAGATGCCTTCTACCATTACCGTTTGGGCACAGAGGTTTATCATTCGTCGCAGATAGAAGTGCGTAACGAGGTTGAAACCCTCAGCCTGTGTCATGACTACACAGGTGCCGCCGAGCTCTGCACCCTGTTTCTGAGAGACTCCTACCGCAAGGGCAACAATGGCCGCATGCTGTCACGCAGCCGCTTTCTGTTTTTGGCCCAACATGCCAATCGGTTCGGTGAAACTGTTATCGCCGAGATGCGCGGGGTCAGTGATGAAAACGGTAATTCCCCTTTCTACGGCTGGCTGCAGCAAAACTTCCTCGGCATAGACTTTATTCAAGCCGATTACCTCTCAGGTCTGGGGCAGAAGGCCTTTATGGCCGAGATGATGCCTCGCAGCCCTGTCTATGTCTGCCTGTTGCCCGAAGCGGCGCAGAAGGTTATCGGTGAAGTGCACACCAATACACGCCCGGCCCTGAGCCTGTTACAGGCGGAAGGTTTCCGCTGGCGCAATTATGTGGATATTTTTGATGGTGGCCCCACGGTTGAATGCAACCTGGCGGACATTCGCTCCGTGCGCGAGAGTCGCCTGCTGACGGTGCGTATCGGCGATATGCCTCAATCAAAGGACAGCTTTATTCTCTCCAACACCCATTTGGCAGACTACCGTGCCGGTTCGGCCAAGCTGGCGCTGACAGACGACAGTGAAGAAGTGATCCTGTCGAGCGAGTTGGCCGCCGCACTCTTGGTGGCAGACGGGCAATCGGTCAGGGTATTGGCAATATAGGAACAGCATAATGACACAATTTATCAAGGGCCAATGGCTCGCTGGCGAAGGCCAGGCAATGAGTTCAAGCAACCCGGCCAACGGCGAAACCCTGTGGCAGGGTAATGCCGCTACCCCGGCTCAAGTAGAAGCTGCCGTTGCAGCCGCCAGAGAGGCACAGTTTGACTGGTTTATGCTCGGCTTTGACGGCCGCCTGCAGGTGATAGAGGCCTATCGCGATCAGCTGGAAGCCCATAAGGCGGAAATCGCCGACACCATAGCGCAGGAAACCGGTAAGCCATTGTGGGAAACGGCCACCGAGGCGGGTGCCATGATAGGCAAAATTGGTCTGTCGGTCGCGGCTTATCACAAGCGTACCGGTGAAACTGAAAATGAACTGCCTGCCGGGCGGGCCGTGCTGAGACACAAGCCCCACGGCGTGGTGGCGGTCTTTGGGCCTTATAATTTCCCTGGGCATCTGCCCAATGGTCATATAGTACCGGCTTTGCTGGCGGGCAATACCGTGGTATTCAAGCCATCGGAACTGACGCCAAAAGTGGCTGAGCTGATGCTCAAGCTGTGGGAGAAAGCCGGTCTGCCCGCCGGGGTCATCAATCTGGTGCAGGGCGAAGTGGAAACCGGCAAAGCGCTGGCTTCACATCCTCAGCTCGATGGTCTGTTCTTTACCGGTAGCTCCCGCACCGGCCACTTGCTGCATCAGCAGTATGCCGGTCATCCGGGCAAGATCCTTGCCCTGGAAATGGGCGGTAACAATCCGCTCATCGTCAAAGGGATCAGTGATATCAAGGCGGCTGTGCACGAAATTATTCAATCTGCTTATATCTCCAGTGGCCAGCGTTGTACCTGTGCCCGCCGTCTCTACATAGAGAAAGGTGAGCAGGGCGATGCTTTGATTGCCGCACTGGTTGCGGCAATCAAAGCGATAGCTGTCGGCCCCTGGAATGCCGAACCTCAGCCATTTATGGGCTCGATGATCTCTGAAGCAGCAGCCAAGGGAATGGTCGCGGCGCAGCGTAATCTGCAGAATCTCGGCGGGGTTTCGCTGGTGGAACTAACCCATATTGAGAGCGGTACCGGCCTGGTGTCTCCAGGGTTGATTGATGTTACCGAGGTGATTGAACTACCTGATGAAGAGTATTTCGGACCCTTGCTGCAACTGGTGCGTTACAGCAGCTTTGACCAGGCGATTTCGCTGGCCAATGATACCCGCTATGGCCTTTCTGCCGGGTTGCTGGCCGATAGCCGTGAAGACTATGACTATTTTCTGGCACGGATTCGTGCCGGCATAGTGAACTGGAACAAGCAGATCACCGGAGCCTCAGGTGCGGCGCCATTCGGCGGTGTCGGGGCATCGGGTAACCACAGAGCCAGCGCCTTCTATGCGGCCGACTATTGTGCTTATCCCGTGGCTTCCATGGAGGCCGATGGTCTGAGTTTGCCACAGGCATTGAGTCCGGGACTTAGCCTCTGACAGTGAAGGGAAGCGCAGTGGCGCTTCCCTTTTTTGAACATACCATTTGCCTTTGGGCAAACTGCATTACACAGGGAATAACCATGCATACAGATATCAATGCGCTGTTCAATGCCATGTGGCAGGACTATATCAAGATGACGCCATCGGCGGCCAAAGTGCACCAGCTGTTGGGACAAGGCAAGGCGATTATTAACGACCATATCGCCTTGCGTACATTCAATCTGCCCAAAGTGGGCTTGGATGTGCTGGCAGCCCATTTCGAAGCACTGGGCTATGTGGCTTGCAGCGATTATCGTTTTGAGCAGAAAAAGCTGGTGGCAAAGCACTTTGAGCATCCGGACCCGACTCAGCCCAAGGTCTTTATTTCTGAGCTGCTGGTGGAAGAGTTCAGCCCAGAGTTGCAACAGCGGGTTGCCGACTTGGTTGAGCAGATCCCAACCCAGGCCTTGACCGCAGATAACTTTACTTATTCAGGCAGACACTGGCAGCTTGACTATGACACCTACCAAGCCCTGCTCGCCGAGAGTGAGTATGCTGCCTGGGTTGCCGCCTTTGGTTATCGTGCCAACCACTTTACCGTGTCTGTGAACCATCAGGCCGAATTCAGCACCCTGGCCGCCGTCAATACTGCGCTCAAGGAGGCTGGGTTTACCCTCAACAGTGTTGGCGGTGAGATCAAAGGTTCAGCTGAAGTCTTGCTGGAACAGTCTTCCACCATGGCCGACAGAATCCCTGTCGCCTTCGATGACAAGACGGTAGAGATCCCCAGTTGTTTCTATGAATTTGCCCTGCGTTATCCCAAAGCCGATGGTGAACTCTATACCGGCTTTGTTGCGGCCTCGGCAGATAAGATTTTTGAGAGTACCAACGTCAAGTCGTAACAGTGCTTAATTAGTTACAGAATGGCCTCCTTAATTAAGGAGGCTTTTTTGTAAATAAACAAAACATCATGCTTAATATAGTGAAGCATTAATGTTTTTGTAATGTTTTAATTATGTTTTATGTTGGTGTTGATTTGCCAAGGTTAATTTATTTTTATGATGTTTTTTATGATATATACCCAGTTTTTAATCTATTTAGACTAGTCATTAAGTGTTGGTGTTGATCACTGTGTTTTTCATGATTATGCTGTTTACATAAGTAACAATATGTATTGAATGCATTCGAGCTAATATCGAGGCGCTATTCCGTTTGGGGCGGCGGAAAATCACATGAATAAGAGAAATAAGTCGAATAGTAAATTGCAGAGCTTGGTCAAGTTGGCCATGCCTTTGCTATTGTTTTTGTCTTTTTCTAATGCAGCGATATCTAATGAGTTTGAAGAAGTTAATACGCTGATATCTATTGCCAAACAGAACGCGTCACCGGTAAATCAGTTGGCAATCTATTCACTCTCCTTGCCTTGTATTATGGCCGTTAAACTGGCGGATAACGCCGTCTTGGCCGAAGTGTTTAAAGCCATTACAGTCAGTTGGTTTATTTTGTTCTTATGCGGGCCCCGTATTCCCAACCTGGGTGTCCCGCAACTTTCCTTTGGTTGGATGCCCTATTGGGCGCAATTACTCCTTGAATGGGTAAAACCTATTCGTGGCAGTACCTCTTAGACTGGAATTATCTCCAGATTAATTCGTTTTAAATAAATTAAGGCTTTTAAATATGAGATCCGGTAAATATCACCGCGATCTGGCCTTGTCACGCATAATAAAAAGTAAAAAAGCAAAGACGAGCTTCCCTTTGCTGGGCTTACTATTGCTTGCGGGACAAGCTCAGGCGGTTAATGAGTTTGAACTCAAACAGGAAGAATTCGGCGAATGGACTGCCTATTTCAATGCATCTTATACCCGCAATGTCTACAGTGAGTCGGCCTTCGATGCGTATCGGGCTTATAGTCTGGATGCCAGGGTCGATTACAACAGTGATTGGGGCAGTGTGCTGCTGACCTTTGGCGGTGAAAAAGAGACGCTGCACGGTAAGGAGTCGAGCTTTTTTGACCCCTTGCTCGAGTATCGAACGCCACTCTATTCCCTGACCGATACCCTGTCGCTCAAGGGCAGTGTCGGTGTCTATCTGCCGGCGGCGCATTACACCAAGCTGGATAGGCTGGAGTATGCCCCCAGAGTGGCGGCTTATCTCTTCTATCGCCCTGAGGGCAACTTCAGCTTCTACCTGTCTCCCAGATATAGGTACAACGCCTACAAGTACAAAACTGCCGGTGAGCGGGTGCTGATTGAACATCAGGTCGATCTGGTGGCCGATGCCTATTGGCAGTTTGCCAGTAATTGGTACCTGGATATCAGCGGCCGCTATCGGATGTCGAAGAATTACCGTGGTCGTCGTATGGATGACCAATTCACCTTTGCCCAGGAACTGGGATGGATGCCTGCCGAGAGTTGGACACTGGCCATTGGCCATAACAACAGCGGCCGTTTCTACCACCCGGAACTGGGGCCTTCCGAAGGCTTTGAGCTGTATGACAAGCGCAGCTCCACCTTCTATTTCTCAGTAACAAAATACCTATAAACTCAATCTATTCAGAGGATTAAATGAAGAAGTCAAGTCTGAGCCTGGCGATAGCAGCCAGCCTGGCACTCGCAGGATGTGGGGCAGGAGAAGAACCATACAAGGAGTTGCCCAAAGATGAGAAACAGATTAGCAGCGACTCGATAGAGAAGGCCGGTGAGCGCCAATACCTCTATATCCGCAGTGTCGGCAAGGCGCCGCGTTATGCCGCCGCTATCCGCGGCTTCAGCCAGGGGGATCCCAAGTTGGTGACCCTGCACAAGACAGAGAATGGTATTCAGGTTCGCCAGTTGGACCGGGACGCCATAGGTCTTGGTCATGACAGCCGCTACCAGGAGGGCATCAACCAGGCCCCGGTACTGACCATCCCCGGTGAGTACATAGACTTCAGATGTACCGAAGACAAGTGGCGTGAATGCATCAACGTCGAGCAGGTCAATACAGATGCCAACCTGACCTGGCAGGACAAGCGCTTCTTTGTGCCTGACTTTGCCGACACCAAAATTGCCGAGCTGGGGATCAACGATATCTTTATGTTTGGTGAGTGTGTCACCGAAACTGAATCCCCAAAACTGGTCAATGCCGGAGCCTACAAAGGCTATGAAATGGACCTGGACAAGGGCGTGATCAACTTCGAGATTGAACACACCTATCAGGCATCGGGCCAGTGTTTCAATCAGTTTTACGGTGGCAATCTGGATAATCTGTCGTTCACCACCACGGAATTTATCTCCATAGTGGCGCTGGATCAGCTGGCCAGTGAAGATTATCAACCCATTCCTTACAGCGAGCATGAGAAGGGCACCTTTGGTTTCTTCAACTCCAGTCACAGCTATCGGGACAGAACCGACTCAGAAGGGGTGGATGGCTATGTTCGTACCTACCTGAACCGCTTCAACCCGGCTAAGAGTGAGTTGGTGTACTACTTGTCCAACAACTTCTATGAAGCCAAGAACAAGCCTTTCCTGGATGCGGCTATCGAATCTGTGACCGCGATGAATATCGCCAACAGTCGTTATCATACCGGCTTGCCACAGATTAAGCTGGAGCAGGCGGGCGATAAACGCCATGGCGATCTGCGTTATAACCATATCACTCTGTTTGATGAGCCTCTGGATAACGGTCTGGCCGGTTACGGTCCATCAGCAGCCAACCCACTGACAGGGGAGATTGTCAGCGCCAGGGTTAACCAATACAGCTCCAACCTCAAGCAAGGCGCGGTGCGTTACTATCGGCAACTGATGCTGGATTATAACCGCGGCAAGTTGGATGCGGCTTCGGTCGAAGCGCTCACCGGCGTGCCTTATCAGCAAGCCGTGGTTAAGCCAGCGGCTTCCACCACATTGCAAGCTGTGCCTGCGGCGCTGGACAAGCCCGCCGATGTGATGGTCGCCGCCACTCCGGCAGCTCTGCCACTCAAGCCCGCTGAGCAGCAGTTCAACGCCTTGGCCGACTTCGATGAAGCCAGCCGTGACTATTGGTCCGAGCATACTTTGATGCATGTCGACACTGTGTTTGCCGCAGGTGGTCAGCAAAGAATGCTGCCGGCCGGTGTCAAGGACCACAAGATTGATTGGCAGAATGCCGAGTTGTGGGTCAATGGTGATGTTGGCGGTAAGCTGCAGGCATTCGAGAAGCTGAGCCTGGATCTGCAGGATAGCCTGAGCACTGCGCTGGCCGCCCAGGCCTTTGCCGGTACCCTGACCCATGAACTGGGCCACAACTTCGGCCTGAGACACAACTTCGCCGGTAGCCGCGATGGTGACAACACCTTCAACCAACAGGAAATGGAAACACTGAACCAGGCCTTTGCCGGTGCCGGTTATCCTGATCTGAAAGTGAACGCCGAGTTCTCCAGCCAGATGGACTACAACGTCAACCGTTTTGCGACCACTTTTGAGCCCTATGACCTGGCGGCGCTGCGTTTCGGTTATGCCCGTGAAGTTGAGGCCGACAACGGCGACTTTGTCTCCCTTAAAGACGAAGATGCCAAGCGTCGTGATGAGCTGCAAAAAGGAGTGATCCAGGGCGAGACACGTTTCGGTGCGCTCTACAACATTGCCCGCGACCACAAGCTGCGCAGCTATGCCTTCTGTACCGACGAGCATGTGTCGCTCAACAGCAACTGTAACCGCAGTGATGCCGGTCAGAACCTGGATGACATCGCCCAGTTCTATATCGACAGATATCAGGACAGCTATGAAACCAGTAACCTGAGACATAACCGTCAGTCGCTTTATGAAGACCACAGCCTGGGTTACACCATTGCCCGCAAACGTCAGTTTGATGAGATCCGCCAGTTTATTGAAGATGTCAGCTTCCTCGAGGGGCTGTTCGACTTGCCGGAAAACTTCTTCGCCAACGACTGTCAGCTGAAAGCCGCAGCCGGCCAGGATGCCTGGTATTGTGCCAACCAAAGGGCGATGAACAAGGCGGCCGACCTGTTCCTGCGCCTTGCCGGTGAGAACGATGCTGTGGTAGATGTCACCTTCCGTACTGCAGATGGCCAGGCAGCCCTGAGACAGCAGTACAACTTTGCCAAGTTGCTGGAACAGTATCGCTTCAAGAGCGCCGACATGACCATGAAGTTTGCTCCGGGTGAAGTGATCAGCAGGTTTGCCGACTCTCCAGAGGCATTGAAGGAACTGATCATCAACTATGGTATCAAGGAAGAGTTCCGGGATATGTTGAGCGCCGATGTGACCTTCGCCGGTCGTTTGCTGAACGGGATCAAGGCGCCTGAAGGCTCGCCCAACCATCCTTATGTCAACGAGCGTGATGTGCTTGGGGTATGGCCGGACAAACTGCTGGCAGTGCGTGCCTTGGTAAGTCGCACGACTCCGAGATCGACTTCCAGCCGTGGTCACAAGGCGCTGGTGGATCTGCCACAAACCGGCAAGCTGTTCGAAGATATGCTTTGCCGCATGGCGCTGGGTAATGGCCCGGATCTGGTCAGCAATGGCAAGCCTTTGTTTGCCGATGCCTGCAACAGTAGCCCTGAGCTGGAAACGTATCTGCCTTACTACAGCGATTTTGCCAGCCAGAGCATAGAGCCTCTGCCCAATTATGACCGCACAGTATCACGCTTCTTCGGCTTTGATACCGTCAATGGTCAACCCAAAGGCAAGAGCAACCTGCTGCAGATGATGCTGAGACAAGTGGTGTTGGCATCGGTCGACAGCGACTATCAGGGTGAGCAGAAGGCCAGGGTATGGCGTGAATATGTCGGTATTCATCAGGCTGCCCCTGGGCTGGATATGCAGGCCCAAGTGTCCCTGAACGGTAAAATCTACGCCGCGACAGCCGAGAATAAGTTGGCGCTGGCGCTGATTGCCCGCATTAAGGAAGTGGAGCAGTTTATCGCCTCGGCCTCTCCTGAACTGCTGGCGCAGCAGCTCAAGGGCGGCACTGTGGGTGAGATACTCAATGGTCAACTGAGCCGTGACCGCCTGGCTCTGAGCTACCTGCCTGTGCTTGATTGAGCCAAGGCCTGACAGCTTGATAACAAAGAACCCAGCCTAGGCTGGGTTCTTTATTTTTGTCTGAGTGACTCCTTGAGGAGCCAGGCTAACCTTCAGGCCTTGAAGGTCAGTGAAACCTTGAGTCCGCCCAGTGCCGGGCTCTTGCAGAAGTCGATATCCAACTGATACTGCTCGGCAATATCCTTGACTATCGACAACCCCAGCCCATGACCATTGATCTCTTCATCCAGGCGATTGCCGCGGCGGGTGAGGGTTTGCATGTTTTCCTCTGCCACCCCAGGGCCGTCATCTTCGACGCTGACATACACCAGTCCCTGATGTTGCCACACCCTCACCAACACCTGGCTTGAGGCCCACTTATAGGCGTTGTCCAACAGGTTACCGAGCAGTTCCATGCCGTCTTCTCTGTGGATTGGTAGCCTGGGAATACCATCACTGATATCGAAGCGCCAGCTAATCTGCTTGTGTCTATGCACCTTGTCCAGGGTCTGGCACAGGCTCTCCAAATCCCTTGGCAGCACCAACTGTGCCGCCGGCAGCATATCGCCTGTGATCCGCGCCGCCGCCAGTTTACGCTCTATCATCTTGTGGATCTGATCCAGTTGTTGCTCCAGTGCCCTGGCGGTATCGGGATCTTTCAGCCCCAGCGCTTCTACCTGCTGGCGCATCACTGCCAGTGGCGTCTTCAGGCCATGGCTGAGATTGCCCAGATTGTTGCGGCTGCGCTGAATTTGGTTACTCGTGTATTCGAGCAGCTCGTTGTAGGTTTCGGCCAGAGGTTTGACTTCGGGAGGAATGGTCTCCAGCGACAGCGAGTTGATCTCCCCCTCCCTGAGTTTGGCCAGCGCCTGTTTTATCTGCTTAACCGGCTTGAAGGATTGCCGCAATACCAGAAATATCCCCAGGATCATCGCCAGCAACATGGCCAGGTTGACACTCAGTTTGGTGCCATAAACCTCGGTAAATACCTTGCGGCCTATGCTGAGATCCTGTGCAACCGTCAGGGTGGCATTGATCTTCTTGCTACTTGAGGTCAGCCCCAAAGACAACAGTTGAATGTCGTGATTCTGTGGCCCTTTGGTTTGCCAAGCGCGGGTTTGCCCTGGCTCCAATTGCACTATTTCCAGGCGTTGATCCCACAAGGAGCGGGAGCGGATCTCCCGATCCGGCAGATTGAGCTGGTAGTAGCGCCCGGAATAGGCGGGTTTGTAGAAGCCGGAAAGCAGGCTCTGATCTATCAGGATTTCACCGTCATTGAGGTGAGTGGCCAGCGCCACTTGCTCCAGATCTTCCTGCAAGCGGTTGATAATAGAGTCGTGAAATGCCTGGCGCAGCATGGATTCCATAAACGCCAGGCCTATCAGGGTACTCAGTAACACCAGTGCTGTCAGCCACAGGCTCAGCTTGGTGCGGATGGACATCATCAGGATTGGCTGCCGTGAAAGATATAACCTTGGCCGCGACGGGTTTCTATCGCTGTCTTACCCAGTTTCTTGCGCAGATGGGTGACATAGACCTCGACCACATTGCTCTCTTTCTCATCATCAAACTGGTACAGCTTGTCGGTGATCTGCGCCTTGGAAAGCAGCTTCTTGGGTGACATCAAGAAGATCCTCAGCAAGCGAAACTCCATGGCGGTCAGGTCGAAACGTTGACCATTGACAGTCACAGTCTGCTCGGCTTCATCCAGACTGACGCCACCGAAGTTCAATTGCTTGCCGGGCACAGTGGCACGGCCATGGGTGCGGTGGATTATCGCCTGCAGTCTGGCCAGCAGTTCCTGGGTGTGAAAGGGTTTGCCCAGATAGTCGTCGGCACCGGCATTGAAGCCTTCAACCTTTTCATGCCACTGGCTGCGGGCGGTCAGCATAATCACAGGAGTGGTCAGCCCCTGCTGACGCCATTTTTCCAGCAACTGCAAGCCGTTGCCATCGGGCAGGCCGATATCGAGAATGATGCAGTCATACTGGGTTTCTTTGACCAGATAGTCGGCTTCTATGGCTTTGTCGGTCACATCCGTGACATAGCCTGCTTGCTTTAGTTGTTTTGCCAGTTCTTCAACCAGCAGGGCATTATCTTCAACGAGTAGAAGTTTCATTGGGACGACATTCGCTCGGTAATGGGATTAGATCATCGTGTAAACCTGTGCCTGCATTCAGACTCAGACTGACGATATGGCCATGTTCGACTTTTATCTGCAAATCATAACGCCATTCACCCTCTTTCTGATAGAGATGAGCGTCAATCAATTTGCCATGGCACACCCATTGTAGCTGAGAGAGAGTGGCATCCAGGGAGAGGATCGTCCCGGATTTCACTAATTCCTTGGCGATATCGTGATCGGGTTCCAGGTGGGGACTGGCCACTTCAGCCTTTGCAGTGCTCAAAGTCAGGCTAATAAAGCAAATGAAAAATAGCCCTCTCAATTGATGCTCCTGAAAAACAAAAGTGGCCAAGGTTATTACCTTGGCCACTCTATAGAATCAGGCTTAAATCAAGCTGAAGCTGGCTTAGCGGGTACCGTAAACTACTATGGTTTTACCGTGCGCCTGGATCAGGTTCTGCTCTTCCAGCATCTTGAGGATGCGGCCCACGGTTTCGCGGGAGCAGCCAACAATCTGACCGATTTCCTGACGGGTGATCTTGATCTGCATGCCGTCTGGATGTGTCATGGCATCAGGCTGTTTAGCCAGATGCAACAGGGTCTGAGCGATGCGACCGGCCACGTCGAGGAAGGCCAGGTTGCCCACTTTCTGGCTGGTGCTTTGCAGACGGTGTGCCATTTGAGCGGCCAGCTTCATCAGGATCTCAGGGTTAACCTGGATCAGCTGCTTGAACTTCTTGTAAGAGATCTCAGCAATTTCACAGGCTTGCTTGGCGCGAACCCAAGCGGTACGCTCGGCTTGCTCTTCAAACAGACCCAGTTCACCGATAAAGTCGCCCTGATTCAGGTAAGAGAGGATCATTTCCTTACCTTCTTCATCTTTAATCAATACGGCAACAGACCCTTTTACTATGTAATACAGAGTGTCTGAATCTTCACCAGCATGGATCAGAGTGCTTTTGGCTGGATACTTATGAATGTGACAGTGTGATAAAAACCACTCCAAAGTCGGATCTGGTTTTGGCTTACCAATCAGAGCCATGCCTATGTTCCTCGATTGATTAAAACGAAAGTAAGGATATTCTAAATAAGGATTTTACGTCAATATCAAAGAGTAAACTTTGAACCAGGTCTTAGTTTAGACTGAGTGAATCAACGCAATTAAATCGCTAATCTTGGTTATCATTCTGATACTTTAGTGATACATGTCAACCAATACAGATTAAAAGCCCCTGGAATCGCTCCAGTCTGTAGGTTAAATCACATCTTCTTCACCTTGCTCACAATTCGCCAAGCCCATTGAGAGCTACTATTAGCGTTTTATTGGTGGATTGACCTCGACTTTCACGCCGGGTTCGGGCTAATTTATGAGTCTGTATGCATAGATTATCAAAGGGTATCAGAGTGAAGTCTCCCTTAATTGCAGCGGCTGCCATGTTGGCCTTGAGTCTGTTCAGCGGACAGTTACAGGCCTTTGCCATTCCCCAGCCAAGCAAGGAAATTGCCGCCAGCAAACTGGCCTATATTCAGCTCAATGCCGCCAATGGTGAAGTGGAAGCTCAGTACCTGCTAGGTTTGATGTATCTCTCCGGCCGCTTCGTTGCCGAGGACAAAATTGCCGGCCTCGCCTGGTTGACCAAGGCTGCCGAAGGGGGCGAAACCAAGGCGCAGCAAACCCTGGCAGATCTGGCATTTGAAGGCAAGTTGATGCAGCGGGATCTGGCGCTGGCCGAGCGTTGGTATCTGCCGTTGGCGGAGCAGGGCAACCATTGGGCCAGGTTCAGACTGGGTTTCCTCTATGCTTCAGGTGGTGAAGGGGTTAACCGCCATTGCGGCAAGGCTGTGGCGTTTTTCAGCTCGGCCGGTGATGACATCTCTCTTGGTAATGCTGCCTGGATCCTGGCCACTTGCCCCGAAGCCAAGTACCGCGATGGTGGTCGGGCGTTGGCGCTTGCCAAGCAACTACTGGAAGACAACAATCAGGACCCCACCAATCTCGATAACTTGGCGGCAGCTTACGCCGAATTAGGGGATTTTACCGCCGCAGTAGCGACTCAGCAGCAGGCCATTGCAGCGCTGGAGCAGTCGCAGGATCTCAGTAAGGCGCTTGAATTCCGGCAGCGTCTGGAGAGTTATCGCAGTCACAAGCCTTACCGTGAAGTGGTGCCCTTGATGGAATAACGTCCATTGTGAATGCTTCAAGCCGATACGGATAATCCCTTTGCTGAACGCAGGGGTTTTCGCTGTGGTTGATTGTGTTTATGTCAGAGGAAGAAACTGACGCTTGCATGGGGAGCACGAATTCGGGCAATAAAAAATGCCCATCATGGGCATCTAAAATAGGGTGGGTTGTTGACATACTCGAGGGAACAAACAGATCAAGATGGGGGAATCTATCCCCAAGAGTATGTCAACCATCAGTATTTCGCCTGAAATCCCGATGACTGTAATTTACCCCTTTAGACTTAAATCAAACTTAATCGAGTCTGAAGCCAAAATTTATCTGCATCCAGCCTATTCAATATCCTGCTCCAGCAGGGCTTGGCGCTTATCCATCAGGTCTTTGATCAGCGGTGTCAGAATAAGCTCCATCGCCAGTGACATCTTGCCTCCCGGCACGACCAGGGTGTTAACCCTGGACATAAAAGCTCCCTGGATCATCTTCAAATAATAGGGGAAGTCGACATTGTTGATGCCGCGAAAGCGGATCACCACAAAGCTCTCGTCCAAGCTGGGAATATCCTTGGCGCTGAAGGGGTTGGAGGTATCTACCGTAGGGACCCGCTGAAAATTGATATGAGTGCGGGAGAATTGTGGCGTCATATGATTGATATAGTCGTCCATCGAACGCACGATTGAGCCCATCACTTTTTCACGGGTATGGCCGCGCTCAGAGGTATCGCGAATGATCTTCTGGATCCACTCCAGGTTGACTATGGGTACCATGCCAATCAAGAGATCCACGTGCTGGGCAACATTGCTTTCGCCGGTCACTACACCGCCGTGCAGCCCCTCGTAGTAGAGCATATCCGTGTCTTCCGGCAGCGGTCGCCACTGAGTAAAGGTACCCGGCATCTGGTTGTAAGGCACGGCTTCATCGAAGGTATGCAGGTAGGAGCGGGTTTCCCCTTGCCCCGTGCCGGCATAGTCGGAAAAACACTTCTCCAGACGGGCAAAGTCATTGGCTTCCGGGCCAAAATAGCTGATGTTGCGGTTTTCGGCCTTGGCCTTGCGGATCATCACTTCCATTTCGGCGCGGGTATAGTGGTGAAAGCTGTCCCCTTCCACCATGGCCGCGTTGATCCCCAGTTGTCTGAAGATGTGACTGAAGGCGGTTGTGGTAGTCGTGGTTCCGGCACCCGATGAACCTGTCACTGCGATAATTGGATGTTTTGCAGACATTTTTCCTACCTGTTTCAAAGAACTTGGGCTGCAGGCCGACGCTGTGGTTATCTGACCCGTTAACCTTTAGTTAACTACTTATAAAGGAATGCAGGGGGACGGGTCAATCGTCGACAAGTGGGGTACGCCGCATGATCTCCTCGCGGGAGCGGATGGCAACAGACTCGTCATCTTCGCTGAATTCTACCAGTAAATGGCCGCTCTTGAGCGCCAGGCGGCACTTGCCGATGGCCTGCTCCAACGCCTTGTCACCCAGCGCATCGAAACTGCCGTCTTCCACCTGGGAAAGCAGGTATTCCTTAATCAGATTATCCAGGGTTTCCTTGGGCAGTTGCAGCAGGGATTCATAGGGTATCAGCATGGGTTGACTCCGTCAGATAACGCAGCAATCGCTGCTCCAGATAATAGCGTGGCTGCCACGGTGTGCCGCCCTCGATAAAGCCCACATGGCCGCCATTGGCATGCAGCTCATATTCGACGCAGGCGGGCAGATGCTCCAATAAAGGGATTACGGCGTCAGTCATAAAAGGGTCGTCTGCTGCATGCAGTATCAGGGTCGGTTTGGCTATCTTACCCAATAAAGGCAAGGCGCTGGCCCTTTGATAATAGTCATCGACACCGTTGAAACCGTGCAGCGGTGCAGTCACCTGATGGTCAAAATCATAAAAGGTGTTCAGCCGTTTGATGGCTTCACCATTCAGCGGCAACTGGCTGTTGCCCCGCTCGAGTTTCAGCAGCATTTTTTGCTGCAATTGGCGGATAAGATAACTTTGATAAACTTTGGAGAAGCCTTTCTCCAACCGCTTGGCACAGGATGCCAGCGCCAGCGGTGCCGATACCACGGCGGCGCGGCTGAGCAGGCTTTTATCTGCAAATTCTCCCTGGTACTTGGCCAGTACATTGCCGCCGAGACTGTAACCTACCGCCAGCAGAGGCGAATGGGGATAGCGCTGCTTCAGGGTTTGCAGGCTATGGCTGATATCGGCCGTATCACCACTGTGGTAACTGCGCGCCAGGCGATTGTCTTCACCCGAGCAGCCTCTGTGATGGTGCACTACGGCTGCTAGCTCCTGCTTCTGACACTCGCGAAGCAGGCGGCGGATATAGTGGGAGTCGGCGCTGCCTTCCAGCCCGTGCAGTATTACCAACAAGGGCTTACCCGGGATTGGCGTCTTGAGCCAGTCGAGGTCGATAAAGTCGCCATCCTCCAGCTCCAGCCGTTCACGCCGCAGTGGTAGCCCTGCCACCTTGGTCAAAACAGGTATGATCGTTTGAAAATGGGGGCTCCTGGCCCACCAGGGCGGACGAAAACTACTGCTCATGGGATCTCGCTTGCGAAATGGCCTATTGCCGTGGGCACTTTGCTGTGGTTAATTGGTTATTGGCAGGATTGTAACACAGATGTCAGCACAGCTGAGTGCAGGGGAATGACAGGAGGACAGGCATGCAAAGACGGCAGTTTCTGCTTTGGGCTTTGGGGGGAACCAGTGCATTGGCATTGGGTGTCAGCCTCTATGAGGAGGAGGAAATCGCCAACCTGAGTGAGCACGAAAAGCCTCATGACCTTCTGCTTGGTGCCTTGATCCCCGTGTTGCTGGAAGGGGCATTGCCGGAGATTAACAAACATAGAAGCAGTGCCATCAATCGCACTCTGGATGCGGTCAATCAAACCCTGAAATGGCTACCTAAGGCCCAGCGTCAGGAGTTGGAACAGCTGCTCGACATCCTGGAGAACCGCTTTGGTTTACTCTTGCTGAGTGGCAGCATGACGCCTCTGATGCTGCGCAGCCCCAATGAATTGGTCGAGATGCTGGAATCCTGGCGCAGCTCTTGGATGGAGCTGCTGCAACAAGCTTATCTCGGTCTCAGAGAGTTGTTGATGGCAAGCTATTATGCCTGCCCTGAGCATTGGGACAGACTCAACTATAACAAGCCAAAACTGGCACTCTGATACCCGACTGGAGACACATTTGCCTATAGCTGATCCCATTTTGGCCGGGCTGGCCGCAGGTTGGAAACATACAGATGGAGCCTCTTTGACCGAGGATCTTGAACTGGAGACGGATGTTGTCATTATAGGCACAGGTGCCGGCGGTGGCACGGCGGCTGAAGTATTGACTCAGGCGGGGCTCAGAGTCTTGCTGTTGGAGGCCGGGCCGCTCAAGTCATCCTTTGACTTTGTCATGGAGGAGCGCCGCGCCTATCCAGAACTCTACCAGCAAGCGGCGGCCATGAAGACCCAGGATAAGGGGATCAGTATTTTCCAGGGTAAGTCGGTCGGCGGCTCCACCACAGTCAACTGGACTACTTCGATTCGCACCCCCAAAGCCACCTTGGATTATTGGCAAAGCCTTGGGGTTAAAGGTTTGTCCCGCAGCGAGCTGGATCCCTGGTTCGACAAGATGGAGCAAAGGCTCAATATCAGTCGCTGGCCGATAGATCCCAACCGCAACAACCAGGCCCTCAGGGATGGCTGTGTCGCGCTTGGCTGGGACTACACAGTTATCAAACGCAATGTGCTGGGCTGCTGGAACACGGGGTACTGCGGCATGGGCTGCCCGGTGAATGCCAAGCAATCCATGCTGGTCACCACAATACCGGCTGCCCTGAATGCCGGGGCAGAGCTATACAGCCATGTTCGCGCCGAACGCTTCGAGCATCATGGTGAGCGGGTTTTTGCCCTTAGAGCCGAGGCGCTCGATGGCTATAACAAGCCTACAGGTGTCAAATTGATGATCCGCGCCCGTCATTATGTGGTGGCGGCCGGAGCAATCCACACTCCGGCATTGCTGCTGCGCTCACAAATGACAGATCCCTATCAGCGCCTCGGCAAGCAGACCTGTTTACACCCAACCGTGCTCAGTGGCGCCCGCTTTCGGGAGGCAATCAATGCCCACTCCGGGGCACCGCAGTCGATATATTCGGATCAGTTTGTTTGGCAAGATGGGGCCACTGGTCAACCAGGATATAAGCTGGAGGTACCGCCGGTACATCCTGTGCTTATCGCCTCCAAAACTCTGGGCTATGGGCCACAGCATGCCGAGCTGATGTCCTGGTTCAATCATCTGCAGGTCACCATAGCCCTGATCCGGGATGGCTTTTCGCCGGAATTGCCCGGTGGGCAGGTATTGCTGACAGATAAAGGCACTGCCCTGGATTACCCTCTGACGCCGGCCTTGTTTGCCGCCGCCAGAAGGGCCTTTGCCAGCATGGCCGAGCTGCAGTTTGCCGCAGGCGCCGAGCAGGTTATGCCCATCAATGAGGGCGCCGGAATTTTGTCCTCCTGGCAAGAGGCCAAACAGGTTATTGCCGAGATGCCGCTGGCGCCACTGAAGACCATAGTGGCTTCGGCGCATGTGATGGGCGGCTGCGCCATGGGGGAAGACAGGCAGTTATCCTGGGTGAACAGCGAAGGCCAGGCGCATTACTACAGCAATCTGTCGGTGATGGATGGCTCTGTATTCCCCAGCAGTTTGGGAGCCAATCCACAGCTGAGTATTTATGGTTTGACTGCACGCAACGCCAGCTTGCTGGCCCGGAGGCTCAAGCCTGAGCCAGCAGAGCAGGATGTTGCTGAGGGCTGAGGTTGAACTGTGCCAGATAGGTACTGAGATTGTGTTGCTTGTCTTCAGTGACGCTGCGAGGCAGGCCATTGAGTTTGTGCAATATCAACTGCTGCCCTCTGCGTTCCATCATCAGCTCGACATCCAACATCTGTTGGTACTCGGCTTGTCCCAGGTTGGGTTTGGCCAGGCGTCTCAGCCGCCGATAGGGACGCAGAATGCCGCTTTCCCACTGCTCAACTTCGCTGTGGAGCTGGGCCCATGAGCCCTGGTTGAGACTAACGCCTTTGTTGTCCAGGGTCAGCGCCAGCAGCAAGAGGTTGACTATCAGGCCGTGTTCATCCTGCAGCTTTATCAGCAGGCTTTCCAGCGCCGGGTAAAGTGTTTCACATTCCTGCCAAAGACTAGAGGTAAACAGACTCGTATGTGGCACGCTTTTCTCCTTGCTTGCAATCTCAACACCCGGGTTTCCCCGGCTCAAAGGCCTGACTCGGCTTCGATGGTGTCTATCTCTTCCTGAAGTTCCAACCAGTTCATTTCACTCTCTTCCAGCGCCTGCGAAAGTTGGGTGCGCTCGGCGAGGATCTCCGTCAGTTTGGGCTTTTGCTCGGCCTCGTAGAGAGAAGTATCCGCCAGCAGATTTTCCAGCTCCGCCAATCTGTCGGTAGCCTGGCTTTGCTCGGCTTCCAGTTTGGCCTGACGTTTCTTCAGCGGCGATAGTTTTTGCCTCAATTCAGCTTCCAGACGCTTTTGCAGCTTCTTGTCCTGGGCCGGTGAGGCTTCGTCAACCTGAGACATACATGCCGTTGCGGCTTTGGCGGCATCCAGCAACCACTGGTGATAGTCATCCAGATCGCCATCGAACATCCGCACTTCGCCGCCATCGACCAGGTAATAGTCGTTGCAGGTGAGTCTCAGCAGGTGACGGTCGTGGGACACTATCACCATGGCGCCTTCAAAGCCCTGCAGCGCTACGGTCAGGGCGTGGCGCATCTCCAGATCCAGGTGGTTGGTGGGCTCATCGAGCAGCAATAGATTGGGGCGTTGCCAAACCAGCAGCGCCAGCACCAGACGGGCCTTTTCACCACCGGAGAAGGGACGCACTTGGGCAAGTGCCATATCGCCCTGGAACCCAAAACCACCGAGGAAGTCTCTCAACTCCTGTTCGCGGGCATTGGGGGCCAGGCGCTGCAGATGCTGCAGCGGGGTATCATCCAGCTGTAGAAACTCTATCTGATGCTGGGCAAAGTAGCCGATATTGAGCCCGGGATTGGGCTCGTACAGGCCGCGTATGGGCGAGAGTTGCTCAGACAGCAACTTAATCAGGGTGGACTTACCGGCACCGTTGCGCCCCAGCAAACCGATGTGGGCGCCGGGTACCAGATTGAGATGCACCTTGTTGAGAATAGCCTTGTCGCCGTAGCCGACCGACACATCTTCCATCTTCACCAAGGGGTTGGGCAGCGCATCCGGCTCGCGAAACTCCATATAGAAAGGGCTGTCGGCCTTGGAAGGCATCAACTCAGTCATCCTTTCCAGTGCTTTCAGGCGGCTTTGGGCCTGTTTGGCCTTACTGGCCTTGTAACGGAAGCGGTCCACAAAAGACTGCATGTGCGCACGCTCTCGCTGCTGGCGCTCATAGGCCACCTGTTGCTGGGCCATACGCTCGGCGCGAGTGTGTTCAAAGGCGCTGTAGTTACCCTTGTAGAAGTTGAGTTTCTGGTGTTCCACATGGACGATTTCGTCCACTATGGCATCGATAAAGTCACGGTCGTGGCTGATCAGCACCAGCGTACCCTGATAGGATTTAATCCAACCCTCCAGCCAGTACATAGTATCCAGATCCAGGTGGTTGGTGGGTTCATCGAGCAGCAATAATTCCGAGCGACACAGCAGTGCCTGCGCCAGATTGAGACGCATCCGCCAGCCGCCGGAGAAACTCTTCACCGGATGGCTCTGCTGGGCCTCGGTAAAGCCAAGACCTGCCAGTAGGGTACCGGCACGGGCGCGTATGCTGTAGCCGCCTACGGCATCAAGCTTGCCGTGCAGTTCGGCTATCCTGTGGCCATTATCCTCTGCTTCAGCTTTCGCCAGCTGGGTTTCGAGCTCGCGAAACTCACGATCGCCATCGAGCACATATTCCAGTGCCGATACCTCCAGCGCCGGGGTTTCCTGGGCGACAGTTGCAATGCGCCACTGGGATGGCACGCTGATCTCGCCTTTGTCCAGGTGTAGTTGCCCTAAAATCAGGGCCAGCAATGAGGACTTGCCCGTACCGTTGGCGCCGACTAATCCCACCTTGTGGCCGGGATAAATAGTCAATGAGGCCTCGTCAAGCAAGGTCTTGGTGCCACGGATCAACTGGGCATCGGAAATGGTGATCATGAATACTGCTTTGGAATACGCTGAATTTATGGGGCCAGATGATAGCCCAGAACCCCGGCCTCAGGCTATAGCAGCAACACTTTGCTGTGAGCTGGCACCTGGGGGTAAAAGTAGTTCATCATTTCGAATGAAAGACTCCCCTCAAAAGTATAGTTTTACGGCTAACGACGCGAAAAATATCGGAAAAAGCCAAAGTTTCAGATATTTCTGAGCTGCTTTTTGTAAAAACTTGCAGTACCATCCAGGCGCGCTCAAAAAAGCGCCACAGGAAACAAGGAGTTTTACCAAGGGGTAACCTAATTACCTTGGGGCAGACAGGGAGAGTCGTAGATGGGCGTAATCCGCGTAGTCAGCATGGCTGAGTTGCTTCTCAGCGATGCCGGGCAGATTGAGGCCAACTGGCAAAGCTTGAACAATGAACAGTTGGTATCTTTGGCGCCGTCCGGGTGCTCGCTCGAGCAGCTCAAGCGGGAACTGGCCGATGGCAGCAGAGTGATCCTCAGTGATACTCCAATCTTGCCACTATTTCGTTATCAATCAGGCGAGTGGGTTGCCAACATTCAAGAAGGTATTTCCCCTCACGCCGTTAATCAGATCCAAAAGCGTTTTGCCTCTGCAGGCAGCAGTGCTCACTTTCAGACATCCACCGGCAGCCTGGCCCCGGCCATCGAACCTGTTTACAGCCCGGATCCCAGCCTTACTCAGATTGCGCCCACCACGGCGCCAACGGCCAAAATCAGCCCCAAGTTCGCTCAAGCCAGACGCAGGTTGGAGTTGGAACTGGTTTACGATGACAAAGAGGAGACGGCGGCCGGTAAGGTGTCCTATAGAGTTGAATTCAGTGATGGTTCGCAAAAGACCGGGGCATTGAATGCCAAGGGCTGGGCCTGCCTGGAAGACTGCCCCAACGGGGAAGCCACAGTGATCTTCGGCGATGAGGCTGAGCGCCAAAGTGCAGAGCAAAGGTTACCCGACCTCTACCGTCAGTTGGCGGCGTCGCTGGACACCGCGGCAGCGGAAATGGCCAAGAAAAGCGAACAGTTGGCCGCTCAGGCGGATGTTCAGCAAATCAGTGACAGCTTCAGGCAAAAAGTGGATGCACAGCTGGCGGAGCTGACGGCTCAGCGAGAGCAGTTCAACCAACAGCAAATCTGGCAACAAGCCTTGCAGACTGGCCAGGCTTATACACAGGGGCTGAGTCAGGGAACAGCCAGCTTCATGGACGATTTGCTGGATTTCAGTGGCTTGATGGCATTCCTCGAGGAAGCAGAGATAATTCTTTCTTTGTTGCTCGAGGCGATAATGACAGGCGATGTCGATGTTCTGGAGGCCAAACTGGCTCAATGGCGTGCCCGTGGTGAAAATGGCTTGAAGGCCACAGGTGAGGCGATGGAAATGCTGATCTTGCTGTTAAAAGACGAGTATGTCCGCGCCTTATTGCAATCACTGCCACTGCGTTATCTCGACGCCCTTCCCAAAGATAAGCTGGCCGAAATAGCCGGTTATATGCATAGCCGGGTCAGTTTGGATGGCATGTTGGAGATGTCTCTTGTCCTGCTTGCGGCGCTGGTTGGCAGCGTCTTTGGGGTGATCCTGATGTTTCTTGTTGTGACCAAGAAACGGGCCAGCAGGATTATCAGCCCGGCCAGCAGCATATTGGAAGATATCGCCAAGGCCCAAAAGGCGATTCGGAACGACCATGCAGTTCAAACTTATATCGGGAAACACCAGACTCCACTGAATAGCAAGACGCCAAAGGGTGATGTTGACACTCCTTTGAAAAGTCGGGAGAATTCGAAAGGTGTTCCAAGCACTGAATTGTTGAAGGTAAAACTAGGCACTTTAAGAGGAGAGCCTGAGTTGCCTCATCCAAACGCGAATGCTGACATGGTTCGCTCTCTCAATAGGCAAAATGAATCAGCAGAAATTTTGTCGAAACGAGGCTTGGATGTGATGCATTTACCTAATACGGGACGGAAAGGCGGCAACCCAGATTTAGAAATCAATGGAAGAGCAGCAGATGTGTATTCTCCAAAGTCTAAAAACCCGCACACCATTAGAGATAATATGATTCATAAGGTTGAGCACCAGGCACCGGATATAGTTTTGAACATTACCGATTCCCCATTGAGTTCAGCTGATATGTTGAAGTTTTTGGATGAAAAGCCGGTGAATGGTTTACAGAACCTGTATTTGATTGACGGTGAAAATGTTTTATTGAGGAAGTTCTAAGATGACTATGACTCTCAATTTGGAAGTTGCGAAGGGTGTTAGGCTTCAGGATATAAAAGACGCTTTAATGGGGGTTGAGTATTCTGAATTGTTTGAGACGGAGTCCGAGCTGTCTATAATATTACCTAATACAAATGCGTCCATGTCGGTTAAGACGAATCTTGAAAATTCGACAGTATTAACTGAAGACTTGGAAGATGCAGACTGGTCTGTTGGATTACGAGCATATTTTGATGTTGATGCTACGTTGCCTAACCCATTTGATGATGTGAAGAGAATTGTGTTGAATCTATCAAAGCAAACTTCATTTGAGTTTGCTTTGTCATTTCAATACGAGTCTCTTTATGCTCAGAAAGACTCTAATGGTCTAGAATTGAGTAAAGATTTTTAAATGAGGTGTAAAGCCCTACGTCAAAGGGCAGGGCCAGAGCATACTTTGAACATTATCTAACCAAAGAACACTCTTTCCCGGTAATCATCAAACCAACCGGCCTGCTTTAGTTTGGCAGCATACAGGAACGGCCTTTGGTTGAAGATTCCAGACCCTCAATGCCACATTCAGTGTACCAACTGACCCATCTGTTAATTGAAGTACGCGCCGCCGCTATCAAGCCTGATACTTCAGTAACGGTATGTCCAGATACCAACAAGAGAATGGCATTCAGACGACGGCACTCGTTTTTATCTCTGGTTTTATGCATCTTTTTTTGTATTCAACGTCTCTCAGAGCGGGTTGGTAATGTTAGAATCATGATCTCGGCTCGGTTTGTGTGAGTTGGTTGGTTTGGCGATTGATCAAATCACTTGAATCGAGCCGAGTTCCTTTTATTTTCGAAACTCAGTGATCTACATCTAGGAACGACAAAAAACAGGACAGCCAGATCTTTTTGATGTTTCTTGATAAGACAAAAAACAGGACAGCCAGATCTTTTTGATGTTTCTTCGTGCTGAGCTACTTAAAAAGCTTCAAGGTAGCGGCAATGTTGGAGTCGCTCAGCTTGATATTCCAGGATTGCCAATAGAGTTGAAGGCTCATAGTCGTATTAACTATCCAACCGATAAGGGCGCTGATGGGTTTGTGCATTTAGCTGATGAATCTGATTGGATTTTTAAACCGAAGTCAGTCGATCCCGACAATGTTAGAGTGGGTACGCCAGACGCGTATACAAGACAATGGGATACGGAGTTTAAGATCTTGAACGATGTGGCTTTAAGGCTTGTAAATAATCGAAATGCAACAGGCTCAATAAACCTGTTTACAGAAAGGTTAACTTGTACCAGTTGCACTGATGTTATTTTCGATTTTAAAGATCGTTATCCTAATATTCAGCTAAACGTGTTTGCGGGGGAATAATTATGGAAAAATGGTCATACGAAGAACTTCAAGAATTTATCCATGAGGATATTGAAGAGTTTATGCGCGATGGGCTCGATATTCGACAAGCTTCTTCACGTGTACAGGTTGAGTATGCGAAGTCAATTGAGAGTGGTGAGCTAGAAAAGCTAATTATTTATATGGTTTTGTGTGAAGAAGGCCTAAAGCATGGATTTCTCAGGGATGATATCAAGGAGCAAACTCTAGAATTGTTAGAGCGGATTAATCTTGAACGGTGTGATCAACAACTTAGTGATGATGAACAGTGTAGGTTAAGAGATGATATGAATCGAATATCTTCTCTTCTTGCATAAAGCAAAAAACAGCAAAAACAGGACAGCCATATCTTTTTGATGTTTCGCACAGCCTTGACTAGGCTTTGAAATACCCATCAAAGCTCAGTCGAGGTTGGTTATGACCACTGCCCGTCGCCAGTTGATAGATGCTGAAAGTACGCCCTTTTACCACGTGATTAACCGTTGCGTCAGAAGGGCATTTTTGTGTGGTGAAGATGCACTGTCGGGGCGCAGTTACGAGCATAGACGTGGCTGGATAGTGGATAAAATCAGGCAGTTGTCGTCAATATTCTGCATCGACGTTTGCGCTTATGCGGTTATGAGTAATCACTACCATTTGGTGCTCAACATCGACCTTGCTGCACAACAAGCGTTGTCGCCATTTGAAGTCATTGAGCGTTGGACCGGGCTCTTTAGTGGCAATCCTGTGGCGGCAAAGTTCCTCAAGGGCGATAGTCTCTCAGAAGGCGAGCGAATACTGTTGGATACGCTGATTGGTGATTGGCAGGAACGCCTTGGCAGTATCAGTTGGTTTATGCGTTGTTTAAACGAAGATATCGCCCGCAAGGCCAATCGAGAAGATGGCTGCAAGGGCGTATTCTGGGAAGGACGCTTTAAGTCGCAGGCGCTGCTCGATGAACAGGCGCTGCTGGCCTGCATGATGTACGTGGATTTAAATCCCATTCGCGCAGGTATTGCAGATTCGCTGCAAACTTCTGATTACACATCCATTCAGGAGCGCATAGAAGAAGTTGCCGAGCCTACAACTGCCAACGCTTCACTTAAGCCGCTGCTGCAATTTGATGGTGCAGCCACTGCTGCCGAACAAAGCGGCATTCCATTTCACTTTGCCGACTATCTGGAGCTGATTGATTGGACAGGCCGGGCGGTGCGGGAAGACAAGCGTGGCTTTATTGCCTGTTTCAGGCCCAAACTGCTGCTTGAGCTTGGTATCAGTGACGATGCCTGGATAACTTCCGCCAAGGAGTTTCGCCGTCAGTACAGTGGCATGAGTGGCCGATGGGATGCAATGTGTGCCATGAAGGCCAAATATGGCGGTAAGTGGTGCCGGGGTAAGCAACAAAGCCAAGCAATACATCCCCATTAACCTTAAACCGTTGGTGATTTTGCAAAAACAGGCTTAAGCCTGCCGTTGGCCTGCCTGGCAATCGCAGTTTTTGTATGAAGCACGCAGATTACTCATCTCAGAGAGTCTCATTTCCAAAAATCCGTCGTTATTTATCAGAGACTGACACCCTGCAGTGAGCTTTTCCTTTTCCTTATAGCTCAGAAAGTGTTTAGGATGTCCTATATATCTAGAAAGTGTTTAGGATGTCCTATATATCTCGGTGCAGACACTGAATATCCTGCTGTTCAATAGACTTCTCCGGCACATAGCGCATACCCGGGCGACTGTCAGCTTCGACAATTGCAGCTGCATCATTTTTGTCATTTTTACTGCCCATTCTGAAGGGGGCAACATACTGTGGACTGATTTGTTTAACTTCATGTCCGTATTGTCTGAACTGGCGTGACCAGTAATTTGCACTGCCGCACGCTTCCATCACAATACGGGACGGAGGCTGCTGAACAATAAACGCCGTCAATTTTTCACGGGTGATCATTTTATTCGCTTTCTTCTCACCCTGCGCAGATACGATATTCACCTGAAAAACTCGCTTTGCCAGATCAATTCCGATAATTTGTTCCATGGGACACCTCTTCATATTGCTGTTGGTTTGCACTTACAGCATGGCTCACTGAAGTCTTTGTGGGGAGGTGTCCATTTCATTAGTTCCTAAATTGTAGTGCTTCAGACCTTATCTGACAGCTACTCCTTTTCATCGAGGCCTGTCAGATTAAATTTGAGCTAACCGTTCATCTACAAGAATTGATTTCCCATCAAGTAATGTGTCCATGGGGCGGTCACGATTCTATATCATTAACAGTTAATCCCACTTCATCCCTAATAGATAGGCTCAGAAGAATGTGTGGTTCTATTGGCAGGAAACGAAACTGTACCGAGTTTCACCCTTGAACAGTAACTGCGCATGGCTAAGACAAAGCCAGTAAGCCCGTTTTGCTAACGTCATCATCCGGCACAGGGATCCCCCGCTTTTCCAGCGCCTTGGCGCAAACATTGCCGTAATGCTGTTTAAAATGCGCCACAGCGGCCACAGATATGGCAAAATAGCGCCATTGCTTATCAACTAGACTCAGAAGATGAACAGGATCAAGAAACGCTTTGTGGCCGGTGCCAAATGCCCCAAATGTCAGGCTCAGGACAGCATAGTGCTGTTCAAGGAGAACGGCATAGAAACGGTCGAGTGTGTCGAGTGTGATTACCGCGAGCAGCAGACCGATGACAAGGTCAGCCATAAGGCGACAGGTGAAGTGATAGGCCTGTTCAAACCTGAATAATATTCTTTGAAACCCGCAGCGGATCCCGCTTTCTTTACCGGCCCTTCAATTGCCAAGGGTGGGTCTTTCCATTAATTTAAGGGTTTTGCTGTATTGAGGCGGTTTGCCCGCCTGTTGCCGCGAGTGCCGGGGCCTCTGGCCGTTTGGTGCTTGCTGTCTGCATAAGGATTTATATGCCAAGCTTGATTCGAATAGTGCTGATCGACACCCATCTGCCGGGCGTGGTGGAACTGAAGCTCGATGGCCATACCAATATCTGTGGTACCAACGCCTCGGGTAAGACCACGCTGCAGCGTCTGGTGCCTGTGTTTTATGGTGAATACCCCAGCCGGGTCGTGCCTTCGACCCGTGACAGCTTCGAGCGCTGGTATCTGCCCAGAGAATCCAGCTATATCATTTACGAATACCAAAAGAGTGATGGCTTGCTGTATCAGGCGGTGCTGGCCTCGGCCGGCGACGGCAAAGGGGTCAACTACCGCTTTATCGCCAAGGGATTTGAACTGGAAGACTATATCAAGTCCCAAAACGGCGACACTATTTTGTGCCATACCATGGCCGAACTGGGCCGCGAGATGAAACGCGCCGGAGTGAACCATACCAAGCTTTTGAATACCCGAGAGTTTCGCGCCATCATCCAGAATGATCGCACCTTGCTCAACACAGGCACCAGCCGCACTGAGCTGCGCAGCTATGCCCGTTTGTTCTCTCTGTGCGAGGCCGACCATTCACTGCGCCATATTGAAAAACTGGCCAAGGCGGTGCATTCCAAAGAAGGCAAAATGGAAACGGTCAAGTCGATGATCGCCGCCATTTTGGAAGAGGATGGCGTTAACCCGCCGGCATCAAGGCTCAATCCACAACGAGTCGAGGCCTGGATCCGCGAGAGCCAGCTGATCGCCGGATTTGAGCAGATCCGTCCCGAATTTGACAAGTTGGAGCAGGAGTTCAACGAGCTGCTGTCGGCCGAACTGCGTCTTGGCAGCCTGGCCAAGGGTTATCGCAATGACGAAGTGCTGGAGGCCCAGCGTCAGGAGCAAAATCAGACCCTGTCGCGGGAGCTGAACTTCCGTCTCAAGGCATTGGACGATGAGTGGAAAGAGCAGCGCGATGAGCTTAATCAGGAGCTGTCTGCCGCCAAGGGCGATGTCGCCAAGCTGGAGTATGAACTCGACGCCATCGAAAACCAGCATGCGGCGTTTCTCGATGCCGATATCGAACAGGCCAAGGCCAATCTGGAACAGCTGCCGCTGTGGCGCAGCGATCTTGAGAACCTCAGCGAAAGACACAAGCTGCAGACAGAGAAGCACCAGGACATAGAAGCCGCCTATAACGCCCGCCGCAGCAAGATTGGTGAACAGCTCAACAAGGAGCTGGAAAAGCTGCAGCAGGAGCTGGATAAGCAACGCGAGGCCCGCGACAAGCAGCGTGAAGTGGCCCGGGAAGACTTGGCGCGCCTCGATGCCGAATTCCGTGAGCAGCAGGAAAACGGCAAGGCCAAATTCCAGGAGCAGGAGTACCAGCTCAAGCTCAATGCGGCCGAGCTCAAGCTGCAGGTCGACAGTGTGACTTATACCGAGGAGGAGAAGCTCAGCCTGGCGGTGTTCGACGAGCGTATCGACCGTGCCGATGCCGAGCAGGAGGCCGCCAACGCCAAGGTGGAGCGGCTGATGAGCGAAGAGCGTAAGCAGCGCTCACTCAGAGATCAGGCCAGCGAATCTCTCAGAATTGCCGCGCTCAGAGTCACGGAGCGCCAGGGCGATCTGGACGATCTCAAACACATGCTGTTCCCCCAGTCCCACACCTTGCTGGAGTTTCTGCGAAAAGAAGTGCCGGGTTGGGAGCAGCACCTGGGTAAGGTGGTACATCCCGACTTGCTGCACCGCACTGACTTGCACCCCAATGTCGGCGCCGAAAGCGACAGCCTTTTTGGGATCTCATTGGACCTCAAGGCGCTGGAGATCCCCGAATACGCCAGTTCAGAGCCTGAGCTGAGGGCCAAGCTGGCCAAGGCCGAAGATGCGCTGCAAAACGCCTATGGGCTGCAGGAAGAAGCGGAAGAGCGACTGGTGCAGGCCAACGAAGCACTGGATAAACTGAACCGCGAGCTGACCTTTGCCCGCACGGCATACAAGAATTTGCGTGACGATTTGCGGCGTCTGTTCGAGGAGCGCCGCACTGTGCAGGAGCAGATCAACAAGGCGTTGGCTGAGCGTAAGGCGCAGGCCGGTAAACGCCTGACGCTGCTGGATCAGGAGATGAAACAGCTGCGCAACCAGCACCTGGAATGGCTGGAGGAACTCAAAGAGCAGGCACTGGATGCCAGAATGGAAAAGAATGCCTACTGGCAGGAAGTGGTCGGCGCGCTGGAACAGCACCTGGAGCAGCTCAAGGAGAGCATCAATCAGCGCCGCAGTCGTGCCAAAGAGGAACAAAAAGCCTGCGAGCAGTGGTACAAGAACGAGCTTAAGTCCCGTGGGGTGGATGAAGACAAAATTCTCGCCCTCAAGCGGGAGATCCGTGAGCTGGAAGGTGCCATTGCCGCTGCCGAGCAGCGCCGCAGTGAAGTGCTGCGCTATGACGACTGGTATCAGCATACCTGGCTGGTGCGTAAACCCAAGTTGGTGACCGACTTGGGCGAAGTCAAGCGCGCCGCCTCCGAGTTGGATCAGCAGCTGAAGAGCAAGGCCAACGAAGTCAAACATGCCCGCCAGCAACTGGAGCTACAAAGGCGCCAGTCCGATGCCGCTCAGGTAGAGGCCTCGGAAAACCTCACCAAGTTGCGCGCCTTGCTGCGTAAGCTGGCCGAGCTGAAATTGCCGCGCAACGATGAAGAGCCCCAGGGCAGCTTGGGTGAACGTCTGCGTCAGGGCGAGGAGCTGTTGCTCAAGCGCGAGCATCTGCTGGGTTCGGTCAGGCAGTATGTGGATCATTTCGATCAGGTGATTGCCAGCAAGTCAGGCTCCAGCCTATCCGAGTTCTGGGAAAAGGCCCGTGAAGAGTCCAGCTCAGTCAATGACAAGGGCATACGCCTGCTGGATTACCGCAAGTTGGTGCCGCATCTGGCCCAACTGCTCAATGTGATGGTGCCGCAGTCGATTACCGCATTGCGTGAACAGGGCCGAATCTTCGGTGTCGACCTGACCGCCTTCTACGATGTCTTGGCCGATATCGACCGCCGTATTGCCTCCCAAAGTGCCCGTATTACCCGCGAAGTCGGGGAGGAGCTGTTCCTCGATGGCGTCTCTGAATCTGCGGTCAGGATCCGCTCGCGGATCAGCGAACTGGAGTTCTGGCCTGAGCTAGAGCTGTTCGTCAAGGCGTTCCGTGCCTGGAAGGCCGAAGGCTTCACCGGCCTGCCGGATGAGCACTATACCAACAGCATGCGCCGGGCACTGGATATCATAGGCCGCTCGGCCCTGACCGGCGGCATCGCCAAGCTGCTGGAGATTGAGCTGCGCCTCAAGGAGGGCAACTCGGATCTGGTGATCCGCACCGACCGTCAGCTCAACGAGTCATCCAGTCATGGTATGGCTTATCTGATCCTCTGTAAGTTCCTGCTGGCCTTTACCCGATTGCTGCGGGGCAAGGCGGATGTCACTGTGCACTGGCCGATTGATGAGCTGGGCACCTTGCACCACGCTAACGTGAAGAAGATCTTCGATGCCTGTGAAAACAACAATATCAGCGTGTTGGGTGCTTTCCCCAACCCTGAGTCCGAGGTACTGAATTTGTTTGCCAACCGCTACATCATCAACAAGCAGACCAAGCGACTGCAGGTGGTTAAACCCAAGGTCGATCCCATAGCGCAAAAGCTCTCTGAGCGCTTGGCCAAGGAGGCGGTGTAATGAGCGAACTGCAAAGCACTATCGTCGGCTCAGGTGCCCTGATTGAACGTCTGCTCAAGGGTGAATTTATCTGCCGCACCACGGATGAGGAAGGTTGGCGTTCACTCAAGAGTCCGGCCACCCGTGACAGAGTCGAGGCCTATCTCAACCAAATCAACCGCACTGTGGCCCAGGCCGCCGAGGGCGAAGTCTTCTTCTGCGGTTATCTGCAGTTGGGAGAGGACGAGCGCAAAGTGATTTCGGCGCAGTTTCGCGATATCTGCCAGGCGTTGATCCCCATGGTGGAATGGCTGGTGTTGGTGCAGGAAGCCAGCGGCCAGGACGCGCCCCTGACCGAAGGCGCGGCGGTGCGGCTCACCGAATTGCAGAGCCGCATTGAGGATACGCCGGCGTTTCGCGAGCAACTGGCCAAGCTGAGCCAGTATCGCTTGTTCGGCTCCAGCTCAAGCAGTGTCGATGGTCAGATCAAACTGGTTTTCAAGCGTTTGCAGGAGCTGGGCTATCTGGTGCGGCCGAATCCGGAAAAACAGATCTATATCGCCACCGGCAAGCTGGATTACCTCTACGAAGTGATCCGCTTTATCGATGAAACCGAGGGCCTCAGTCTGGAGGCTCAGGCTGAAACCGCCACCCAGAGGGAGCTGATATGAGCAGCAACCTGCATCAGGCCGGGGTCAAGCTGCTGAGGCTGCTTGGGCGTAACGCCGAACTGGTGATGGACGCCTATCTCTCCGGTAGCTTGGACGAGACCCGGCAGGAACCTGCGCTGCTGAAGAAGCTTACCGACAACGGTATTCTTTGGCGTCCCGAGCCGGACGAACCGCTCAGATTGTCGCGTAATGTCAGGGCCCTGCTGGAAGAGGGCCTCAAGGATGAGCGTAACCGCCAGATCAACGCCAACGTCGGTTCGGCCCTGGCCACCATCAAGACCTTGGCCAATCACTACCGTGAGGCGCGCGCCAGTGTGGATTACAGCGCCGCCGAAGCCTATCTGGCGGACTTGACCGAACACGTATTCAGCTTCACCGAGAGCCTGCGTTACTCCATTCGTGTGCTCTGGGGCCGGATCAATAACGAGTTCGGTTATGTGGGTTCAATTAACGCCAAGATCCGTGAAAACGAGCTGGCCCAGAGCCAGGTATCAGAACTGCTTAACGGCCTGGAGCTGTTTGAGTTTACCGAGCTTGGCGAAATTGCCGGTGATATCCGTGAGCTGCGCCGCCTGCTGGTGACCATGTTGCAGGACACTCTCAGTGATTGCACCCAGGAGCTGAGCGTGGTGCAGGGGCGTCTACTGGAATTGCTGGGACGATTCAGGCAGATCCGCGGTCGTACCCGTTTGCTCAAAGGCTGGTTGCTGTATACAGATTTGCACCCAGACTACCAGGTGGCCGACCATGTGGCGCACAAGCAGGTGCCTGTGCTGTTCAATCATGCTGAGGCCTTGCTGGCACCGGCATCTGTGGATGTGAACAACAGCGGTCAGGAACTGCAACTGATGGAGATGGTGGCCCGTATCAAGGCTATCAGTCGTGACCATCTGCCAAAGAGGTTGCAGGAGCACGATGTGCCGGTTGCGGTTAATCCTCAGGAAGACTTTGATATTCCTGATAACCCGCTCAAAGAGGCGGTAGATGAGTACTTCTGCGCCGTCATTGACTCGGGCCGCAACACTTCGGCGCTGGAATATCTGCAGCAGCAACAGCTGTCCTGGGATCCGGAAAGCTGGCTCTATCAGGTGATAGGTGGCTTCGAGGGGCTCAGTGAAGAGCACAAACGCTTCTTTGCCCTGGAGCCTTTGGGTGAACCCCATCCGCTTTATTCGGGTAACTTCATTATCCGCGACGTGGAAGTGGGGCTGAGATAAGCCCAGGTAAGAATGTGATCCGGCGCCGGTTTTTCCGTCTGCCATACCAGCTTTACATTGGTAAACGTAAGGCGAGACAAGATGACCAATATGGTTGTTTTGTCTCGCAAACTTGTTAATTTTTCTTACTATTCCACCTCGCTGGTGACTCTGGCTGCACTGACCCTGTGTCTGCGGCTTTGTTGCGGTGCCAGGGGTCGCCACTTATAATGCTTCGGCCCGCCAGCGGGCACCTCATTGACTCGTCTGTTAATCAAACGTAAGGAATCGAATAATGCAAAGACGCAATTTTTTAAAAACTGCGGCTATTTTGTCGACGGCCGGTATCATCAGCCCTGTGATGGCGGCCACATCGAAGACCAAGGCCGTCGAGCATTATTCCGCCGACGGCCGCAGACATTTCACTCTGACTCAAGATTACCAACTGATCGCACCCGAGGGCTCAGAGGGCGTGGTCAAGTTGTGGATCCCGCTGGTGGAAGACACCCAGTTTCAGCAGCTACGCAAGCTGAACTTCAAAGGCAATTTCCAGGACGCCTATATCACTGCCGATAACAGCTATGGCGCCAAGACTCTGTTTGCCACCTGGCCTGATGCCAAAGGCAAGATGGAGCTGCAGTTGGTGATGGAGCTGGAAACCCTCGACTGGGAACCGCTGAAAAACGGCGAGTTAGAGCATTATCGCGCCCCAAAAACTATCCAGTACCCGGTAGATGTGGAGCGCTATCTGCTGCCCACCAAACATATGCCCATTGATGGCATAGTGAAGCAGACTTCAGACAAGATTGTTGGCAAGGAAACCGACCCGCTGAAAAAGGCCCGCCTCATCTACAACTGGGTCAGCGCCAATATGTTCCGCGACAACGATATTATCGGTTGCGGTACGGGTGATGTGGCCACTATTCTCGAGAGCGGCAAACTGGGTGGCAAGTGTACTGATATCAACTCGGTATTTGTGGCCTTGGCTCGCGCCGCCGGCATACCTGCCCGGGAGATGTTCGGGATCCGTGTTGGACAGGCTATTAAGATGGGCAAATACTCCAAGAAAGCCTTCGGCAGCAGTGATGCCAACGGCCTGGCCAAGGTCAGTGGTGGTCAGCACTGCCGTGCCATGTTCTATCTGGCGGGTTACGGCTGGTTGCCGGCCGACCCTGCGGATGTGACCAAGATGCGTTTGACCGAGAACAAGCAACACCAGGATCCCGATGTGCAGGCGGTCAACGACTATCTGTTCGGTAACTGGGAAATGAACTGGGTTGGTTTCAACTTCGGTCGTGACTTTGATCTGGCGCCCATGGCCGAGCAGACGCCGCTGAACAACTTTGGCTATCCTTATGCCGAAGTGGATGGCGACCCTGTGAACTACTATGACCCTAAAGTTTTCGCCTATGATTTCCAGTCAACAGAACAGCTCTAAGGGGTTTTTGGCGACACTGGCGGCTGCAGTTGTTGCCGCTGTCGCCTCCAGTCTGTGCTGTATTGGGCCGCTGATCTATCTGGTTTTTGGGGTATCGGCGGCCTCGCTGTCGGGCATTGAACAGCTGGGCTGGCTGCAAGTGCCCATGCTGGCGCTGTCGACTCTGTTGATCCTGCTGGGCTTTTGGCGTTTGTATTTTTCCAAAAGGCCTCTGTGCACCGCGACCATGAGCCGCACCAGAATGTTGCTGCTCTACTGGCTGGCAGTGCCTGTGGTATTGGCGTTTCAGCTTTACCCTTTTGTATTACCTTGGCTGTTAGAGGTGTTTGAATGAGAAGCTTGTTACTGGTTTTACTGCTGCTGTGCACGCCGTTTGCCTGGGCGGGGAATCTGGTGGTCACCCTGGATGTTAAAGGCATGACCTGCCCTTTGTGTGTCACGGTAATCAACAAGGCGCTGCGCAAGACAGAGGGCGTGATTAAGGCCAAGTCCTCGCTCAAGACCCAGCAGGCCAGAGTGATAGTGCCTGAAGGTTTTGATATGGATGCGCTGATAAAGGCGGTGGATGAAACCGGCTATAAGGGCAGTATCAATAAGATAGAGCCAGAGGCCTAAGGACTAAGAATTAAGACCTAAGACCCGGTTCATTCAATAGGTTCAGCTTGCGCCAAAAGCAAAAGCTCTGTCCAAAAAAGCGTGCTCTAAGCACGCTTTTTTGATGGGTTCAAGCCTTGAGCAATTCCCGACACAGTTTGACAAAGTCAGAAGAGGTGACTATGCCCTGCACCTTGTTGTGCTCGTCCACCACAGGCAGGCAGCCATGCTTGTTGGCGATAAAATAATCCACCACTTGGGTCAGAGGTGCATCGGCCTTGAGTGGTTCAAAGTCGGTTTCAATCAGATCGGCTATCAGGGTACCGCGTTCTTTTCGTTCCAGCGCCCCCTGACCGTAGCGGGTCAGCAGATTGACTACAGTGGCAATCATCTTTTTATGAGTGAGTATCCCTACCAGAGTGCCGCTGGCTTCTGATATCACCGGCAGATGGCGCACGCCCCGGGAATGCATCAGTTGGTGGGCGTCCTTGACGCTGGCGCCGTCACTGATACACACCACCTGGGTACTCATGATGTCTTTGACTTTCATTGTCTTGTTCCTTCACCTGAGCCCTGAGAGGGCTAATTCTCTGTCCTGTAAGGCATTTTGCCCCCTGTTACCGCGGGCTGCAAGTGCCTTGGCCTAAAGCGGACGTCATTTTGTTTAACCGACTGAATTCGTTTGAATATCAACAGATGTTTACCTGGTTGTCACAATTGTGTAATAGTTTGACTTCACAATCTGGACATCCGACCTCATACCAGCATTATGAAGCGTTTTTAAAGGAATAATAACAATGACCCGCAACTTCTCCCGTCGTGACTTTCTTGCCCTCTCAGCCAAAGGTGTTGGCGCTGCCGTACTTTCATATGGCCTGATGGGCTGCTCCAGTGACAATGATGACAATACTGTCGCCGCCGATTTTCTTCATGGTGTCGCCAGTGGTGATCCCACTCAGGATGCCGTGATTATCTGGACCCGGGTAACACCGCAAACGGCGGGGGATGTCAGAGTATCCTGGCAGGTGTCCCGTGATGGTGCCTTCAGCGACTTGGTGACCACAGGTGAAATGGTGACCAATGCCGAGCGTGACTACACGGTTAAAGTCGATGCCATAGGGCTGGAGAGCGGCAGCCGCTACTTCTATCGTTTTATGACGGGTGACAAGACATCCACAGTCGGTATGACCAAGACCCTGCCCGAGGGCGCGGTCGATTCGGTCAAACTGGCGGTTATGTCCTGCGCCAATTTCCCGGCCGGTTACTTCAATGTCTATGAATTGGCGGCGCAGCGGGACGATCTCGACGCCATGCTGCACTTGGGCGACTATATCTATGAATATGGCCGTGGTGGTTATGCCAGTGAACATGCCGCCGAGCTGGGCCGTGAGGTACTACCCGCGGGAGAGTTGCTGTCCTTGAGCGATTACCGTACCCGCTATGGCCAGTATCGCGGCGATGCCAGTTTGCAGAAGCTGCACGCCAAGCTGCCGTTTATTACCGTCTGGGACGATCACGAAGTGGCCAACGACACCTGGAAGGATGGTGCCGAAAACCATAACCAAGGGGAAGGGGACTTCGACGCCCGGAAACAGGCGGCATTGCAGGCTTACTTCGAATGGCTGCCTATCCGCCCATGGCGCGAGGGCAATCATGAAGAGATCTACCGCAGTTTCAGCTTCGGCGATCTGCTGGATCTGCATATGCTGGATACCCGGGTGTTGGCCCGTGACAAACAGTTGGACTATGGCAACTATCTGGATCCGGCTACCGGCGCTTTCAACGATCAGCAGTTTCTCGCCGACGTGACCGACACTCAGCGTACGCTTCTGGGCCAGACCCAACTGCTGTGGTTGCAGGGAAAACTGTTGCAATCCAGCGCCAAGTGGCAGCTTTTGGGGCAGCAGATACTGATGGGGCGGATGATGTTGCCGGCGGCGATAGCCACTCAGCAGCTGTCTATTCCGCAGTTTGCCGAGTTGGCGGCATTGGCGCAGCTGGCGGCTCGCGCTCAGGCCGGCGATCCGACACTGACCCAAGCGGAACTGACCTATCTGGCGGCCAACCAGGCCAAACTGACGCCGGAAGTGCTGGCACTTTTGCAACTGCCATCGATCCCCTACAACCTGGATGCCTGGGATGGCTATGCCTATGAGCGTGAAGTCGTGCTGGCCACTGCCCGGGCCTCGGGTAAAAACCTGGTGGTGATTGCCGGTGATACCCACAATGCCTGGGCCAATGATCTCAAGGACAAAGATGGCAACATGGTTGGGGTTGAGTTTGCCACCAGTTCGGTTTCCTCCCCTGGGCTTGAGTATTACCTCAACCTGCCTTCAGAGCAGATCCCGGCGACAGAGGCGGCCGTTGTAGGGCTGGTGGATGACCTTAAATACGCCAACCTGTTGAACCGGGGTTATATGACGCTGACCTTCAGCAGCGAAGAGGTGGTCAGCGAGTGGTTCTATGTGGATAGCATTCTGAGCAAAGATTTCACTGAAGCAGAGGGGCGGCGTGCCATTGCCCGTTCTTTGGATGGAAAGCCGGGGATCTTGCTTGGCTGACAAGTGCTTCAGGCATAGATAGTTTCAGACATGCCTGAGGCGTTTGCACCTTTTTGGATGAGTTGGGTTTGAAATAGGTGCCAAACGAAAACTTAAAGTCATACCTGAAAAAAGGACAGTCCAAGAACTGTCCTTTTTCGATTCAAAATATGGCCAGAATCTTTAAATCATTTCAGTCTGCCAGGTTCATTTATCAGTGCTTTCTTGCCAGCCAATTTACCAAGTATCACCATGTGCTTAATTAGCAGTTCTCTGCTGTTTGATGCGAATTTCCCCTCTCTAATGAAATTAAAGATCCTTGAAGTGAGAAATAGGTCACAAATAAGCTTTTGCTGATTTAGCTCTATTAACAGACTCTATATTGATTAATTGGTGATGTATGTCACGCTAATTAATTGCTTCACTATCAAAGTTATACATTATGGTCATTTTGACCAGACAATTTGACCAATGGTTATTTGGGGTTAAATTCTGTTTATTTGTGTCTTTAAATGTACTTTTAGTTTTTAATTCTTTTTCATAAATTAATTTTGGTTTTAATTTCTGTTGCTGCGATAGTGTGTTGCTGATCACATGTCTTTATTTGTTATTTATTGTCATTTCTTAGGATACTCCTGCTGTGAGTAAGGACTTTACCTGACTCGAGTCTGTGGCACCCATGCCGCAGTTGGAAATTGCACATAACAAGAGAGTGTGTGAAATGACAATGAACAGACGACAGTTTTTCAAACTCTGTGCTGCCGGAGCTGCAACATCTGCAATCTCTGCACTGGGATTGATGTCTGAAAAGGCATTTGCTGCGGTCAGACAATTCAAACTGCTCAGGGCGAAAGAGACGCGCAATAACTGCTGCTATTGTTCAGTAGGTTGTGGCTTGTTGATGTACAGCCAAAGCAGTAATGGCAAGAATGCCGAGCAGCACATCTTCCACATCGAAGGTGATGCCGATAACCCAATCAATCGCGGTGCCTTGTGTCCCAAGGGGGCCGGGTTGGTGGATTACGTGAACAGTCCTCATCGACTGAAATACCCTGAAGTCAGGGTTCCCGGCAGTGATAAATGGCAACGTATCAGTTGGGAGGAAGCGTTTAAACGCATCGCTCGCTTGGTCAAGGATGAGCGTGACGCGAACCTGGTTGAGAAAAACGCCAAGGGCCAAACTGTAAACCGTTTGACCAGTCTGGGGATGATGACCTCATCGGCACAGGCCAACGAAGGTTGCTTCATGACCCATAAATTTGGTCGTGCCATAGGCATGCTGGGCCTGGATAACATTGCCAGGGTATGCCATGCGCCGACACCGGCCGCCATGGCACCGACCTTTGGCCGCGGAGCCATGACCAACCACTGGGCCGATATGAAAAATACCGATCTGGCGATTGTCATGGGGGGAAATGCGGCTGAAGCACACCCGGTTGGCTTTGGTTGGGTAACCGAGGCGATGGAGCACAATAATGCGCGCTTGATTGTGGTAGACCCTCGCTTTAACCGCAGCGCTGCTGTGGCCGATACCTATGCTCCATTGCGATCAGGTACAGACATTACCTTCTTGCTTGGGGTCATCCGTTATCTGCTCAGCACCAATCAAATCAACCTTGAGTATGTTAAAGCCTATACCAATGCCCCGTTTATCGTGCGTGAAGACTTTGACTTCAACGAGGGGCTATTCAGTGGTTTTGATGAAACGGCCAACACCTATGACAAGTCTTCCTGGTTCTATGAATTGGATGATGAAGGTTACGCTAAAGTCGATCCAAATATGCAGCATCCCCGCTGTGTATTGAACCTGTTGAAAAAGCACGTTGAACGCTACGACCCGGATACGGTTTCGAGTATCACAGGTACCCCCAAAGAAGCCTATTTGGATGTATGCAAACAGCTTGGGGCTACCCATGTCGACAACAAAGCGGCCACCTTCCTGTATGCGCTTGGCTGGACGCAACACAGTGTCGGCGCGCAGAACATTCGTACCATGGCGATGATCCAGTTGCTGCTGGGTAACATGGGGATCATGGGCGGTGGGGTCAACGCGCTGCGTGGTCACTCAAACGTGCAGGGGGCTACTGACTTGGCGTTGTTGTGCCAAGGTCTGCCTGGTTATCTGAAACTGCCACAGGATCAGGATATTAATCTTGAAGCCTACTTGAACCATTACACGCCCAAACCGCTGCGTCCCAATTCAACCAATTACTGGCATAACTACCCGGCCTTTACTGTGTCGCTGCTGAAATCTTTCTACGGCGATTACGCCACGGCTGAAAACGATTACGGCTATGACTGGTTGCCCAAATGGGATCAACAGTACGATATCAACAAACAGATAGACATGATGGTTCACGGTGAAGTGAATGGATACTTTATTCAAGGTATCAATACCCTGAACTCTCAACCAGATAAACAGAAAGTATCCAAAGGTTTATCAAACCTGAAGTTTCTGGTCATTCTGGATGCCTTGGCGAATGAAACTTCAAGTTTCTGGCGTAATGCTGGGCAGTTCAACGATGTTGATACCGCCAATATTCAAACCGAAGTATTCCGTCTGCCAACCACCTGTTTTGCCGAAGAAAGCGGCTCTATTGCCAATTCCAGCCGTTGGCTGCAATGGCACTTTAAAGGTGCCAATCCACCGGGAGAAGCCCTGTCGGATCCTGCCATTCTCTCCGGCATCATGCTGGAACTGAAACGCTTGTATCGTGAAGAAGGCGGCCGTTTGCCAGAGCCTATAGCAGCAATCAAATGGGATTATGCCATCGAACATGAGCCAAGTTCGGAAGAGCTGGCGAAAGAGATGAACGGCTACGATCTTAAAACCGGCAAGCTGCTGAACAGTTTCACTGAATTGAAAGCCGACGGCTCAACGTCCTGCGGTATCTGGATCTACTCAGGTCAGTGGACAGAGCGGGGCAACATGATGGCCCGCCGCGACAACAGTGACCCATCGGGTAAGGGGATAACGCCCAACTGGTCATTTGCATGGCCTGCCAACCGCCGCATTCTGTACAACCGTGCTTCATGCGATGTGCAAGGAAAGCCAAGGGATCCCAGCCGCGTATTGCTCGAGTACAAAGACGGTAAGTGGCAAGGCATAGATGTGCCTGACTTCAATGCCAAGTTGAATGCTCAGGATTCGGCACACCCATTCATCATGCAGGCCGATGGGGTGGGGCACTTGTTTGCACTGCGCGATTTGAAAGATGGTCCTTTCCCTGAACACTACGAACCCTTTGAATCACCGCTGGCGAGCAACCCCTTGCATCCCAAAGTCACCAATAACCCAGTGGCCCGTATGTTCCAGGGAATGCGTGAAACCTTCGGGACCAATGAAGAGTTCCCATATGTAGGCACAACCTACTCAATGACAGAGCACTTCAACAACTGGACGACTCACTGCCGTTTGGCGGCCATTACCCAGCCACAACACTTTATCGAAATCGATGAAACCCTGGCGGCTCAGAAGGGTATTGCCAATGGGGATTGGGTGAAAGTGACCTCCAAACGATCCCATATCATCACCAAGGCTTATGTGACCAAGCGTCTGCAACCCATGATGGTACAAGGTAAAGCTGTGCACACCATAGGTATTCCACGCCATGGCAGTTATGAAGCACTGACGCAAAAGAGCTATATCGTCAATGAGCTGACTTCTGCAGTGGGGGATGCCAATACGCAAACTCCTGAATATAAAGCATTCCTTGTGAATATTTCTAAAGCGGAGGGCTTTTGATTATGGCTTCTCAGGATATTATTCGCCGCTCGGGTACCGCAGATATCACTCCGGCCGCTCATGCCCGCATCGGCGCGGTACAACAAGTGACCAAGCTATTTGACGCGACCAAATGTACCGGCTGTAAGGCTTGTCAGGTTGCCTGTTCAGAGTGGAACGACCTGCGTGAAGACGTTGGTACTTTCCAGGGCAGTTATCAGAATCCTATGACCCTGTCTCCGGACAGCTGGAACATAATGCAATATCACGAAGTTGTGGATGACAACCAACTGCGTTGGCAGTTTACCCATACCGCCTGTATGCATTGTGCCGACCCGGCTTGTTTGAAAGCTTGCTCAACCGCCGGGGCCATAGTGCAGCACGCCAACGGCACTGTGGACTTTGATTCTGACAAGTGTATCGGCTGTGGTTATTGTGCCAGCGCTTGTCCATTCAATGTGCCCAAAGTGAGCGCAAAGGATAACAAGGCCTATAAGTGTACTCTGTGTTCAGACCGGCTCGCCGTGGGTTTGGAGCCGTCATGCGTGAAGACCTGTACCACAGGGGCTCTGCGATTTGGAACCCGCGAAGACATGTTGTTCTACGCAGAAAAGCGGGTCGCACAGTTGAAAGAGCGGGGTTATGCCAACGCCGGCCTGTACAACCCTGAAGGGGTTGGCGGCAGTCACTACATGATGATTCTGCACAATATCAATAAGCCGGAAACCTATGGCATGCCGATAGAACCCCGGGTACCGATTGCAACCGAAATCCGCCAGGACTGGTTGAAGCCTTTGGGCGCTGCCGGCCTGTTGGCCACAGCGGGTATTGCCTTGCTGCACAGGATTACCGTGGGTCGCAATATCGTTGAGGAAGATCAGCCCGGATATGCAGAGCCTGTCACCGAAGCAGAGGAGGAAAAACAATGAGTAACCAGCCGATGATTGTTCGTCATAAGCTCATTGACCGGATCTGCCATTGGGTCATTGTCTTTGTGGGCCTGGTCACCTTCCTGACCGGGTTTGCCTTCTTCTTTCCATCGTTTCAGTGGCTGAGTGGCATAGTGGGTACGCCACAACTGGCGAAAGTGATGCATCCCTTCTTTGGCATAGCTATGTGTGTGCTGCTGGCAGTGATGCTGCTGCGCTACTACAACCACAACAAATGGAACCGGTATGATCTGCCGTGGATGAAGGCCATTGTGTGGGTTTTGCTTCAGAAAGAGGAAAACATTCCTCCAGTTGGTCATTACAACCCTGGCCAAAAGATGTTGTTCCGCTCGTTTGTGGTTTTCGTGTTGGCGTTTATCGTCACCGGCTTCATGATGTGGCAGCCCTACTTTGCTCCTATGTTCTCTGCCGAAGCGGTGAACTGGGCCACCTTGATCCACTCGGCCTGCGGCATCCTGATGCTTATAGCCTTGGTGGTGCATGTATGGATGGCTTGTTGGATTGAAGGTTCTATCACTGGCATGTTGTACGGCAAAGTGTCGAAGGCCTGGGCCCGCAAACACCATCCGGCCATGTTGAACGAACACGAGGATAACTGACCATGAGTCTTGCCGGCGAAATCCCATCAAGTTTTACCGACAGCTCCCCTTTGGCTTTGAAAGTGCTGATCACGGCCGATCCCAAAGAGGTTTACCTACGCCGCGCGGAGCGCTTGGCCGAGCTTGCCAAGGATTCTTCGCTGGAAGATTATTTGGCGCTGTGTCGCTCCATGGTGTTGGTGCAGCATAAGCTATGCGACACCCTAATGGGGCCGGCACCGGATATCGACACCGGCGCCACTATGCCACTGCGCGGGATCCAGAAAAATGGTTACTGGATAGCACTGTTGCAACAACTGCTCAGTGAATTGCTGGATACTGTGCCTGCCAATGTGGTGCAAGTGATACGGCAGTTGATGCGTCAAACACCCGAGCAACTGCAACAGTGGGCGGGCAGCCTGTTGGATGGCCGATTCAGCCAGGTACCGGCAGAATACCGCTTGTTTTTGTGGGCTGCGTTATCTGTTTATTGGAGTCATTGGGCAGCGGCCGTAGCCAGCCGTATGGATACCACTGAGATTAAACAGCAATCCATGTGTCCTGTGTGTGGCAGTCATCCGGTAGCCAGTGTGGTGGTTGATAAACCCCGTGAAGGCCTGCGTTATTTGCACTGCAGTTTGTGTGAAACACAATGGCATTTTATTCGGGCGCATTGCAGCAGTTGCAATCAAGCAAAAGAGATGAGTTTGTGGTCGTTTGACAAATATCAGACGCCGGTTCGCATTGAAAGCTGCGATGATTGCCACGGCTACAGCAAGATGCTGTTTATGAACCTAGATCCCTGGATGGATGCGGTTGCGGACGATATTGCCTCTATGGCTTTGGATGCCAAGTTAAACGCAAAAGGCTTTCATGCTACTACGGTAAATCCGTTTTTGCTGGCAGATGAGCTCTCTGATTAGTTTGGTTATTGGTGTGAATGGCTAAAAACGCGAACTAAGCTCATAGCAACAAGGACAGCTCAGGGCTGAGACACAACAGCTCAGGGCTGTCCTTGTTTTTTTAGTTCTTGCTCTTTGACGCCTGCCGGCTCAGAAGGTTGTTTTCCTGCTCAGGGATGCTGCCGATGGAATTGATATCTGGCCTGATGGAACTCATCCGGGCTGTCCGGCGCTTCGCTCTCGCAGTAGTCGCTCAAGTGGGCTTGGCTCAGTTGCCATCCTGCCCGCTCGGCGATTTCCCGCAGTTCATCCAAGAGTGCTTCTTCCATGTCGAAATGCAATGCCTGCAGCATACTCGTGCCCCAGAGGCTGAAGCAGCCGTCATTGCTGTATTTGACCAGCGGGCTCTCGGCTATCGGGCGCTTGGCTTCACCGCGCCAGTAACCCAGGTACTCACCATCGGGCAGTTCGGCCACAAAGGCGATGTGCTTGCAGGTATCACTTATGGCTTTAACGTTGGCGGCTATTTCGGGGTCGGCCCAGTCATCTTCATTCAGGTAACTGGTATCCTCCCACGGCGCCCAATCTTCATCTTCAGGAAAGCGGACGAACAGCTCGCTTTCAAGCCAGTCTCGGCAATGTTTAAGCAGGAAGGCCAAATCTTCGGGGCAAGCTTCATTGCCCAGTCTGTGACTGGATATAAAGGTTGTAGGCATAGGTCCCTCTTGGTTGGTGTAAGTTATTGATGGTCAAATTCAATTTTCTTGGCGGTTTTGCGGCAGTGGCCTGAAGACCAGAGAGGGAAAGGCCCGGCTCAGAAGCTCGCTGTCCAAAGACAGCGTTTGGGGCACTATTCCCTGTGTTTCCGGCTGCAGCTTGCCAAACTTCCTTGGTCGATAAATTTTGAGGCAAGCCCGCGCCTCAAACAGTTGATATGGCGCCAGAGCCGAATTTAATTTGCGCTCCTTGAGGCCCAATTTGAGGCGGACATTGTCCCCGAGCCGCTCAGGCAGCAAGGTCGGCGCCAACTCGCTTGCCAAGTTGGCTTGCCGCTCCTTGGGTATCAAATAAGCACAGCAATCTGGGTTATCCAGCAGTAGACGGGTCAAGCGTTGCAGCCAAGGTGTCAGGGTCTCGCTCCCTTCCGGTGGCATCACCAGCAAGAGTTGCTGCTGGTGGAGCTCGTTGGCGCGAAGATGACGAAACAGCCACAGTGGGCCGCCGAGCAGATCGGACAGCTCTTTGAGCCTCGCCCGCTCGGCTTGGGCCTGCTGCCGCTGTTTTGCCCGCGCCTGCGACAAGCGCTCAACCGATATCTCTTCGCGTTTAAGCTGGTACAGATTCAGGTATTCACCCAGAGTTTGGCTGTAGAGCTCCAGATTGTAGCGCCCCTTACGGGGCACCAACTCGCCGCCGACAGAAAAGGGGCGGCAGTCACTCACTCTGAGGTCGGCGCCGAAATGGCGCCGACAAATCCAGGTGGCTTTGAGCCCTGCCAGTTTGGCCGGCAAGTAGTAGCGTGCAACTACCGGTAGGCTAAGCAACATCAGCAGGGCATACAGTAGCCAGTTGATGGCCTTCAAGTCAGGCCTCGGTCGGTAGATGCTGGCGTACGGCCATTACCTGTTGCATGAAGCTCTGCTCTGTGTGGAACAGTTGCCGCAGCAGTTGACGGAAGTTTTTCACCAGCTCATGTTTGACCCCGGGTTCATCCTCAAGCACCACCCGGAAGTAGTTGCCTATGGCCTCAAAGGAGATGAGATCTGTCTGTTCGCCAAATTGGCTTTGGCAGATGGCCTGGATGATCCTGCTCCAGTCTTCGGCGTTCATCTCCAGTGGCAGCAGGCTTTGCACGCTGGCGGCCAGCTGTTTCATAGTGGTCGAGTCCAGCTTGAAGATCACGTTGACAAAACCGAAGTTGGCCATGATCTGGTACAGATCGCGAAGATCCAATGGTACGGCCTCATCAGGGGCTTGTGCAGAATCTTCTGTGGTCTTGTCCTCGGCTGAAGTTGCGGCGCTGGCGGCTTGCCATTCAATCTCATGCTGTACTTCCTCGAGGGCGCCCAGCACAGCTCTCGGGGTGGCAAACAGTTCACGGAACAACTGCCCCAAGGCCTGCATCTGAGTCAGGCTTGATACCTTGGCGGGCTCTACCTCGAAGACACATAGACCTTCATCATCCTTGGCCTGCAGCGCTTGCGCCAGCTCAGGTGCTCTTTGATTGAACACGGCACAGATAAAGCGTTGCCAGTTGACGGGGTTATTCATATTGGCACCAGGGCACTGGGCCTCTATGGCCGCGCCCAGGGCGCGGGTTTCCTCAAATGCCAGATCCAGACTAAAGCTGATACCCTGCAAGGTAACCGATTGGCGGATGATGCGACGGAATTTGAGCCGGGTTTCGTTATCTTTAAAGGTAACACTTGGCTCAATTTCGGCGCCCGGCGCCTGAGGTGTTTGAGATGGCTGTGGTTTTGGCTGCTGAAGCTCCGCCAGTTTGGCCGCTGCCTGCGCCGGGCAAACCGGTGGCCGCATGGCTTCAAGGTCTGCAATCGCCGAGACTATGACGTCATCACCATAGTAACGGGCAATTATTTGCAGATATTGTCTGGCCTTTTCACCATGCATCAACAGAAAGCCCAATGGATTCATGCCATCGGCATCCGGGGTTTGCGGTTTGACAAAGCCTATGCTGCCCGAGGATTCAGACTTGAGATTCGGATCCAGCATCCAGGGATCGGCCCCCAGTTCCAGCAAACACTCGAAGATCCCGGGGCGATCGGCGAAGGCGGCCTCGAGCAAGGGATGGCTACGCCCGGGCGTCAGTTGATTGATCTTGGCTCCCTGTTGCACCAGTTGAGTGACCAGCCCCTTCTTGCTGGCTTCGACAGAAGAGTGGGCATCGTAACAGTACTGGCTGGTGATGGCCGCCAGCAGTGGGGTGTCGCCCAAAGGCGAGACAGCATTGATATTGGCCCCGCGGCTCAACAAAAGGTCGATACAGGATTGAATACCAAAGGTGCAGGCCGTCATCAGCGGCGTTGCCCTGGAGTCGGGATCCGGATCCAGTACCTCTATGTCCATTCCGAGATCCAACAGGGCAGCCACAGTCTTGGCGCGATCGATTGGATTGATGTCCGAATAGTTGGACAAACATTTGTGCATGGCATTGGAATGATCGAAGCCGCCGACATGATGAATGTCAGCACCGTGCTCGGCAAACCAGCGCAGCAGTTCCGGGCGTCCCGGCATGGCGGCGGCAAAGATCAGGTTATTGCCCAGATTGTTGACTTCATGGATGTTGAATCCGGTTCTTTGCCACAGATAGCGGACAAACTTGAGACTGGTTTCTTCGTTGATAATAGAATGATATCTCTGAACCGTGCTCATCACCCCGGATTCGTGGAACTGTCCCACGGGCACTGTCGGGTCGACACCATAGTCGATCAGCAGATCAAACATCGGGCGGCAGTATTCAAAGTCGTTTTCCGCATCGTAGAGAATGCAGGAGAAAATATGGGTGATATCCGGTTTGGTTGGCGTGCGCTCCACATCCAGGGAGTAGGGCTGATCCACAGCGGCTCCCGCCTCCAGCAGAATTTCCACCGCACTGAGATAGAGTTGTTTGTGTTGTTTGAGCTTGGCGTAGCGAAAACAGAGGAAATACAACAGGCTCCAACGACAGGCATCATTGCCATCCAAACAGAGGCGATCCAGATCCTGTTCGCGCTCTATCAGAAGCCGGAATAGTTCCAGGCCGTCCTCTTCAAGCTCCCACAGTACATCTTCGGTCAGCCAACGTACCTCGGTCCAGGCGCGCATAGTCGGGAAACGTTGCAACAGATATTGCGCCAAAGACCAGCGTTTCTTATGCAGTGCCAGGGTAATTGCCGTTGCCGGGGCTTTGTGGTTGCCGGAGAAGCTCTGATGCACATCGGCCAGTTCAAAATCCGGGAACAGGGCAACGATATCGCCCACAAGTTGTGGACTTTGCAGTGAGTGTATCGCCCAGGCGACCGCATCGGCCGGGATCTGGAATTGCTGTCTCAGCTGCAACAGGCGCCGTATTACAGGCTCGTTGCGGGTGCGTATCGCCAGCTCCAGCAGTGAACCTCCGTCATATTGCCGTTGCAGATCCAATCCCAGACGCAGCAAGAGTTCAAAAATGGCTTCGCGATCCTGAGAGGTTTCCTCGGGTTTGTTGGCGAAACAGTGGAAATAACCTGAGACCATCTCCTCTGTGACTTCAACCTGGGTATCACTCAAGGCAATTAAGGTTTCCAGCGTGGCCAGGTCACTGCAGTATTCGAACGCCCAGTTAAGGGTATTTGGGCTCAAGGGCGGCTGGAAACCTTCGCCCAGCATCTGCTGCACAAACTCATGATCTCTGCGAAGCAAGGCGATATCCAGAGCGGTCCATGCGGAATCTGTCTGTAGCAGGCTGCTGAGCCCTGCCTCCTGCAGCATGCTGAACATGGCACGCTTTTGCGCCGGGTTGGGCTTAACCCTGAGATGGCTTGGATAGAAATGGCTTACCCACATTTCATCATCCATACGGCAGTTTTCATTCACCGGCTCGCCGCGCAGAGCAAAGTTGGGGTTGATGCCACCTTGCAACAATACCTTGAGCAGTTCGAGCCTGGCCTGGCTGATAGTCAGAAACAGGGCACTGCGATTCTCAACGGGATCCACGGCGCCGTGGCGCAGCAACAGGGCGACTTCATCCAGTCTGTCCTGCTCCATGGAACACAAGGCATAAAGAGGCGTGCAGAAGAGTTCGGTGCCACCGGCCGTGGTGAAAGCGAATGCCTGGTTGACATCGGCGCCCTTGGCAATGGCCAACTCGGCAAATCGGCAGCGTTGGCTGGATGACAGGTTGGTGTGACACAGGATAGGGCCGATAACCGACTTGCCAGTGAAATCTGCTTGGGTTGTCAGATAACGCTCAACCTCGGCGGCATCGGCAGAAAACAGATCCAGGCTGTCATCCAGTACCAGACGGGACTGCAGCTTCTCCTTGTTCAGCAGCATGCGCGCCACTTCCGGCTGATGGTGGCTGATATCCGCTCCCAGTTCTACCAGGCGAGTCAACAATAGGCGTTGACCATTCTTTATCGTCATCGCCAGCAAGGTGTTACCAGAGTAACGTCGCTCTAAGTCACAGTCGTATTGCTGTTCAGTTAACATATTGAAAATGGAGAGTATTTTCAGTTCTGGCATGGGAGAGTTGAACAGCTGAAACAGCAGTGAATCACAATATTCGCGCTCTTCACTGCCTTGATATTCAATGCCGTGAGACAGCAGTAACTGCACAGTTTGTTGCTCCAGCGCCGGGTTACGACTGAAGCAGTGCCAGAAGAAACATTCATCATCCAAAAGCGGCAGTTGCTGTTCCAACACCGCCTTGACCATACGATAGTCACCGCGGCAGGTGGCCAATGACAAGAGGTTAAATTCACCCTGCCACAGTATATTGAGATTAACCTCTTGCTCGCTGAGCATCTGCACCATCTCTGCCGAGCGCAGCGCTCGTTGCAGCAGATGATTGGGTTTACGCTCTTTATCCAACAAGTGACGAATACCGGCGCCCAGTTTTAATAGGTGCTGGACGACTCTGTCAAACTTGGGATCGGCCTGTTCCAGCACAAAGTCCAGTGGCCTGCATTGGCGAAGTCCGTCCTGAACCAGGCTGTGATCGACATTGTCTGTGCTGACAATTTGGCTGATAGCCACCAGATCCTGGTTGAGAATGTGATCCTTGAGCGCACCGCCTAAGCTGCGGCTGTCTTCCGTGAAATGTTCCATTGATTAGTCTCTTGATGTTGTAACTGCATCACCGCCTTGCGGGCGTGATTACACTAAAGGGTCTAAGTCCATTGATAAACCGGACAAAAGGGACAACAAGTGTGAGAGATTGCCCCTAGCATTAGCGCCATTTGGAGTCATCTTTATTTTATATACCTGGGGCTGTTATCACCGAAATCCATGATGGCCAGCTCGCTTTGGTTTGCCGCGCCGTCAATGATTCGTTTGACCAGTGACAAACAGTCGCGAAAGCTCTGCTCTGCTTGGCCCAGACAGTTATGGTGCACTATGGCGCCGTGGCTGAGTATGCCAAGGGCTGTGAGCCGGGTCTGAAACTCCCGGGCAAATGCCTGTATCTGCCCGGCTTCATCGTCGCCGGATAAATACTCAAGCGCTAAGAAAAGCACTGAATCGCTGAGCTTTTCGACACATTCGGCGTCGAGCTCAAATTCAGTAATGAGTGTATTGAGTATCTCGATTGACGCGGCCACCTCAGTATTCAGCTGGATAATCAGCATATAAGGAGCGTCATAGTCGTCGAGTCGATTGAGATAGCGTTGTACTTTGTCGGTGGGTTGGGCGCTTTGCCACTGTGCAATACCTTGCATATGTTTCCCTGTCATGGCGGCCTAGAGGCCTGTCCAGTGATTTATCCCGCTGAGCCTGCCTAGGTTGGGCTTGTCAGCGAAATGGCCGACGGGGATTATCCCACTCTCTTGCTTTACTGCAAAGTTTGCAAAGGTAAATCTTTGAGGTTGCCCATTGTTTACTCGATTTCCTCTGAAGCAGAGTTTTCCGGTAACATCTCGCAGTGACAGAGCCTGCCGATGCAGGCATCTGTGCCGTTATTTCGTCTTTTTCACACGAGTATGGGAGGTAGTGTGGTGCGCATGGAAGCAATAGAGGAAGGTTTCAAGTTAGTGGCCGAGGCCAAGTTCCGTAACAAGTCTGCTCTGGATAGAGCCAGAAAAATCTGGTCGGGGAACAATGTGAAGCCTTGCCTGGATAAGTTTGTTTTTCTCTTGAAAACGACTGATTGGAGCAATCAAGCTGAAGCCGAATTGTGTGCCAAGGTTGCCGTTGCCCTGTGCTCATCAAAAATATCCATTGCTTCAAGCATCATCTCTGCCAAATCCCCTGAGATTATCGCCGTTACCAATACTCTCCTGGACCGAGGGGAGTGTGAGCTTATCGCTGATCCCAAATCTAACTTCAGCTCGGTAGAGCTGGCCCTAACCCTGTGCCAGCTTTATTTCTATCATGGCTACGCTGACCCACAGACCCGCGCCTCGATAGCTCCGACTGTAGTAAAAATGCTGGAGTTGTACCCTAACCTTGATTGTTCCCTGGCGCTGGGGTGTATCTCCTGTCATCCGCAAGCCGAGAGCCTTTATGCGAGGGTGATATATGCCTGTATGCTCAATCGTGACATCTATCAGCATTGTCCTGCAATAGCCGATATTGCCAGAGATATGCTGGCGGCCGGTGAATACAAAGGCTTTTTGTATAAGCACTCTTTGAAAGTCTTTGAGAAAGTTATCTCCTTCAAAGAGAGCTGGGATGCATCTGAACTCGGCTACCTTATTGAAAGTTTGCTCCTTGAGCCTCTTGATTTGGAAATGCGCAGCCAGGCAGAGTTAATCGAATCGAATCATAGGCTTGCCAAGGTGTTAAAGAACAAGTCGGATAAAAAATATTATAAGCAACAGGCCGAGTATATTGAGCATCATTATCCGGAGTTTATTAGCCTCAATCGCCAGGAGGCAGCTCGCAAGTTGGCTGTGTCCCGGAAGTTTTATGATTTTGCTTGCCGCGTTGCCGGGCAATATGCTGCCATCAATGACAAGGCCAGACAGCTGTCTGAGCTGCTGCTCGAGGCCAATCGCTTTGCCAAAGGCCCGAAAAAGTTTGCCCCCGCGTCAACTGCGGTGAATAGTTTTAAAGATTTCGGGTTGAAGTTGCTGGTTATTGAAGAACTTATGTATAGACAAGACTCGCTTTCGCCCAAGTTTTCATTGGCGGAGTTTGCCGCAGAGTATTGTGGTGGCGAAATTGAGCGCAATGATGCCGGGGAGATACCACAGGTGATAGATTTTTATCAGGCGCTGGATATTGCCGATACGGAACTGGCAAAGGTAACCGAGCTCTATCAGGACGATGGTTTATCCGGTGGGGCTGAGGTCTATTACAATATCAATCCTTATTGGGATCCCGGATGCGGCGACAGCATATTGGCGGTGAAGGATATCGCGGCTGAAGACTTAAGCCTGCTTCCCAATCTTAAATTGATCACCACCACTGACCTTAACAACCTGAGCGCAGGTTTTATTGCGGCAGCCGAAAAACGCGGCGTTAAGGTTATCGAAGAGTGAAGTTAAGCCGTTTTGGGATGGCACAACCTGGCTTGGTTTCAGCATAGGTTGTGCCAAGGCCAATTAACTACTGACAGGCGGAAAATCCAAAATAGCGGTGGCGACATTGAAGTAGACGATGACACCTATGATATCGGCTATCGAAGTCACCAGCGGCGCGCTGGCCGAGGCCGGATCCAACTTGAACTTGCTCAGCAAGAAGGGCAGGGACATGCCTATCAGGCTGCCGATAATCACCACAAGCTGCATGGTCAGGGCGACCACCAGGGCGATATCACCGCCGCGCCAATAACCCAGGGTAAATACCGCAATGGCCATGGTGGCACCCAGCAAGCCGGCTACAAACAGCTCTTTGGCCAGTAGCGACAGCCAGTCTTTGAGAACGACCTCCCCGGTGGCCAGCGCCCTGACCATCAAGGTGGCAGACTGCGAACCGGCGTTGCCACTGCTGCCGATGAGCAGTGGCAAGAAGAACACCAGGGCAACATAGGCTGTGATGGTATCTTCAAAGTAGGCGATCCCTGTGCCGGAAAACACATTGCCGAACACCAGCAACACCAGCCAAAAGACTCGCTTACGATAGAGCATGCCAATGCTGGCTTCCTTGAAAGAGCAGGCCAACTGCCCCACTGCGCCGTGTTTGCTGAATTCGGCATCGGCCTGGGCACTGGCCACATCCATGGCATCATCATAAGTGACTATGCCAACCAGTTGGTCGTTGCCGTTGACCACGGGCAGCGCCAGCAGATCATAGTGGGCTATCATCTGCGCCGCTTCTTCTTTGAAGGCTTCCGCTTCTATGGCAATGGTCTGCTCTTTCATAAAGTCTTTCACCAACGCCTTGGGCGGCGCGATGATGAGCTGACGCAGCGACACATTGCCTATCAGGCGTCCGCGCTCATCCACCACATAGGTCTGGTAAATGGTTTCCAGATCCGCTGCCACTTTCCTCAGGCTGTCTATGGCCTCTTCTGCGGTTTGATTGACCCGCAGCAGGGCATAGTCAGAGGTCATAATGGAGCCGACCTTGGAGTCATCATAGGCCGCCAGGGTACGCATGTCCTCGCGTTCCGCCTTGGCCAGTGTCGGCAGCAGCAGGGCTTGCTGCTCAATCTCCAACTCGTTGTAGAGGTCGGCGCGCTCGTCCGCCGCCATCTCCATGATAATTTTCCCAAGGGTTTGATGATCCAGTGCTTCCGCCAGCAGTTTTTGCTGCAGATGGGACAGATACCGCAGCAGCGCCGCCGCGGTTTTGGGCTGGCACAGGGTCAGTATTGAGGCCGTTTGCTGGCTGTCGAAAGCCGGCAGCACGGCGGCTATGTCCGCCGGGTGCAGCTCGGATGCCAGCATCTGCATCGCCTTGGCGTCTTTGTTGGCCAGAATAAGGTGCAGGTTGAGTATGATGTTGTTGCTGTTCATAGGTCATTCTCCCAATGAGCTATCAAGAAAAGAAAAATTGTATGCCGGCGCCAAATTGGCGGGCGCCACCGCCATACTGATTGCCATAACCCAATTGCCACTGCCAATGGGCGCTGGGTTGGTTTTGCCAGAGTAGCTGGTAGCCATAGTCGCCTTGGCCCAGATACTGGTTTTCAAACAGCAGGGTTTGCTGCTGAACTTTGAAGCCGGCTCCCAGGCCAAAAATCATCGCCGGGCCTTCACCAGACTCCAGGCTCAGCCCCAAGTTGTTGCGTACAAAGAAGCCCTGGGTGGCAATCGGCAGATCGCTACTTACCAGGGCGTGACCCTGCCAGCCATCTCTGTGATGACGCCCCAGCTCCAGTGCCAGAGCCTGGGATAAGCCGTTTGTGGCCAGCGGTTGTTTGTAGCCGAGTTGCCAGCCGCGGCTCTCATGCCTGTCCCAGGGGGCATCCCGGTTGTCTGTTTGCAGTTCCAGCGCCAACTCGCCGCCAAAGACGGCTTGGTTGAGCCCCAGGGCAAAGCCGTTGTTGCCCGCTTGTCGTTGCCAGTCGACAGCGAGCTCTGTGGCAGCGGCAATATCGGGATCTTCCAGTAACTGAATGCCGGCATGCAGTTGTCCATGCCAGAGCAGGCCGCCCAGCAGCAGCGCATTGGTATATCTGAGTTTCATGTTTGTTCCTCCTGTGTGGGGGAACACTCAAGGTCGTAGATGGGGCAGCAAGGCTACCCGAAGCAAACCTGTGTTGGTGCAAGCGCATTAAGCTGACAGCCACAGGGGATCGCTGCGGCATGCTCGCGCATGCAAAGCTCAAAAGGTTTTAATGGGGAGTAACGGAAAAGGGATTCTTTACTACGCTACTGCCAGGCCTGGCAGTAGTTTGCGAAGCTGCAGACTAGTGCCGGGCAAATAATCCTGTCTGACTGACAGGGCATCTACTGTCACCTATGTGTGTGTCCACAGTGGGTCTCCGTATGGTTAATTCAGCGGCGATTGTATGGTCGAAACCAAACAAGTCAAGCGGGAGATTGAAAAAGCCTGTCAAACAGGGTTTTTGAGTCACAAATAGCGGCGGTATGTTGTTTATTTGTTGGGCTATTGGGGTGGAATGGGTAGCCGTAAGGTTGTTTTTTGGGCGCTATTGGACAAATCCCAGCAGCGGCTTAATATCAACACTATCACTCAGCAGAGTTACCGGAGCCGCAACGCTTTTCATGTCTTCCAATATCCGCATCGCCAGCCTGAATCTGTTCAACTTTGCCATGCCGCCGCTGGCGTTTCATGAGTTCAACAACATCTATACCCAAGGACAGTGGCAACAAAAGTGCGACTGGATAGCCCGCTGGCTGCAGCAGGCGCAGCCAGATCTGGTGGGCTGGCAGGAGGTATTCAGCCCCGAGCCGCTACGCGAATTGTGTCAGGCTGCCGGTCTTGTCCATTTTGCGCTGGTGGATTCGCCGGTCATAGAAGGCTTTGTTGCCCGCAAGAGTGTGGTGGCTCTGGCAAGCCGTTTTCCGATTGTTTCCTTGGCGGCGGTAGCGCTGGATGCCGAACTGGCATTTTCACTGGGACTCAAGGATGAGTTTCAAAGCAGTCGTCAGATACTGAGAGCCACCTTGATGCTGCCTGGGATCGGCCACTGTGATACCTATGTGGTGCATTTCAAATCACCTCGCAACAAGTTGCCCAAGGGCGCGGTCGAGTTGCAAGGTGCCGCCGGGCTGCTTGCCGAGAGTGCGCTGGGACGTTGGTCAGCCGCTTTGCAGCGTGGCAGTGAGGCCATGTTGTTGTATCAGGCGATACTCAAGCGGCGCCGGCAAAGCGACAACGCTGTGGTGTTGATGGGGGATTTCAACGCCGGCATAGATTCCAGTGAACTCAAGGGCCTATTGGTGGGCGCCGGACAGCTCTACAACGGGGATATTCGCGCTGCAGGCCTTCACGGCCTGCCTGATGAAAGGTTGAAACTGCAACTGGCACATTTTCAGCTGCTTGACGCCTGGCAGCTCTGGCTAGAAGTCTCTGAGCAAACTGGCGATCAAGTGACAGCTACTCGCCCCGTGACCCATTTTCACGGCTCTCAAGGCAGTGTGGTCGACTATCTGTTGTTGAGTCAGGAGTTTGATGCCCGTAGCCAGCATAGCCTGGCAGAAGTGGTGGATTATCGGGTCTATGACAAACATCTGCTGCGGCCGCAGTTTGAGCAGGATGCACAGGCGAGCGACCATACACCAATACTGGCAGAAGTCCGTTTACGCCATCCTTGACGTTGCACTCAGGTGGGCTAATCAAACGGCCAAAAGTCCCAAAAACGCGCGAAAAAGTTGTCGAAAACTCCTGTGGTGAGCCGACTTTTAGGCTATTATTCGCCCCTTGAAAAGTCAGTCGGGTCATCAGGACCCGGTTGCCGACACTCCAGACAGGCGCATCATGGTACTCAAAATCAAACTTAGACCCGGCCGGGAAAAATCCCTGCTGCGGCATCACCCCTGGGTCTTTTCCAGCGGCATTCACAATATCAAAGGCAAACCACAAATGGGCGAAACGGTTGAAGTTGTTGCCCATGATGGCCGCTGGCTGGGGCGGGGCTCATGGTCGCCGGAGTCGCAGATCCAGGTGCGGGTTTGGAGCTTTAATCGCGATGAAGAGATAGACAGGGAGTTCTTCAAACGCCGCATAGTGCGGGCCCAAAAGGGGCGTGATGCCCTGATTGCCGAGAAGGGGCTCACAGGTTATCGCCTTATTGCCGCCGAGTCGGACGGTTTGCCCGGGATCACCATAGACAAGTATGCCAATGTGCTTGTGTGTCAGTTGCTGTCGGCCGGCGCCGACTATTGGCGCGATACATTGGTCTCTGTGCTCTCTGAGCTCTACCCGGACTGCGCCATCTACGAGCGCTCCGATGTCGAGTCACGTAAAAAAGAGGGCCTGGAGCTGGTTACCGGCCTGCTGCATGGCGAATTGCCGGCCATGCCTGTGGTGATAGAGGAAAACGGTATCAAGATCGCCGTGGATGTGACCAAGGGTCACAAGACGGGTTTCTATCTGGATCAGCGTGACAACCGTGCCATGGCTGCCCGTTTCGTCAAGGGTAAGTCTGTGCTCAACTGCTTCTGTTATACAGGCACTTTTGGCCTCTATGCCGCCAAGGGCGGCGCCGCCAGTATTGAGAATGTCGATGTTTCCAAGCTGGCGCTGGACACGGCGAAGCAGAACATGGCACTCAATCAACTGGACGACAGCCATGTGCATTACCATGAGGCCGACGTCTTCAAGCTGCTCAGACAATATCGCGATGAAGGGCGTAAGTTTGATGTCATAGTGCTGGATCCGCCCAAGTTTGCCGATAACAAGGCGCAACTCAACGGTGCCTGCCGCGGTTATAAAGATATCAATATGATCGCCATGCAGCTGTTGCAGCCGGGCGGCACTCTGTTGACTTTCTCCTGCTCGGGGCTGATGCAGGCGGATCTGTTCCAGAAGATAGTGGCCGATGCGGCGTTGGATGCAAAGCGTGAGTTGCAGTTTATCGAGCGCCTGTCACAGGCTTCGGATCACCCCATAGGTGGCGCTTTCCCGGAAGGCTTTTATCTCAAAGGTTTGGTGGCCAGAGTCTGGTAACTCAGGCCACTTTGATTAACCAGGCATGATCAACAAAGAACAAAGGGGGCCTGGCTCCCTTTTTTGTTCCTAATCTTTTTCAACCACCGCTATCTGTGCTGTTGTCGTCTTGGGTTAACCCCTGGCGCCCTTTACTCTATGGGGAAAAGGGGCTTAAATGCGGCAAGGTCTATTAAGTAAACAGGAACATAGGATGTTTAAGAAACTGCTTGCCGCAATTGGCGTTGGTGGTGCCAGTGTAGATACCCGCTTGCTCAATGCCAGCCTGCAACCCGGGCAAACCTTTGAAGCCAGAATCGTGCTCAAAGGCGGCGAGGTAAGCCAAAGTATTGCCGGCCTGGAGCTGGCCCTAATGACCCGGGTTAAGGTCAGTGATGGCGACAGCAGCCACTTTATCAATCATTGCCTGGCCAGCTGGCGCATCAGCGAGGGCTTTGAACTTCAGGCCGGAGAGGAGAGAGAACTGCCTTTCATCGGTCAGTTGCATCCTGAGACCCCATTTACCGAGTTGCCTGTGCGTAACAATCAATGCCGGGTCTGGCTGCAAACCGGGCTGGCGATAGATTACGCCATAGATCCGGGCGATCAGGATCTGCTGCAGATCCAGCCTACCCAGCTGTTGCTGCACCTGCTGCAGGCCATGGAGGAGCTGGGCTTTGTCCTTAAAAAAGCCGATGTCGAGCAAGGCTATATCAACACCTCTGGGTTTCGCAGTGGTTCAGGCTGCTATCAAGAGTTGGAGTTTGTACCCGCAGGGCTTGGGATCCGCCTTTTGCGTGAAGTGGAGCTCACCCTGGTACCGGCCGGAAAGCAAACCCATATCTTGCTGGAGCTGGACCGGGCCTTTCGCGGCGATGGCTATCTGAGTCTGACCTTGGATAACCAGGCCGATTATCCCCAGGTGTTGGCCGCGTTGCAGCCTCATCTGGTTTGAGTCGACTGGCTTGAGCCTGGCGTGAGTCATCCCCATATCTCACAATGTGCGGCGATAACGCCGCTTGAGAGGAGAGTTCTATGTTGATTGCGTGTCCCCAGTGCGCTGGAATGAACCGGGTGCCGGAAGAACGGCTGTCTCAAGGCCCTAAGTGCGGTCACTGTAAGCAGCCTTTATTTCAGGGCAAACCCTTTGAGCTGACCGGCGCCAACTTTGCCAACCATGCCCACAAGTCAGAGCTGCCGTTGGTGGTGGATTTCTGGGCCAGCTGGTGTGGCCCCTGCAAACAGTTTGCCCCCATATTCGAGCAGAGTGCCGCCGAGCTGGAGCCGGAGTTTCGTTTCGGCAAGCTGGATACCGAGGCTCAGCAAGCGCTGGCGGCTCAGTATGGGATCCGCTCCATTCCGACCATAATGCTGTTCAAAAATGGCCGCGTGATAGCCCAACAGGCCGGTGCCATGCCCAAACAGGCATTCCAGCAATGGCTCAAGAGCCAGCCAATTTGAGGCTGGATAACAGCAAAGCTCTGGTGGTGCTGGTTCATGGCTTCAACAAAGATGAGCGCGACATGGAGTTTCTGGCCCAAGGCTTGGCCCGGCAATACAGTATCCTGTGCCCCAGATTGCCCACCCGTTTCGGCTCACTGCAACAAGCGGTAGCGACATTGCGCCAGGCGCTGGATAAGCAGAATTGGCAGCAGTATCCCAGGGTGCACTTTGTGGCTCACAGTATGGGAGGCTTAATCGTCCGGCAACTGCTGGCAGAGCAGCCGCCCGACAATTTGGGCCACAGTGTGTTTATTGCCACGCCCCATGATGGTTCACCGCTGGCGAGCCTGGCCGATAAGCTTCCGGGATATTCCCGGCTATTTCAGCCGCTGCAATCTTTGCTGCCGGGGCAGCGCTGGGCAAGTTGGCGCGAGGATAGCCAGGCTCATCTTGGGATCATCGCCGGCAGTGGGACTCAGGATCCCTTGGGTACCTTGATTGACGGCGAGTCCGATGGCCGGGTACCCCTGGCGTCCACCCGTTGTGATGATGCTAATGATTGGATGGTGTTGCCCCTGTGCCATAAGGCCATACATTGGCATCAGGATACGCTGGCGGCGGTACAGGGTTTTCTTGAGCGCGGCCGCTTCGGCGCTGACTAACGGGCATTGGTAATCGGCACTGGTTAAGGGCTCTGGTTAATAGGCACTGGCTAAAGAAAAGTGCCACTGAGTCTCCCGGGTGTTCCGGATAAGCTTACAGATTGTCATTCCGGACCGGGTTCGCACCTTGCAAAATACTCAATTATTATTCACAGAGGGTTTCCAGGCTCACTCAGTTTGGGGGAGCTTATTTATCAGGAGCGAATTTGGCCGCGAAAAAAGGATGGTTGAGGCGACTGACAGCCTGGTTGATAAAACTGCTGTTGGGGCTGGTGATACTGTCCCTGCTTATGGTGATTACCCTTAAGTTTGTTAACCCACCGCTGTGGAGTTGGCGTATTGAACGCTATTGGTTTCCGCCTGCGCCGGTCAAACAGGTACAACATCAGGTGCAACATCAATGGCAGCCGCTGACTAAGATATCTGCCAATATGCAACTGGCGGTGATCGCCAGTGAAGATCAGCGTTTTGCCCTTCATTCCGGTTTTGATCTCAAGGCGATTCAGAATGCCATAGAGGAAAAGCTCCAGGGGGAGCGTCTCAGAGGCGCCAGCACCTTGAGCCAGCAAACCGCCAAGAACCTGTTTATGTGGTCTTCGCGCAGCTTTATTCGCAAGGGGGCCGAAGCTTGGTTCACCCTGCTTCTGGAGCTGGTGTTGGATAAGCCCAGGATCCTTGAGTTGTATCTGAATATTGTCGAGTTCGGCCCGGGGATCTACGGCGTCGAAGCGGCGGCGCAGCACTACTTTCATAAGAGCGCCGCCCAGTTGTCGTCCCGCGAGGCAGCCTTGCTGGCCGCCTTGTTGCCCAATCCCTGGCAATATCAAATCAATCCCCCCAGCGCTTACATGAACCGCCGCGCCGACTGGATCCAGCAACAGATGCGGCAACTGGGAAGCGGAACCCTGAAGCAATTGCAATAAAAAAGCCCGCTGGTCAAACGGGCAAACCTGCAAAGGGAGAACAGGTCTAAAAGTTGTATTGCACTCCTATGGCTGCGCCGTCATCTTCTGAGTCGGCCATGCCGGCGAGGCTGGAATGGATCTCACTGCAGTCTTTCCGAGCCTCCAGGAATAGGGTCACACTGCGGTCCAGTTGATAATGCAATCCGGCAAATACGAACTGCCGCTTGAATTCATCGCCGCCATAGGCGCTGGCATATTCGGCACCGGCATCGAGCATGTTGTAGGAGATGAATGGACGCAGGCCATTGATAAATTGATAGGATATCCAAGTTTCCACACCTTGGGATTTTGGCAACATGCGCCCCAAGTTATCGGTATCGTGCCAGGCGTTGTGATTGTAGTTGGCTGCTGCAAACAGGCCGTCACAGCCAAAGCAACCATAGCTGACTCCCATGCCATAGATGTAATCTGTCTCTTGTTGCTGCCGTTGGCCGGTACGTATGATATCTATATCACCCGTGTTGCCACCCAAGGTGAGTTTCCAACCTCCGCCCAGCTGGTAGCCAAGGGCAACTCCGTAGGTGTTGTACATTCGCACTTGAGTGTCATGGAATGAGTCATTCAACATGGAACCCGGAGGGAAAGGATTTATTGGGTCACCACTGGCCTTGAGTTTGGTTAATTCATCTTTAATTTGTGCCTGAACAGCCAACTCGAATGCTCCCCAGCTGTTGCGGTATTGCATGATTTTGTCACCGCGGCCGACACCATTGATTGCGCCATCGCCTTTGTTATAGCTGAATACTCCGGCAGCGTTGCCATCCCACACCATGCCTTGGTTGGTGGCACCGACAACGTCGTACCATACCCCCCATTGCTTACCGAAGGAGAGGCGGCCATAGTTTTCATGGCTGAAGCCGACATAACCCAATCTATTACTGAGAAAATCGTCACTTTCGGCATGTAAGGCACTGTCGCTGCTGTATACCAAATCGGTTTTGCCAACGGCGTTGACGCCCCATTCGAATAGGGTGTCTATGACCCAGCCGTTATTGAGCTTATGGTCGAAGCCGAAGCGTACTCTGGAGCCGGCATTGGCCATCTCGGTTTTTCCCTGGGTGTTGATCACATGCAGTTGCAACCTACCGCCTACAATCACCTGGTTATCCTCATCGCCATAGATTTCGACGGCACTGGCCGTAAAACTTGCCAATATTGATATGACCAATAAGGCTATGGGTTTAATTGCCGGACTTGAACCTTTCATCTTGTTTTTGTTTCACTCTCACTATTTTTATCCGGATTTTATTGAGGCTTTTTCTTTTTGAAAGTGGTTTGTTCTGGCTCTTGTGGAATTAACACTTGTTGCCGAGTTCTGTGGCTAAATTATTGATGGGTTTTAATCTAGGTTGATGATGGTTGTTTTTCTCTAACCTTTTAATTATCGGTATTTTGTATTTTCCTTTGAGTAGGTTTTTACACTTAAGTGAAAAGTGGAATATAAAGCATGATTAATTTTTGTGTTTAATCCGTTTTCGCTTTTCGGTTTTTTGTTGTTTTTTGGTGGTATGGCTTGTTTTCAGGTTGCAGTTGTTGGCTTTTGTGATTGGTTTTGTGTTTTGAATTGTTGCTATATATTTTGTTTTTTTTATTGCTAATAAGAAGATTGTTTGTTTTTTGAACTTACTCTTATCAAGCTTGATCGATAACACTATGAATAGATTTAATAATCTATTATTAATTAATATTCATGAATTTGCTTGAATTCACTGTTGTACTATTGCCGATCACATTGTTTTTAACTTATTCAAGATTATTAAAATCACAACACACTCATATTCAGTTTCTACTGAATTAAATTTTGAGTGGCTAAAAATAAAACAGCGTTAGGTGGATGCTATGGAATATGTAAATTTTTTTGTAGGTATGTTGGCCATTCTTGGCTTGGCACTATTGGCTAACCTTAATAACTGGCGCCAGATAAAAATCCGCTACGTGATACAACTGCTGCTGGTGGAATTGTTGCTGGCTTGGTTCCTGTTGAACTCTTCTGTTGGGGTGACAATAGTGGGAGCCTTTGCCGCCGCCTTCTCCAAGTTACTGGAGTTTGCCAAGCAAGGGACGGATTTTGTATTTGGCAGTGTGACCAATGAGGGGGGATTTACCTTTTTCTTCATGGTGCTGATGCCGATTATTTTCATTTCTGCCTTGATAGGTATATTGCAGTACTTGAGAGTCCTGCCCTTGATCATCAAGGGGATAGGTATCTGTCTCAGTAAGATTAACGGTATGGGAAAGTTGGAGTCATTCAATGCCGTGAGCTCCATGATTGTGGGCCAGTCAGAGAACTTCATTGCCATCAAGAACCTGGTTCCCCACATGACAGACAAGCAGATGTACACCCTATCTGCCACAGCCATGTCCACAGTATCCATGTCGATTGTCGGTTCCTATATGCAGCTTATAGAGCCGCGTTTTGTGGTGACCGCCTTAATACTGAATATGTTCAGTACCTTTGTGGTGCTCAATATTATTAACCCCTATGAAGTGGATAATTCGACCACAGACCAACTGATGAGTGCCGATAAAAAGAGTAGTGGCAAGGTCAGTTTCTTCGAGATGCTGGGGGAATATATCATTGCCGGTTTTACCGTTGCCGTCATAGTCGCGGCTATGTTGATTGGCTTTATCGCCCTGATTGCCTTGGTCAACTATCTGTTTGAGGTGGTGTTCGGTATCAATTTCCAACAGGTATTGGGCTATGTGTTTTATCCCTTGGCCTGGTTGATAGGTATTCCTGCCAGCGAAGCGATGAAAGCGGGCAGTATCATGGCCACCAAGTTGGTAACCAATGAGTTTGTCGCCATGATAGATATGAGCAAAATGGTCAAAGAGGGGGCCTTGTCGGCTCATACCACGGGAGTGTTGTCGGTGTTCCTGGTGTCTTTTGCCAACTTCAGTTCAATTGGAATGATCGCCGGCGCGGTGAAGGCGCTCAGCCCCGAAAAAGGTGCTGTAGTATCCCGCTATGGTCTCAAACTGGTTTACGGGGCGACTCTGGTGAGCTTATTGTCGGCGGTTATTGCAGGCATCATGCTCTAAGCAGTGGGGAGCCGAGGCTCCCCCCTGTTTCTTCAAACCGAGTCTGCGGCGGCCGGTAAGCTCTCTAGCGCCCCTGGCGTGTCGGCACATACACGATTGCGGCCACTGTTTTTGGCTTGGTATAGCGCGCGGTCGGCTCGTTTTACGGCCGCTTCTATCGATTCTGTTGCAATTTCAACCTCAGCCACGCCCAAGCTTATGGTGCAACTTATCCTGTCTCCCGTGTCGGCGGTTAGCTGCATCGCTTCGACATTGAGGCGCAGCTGCTCGGCTCGCTGCAAGGCTTTGTTTAGGGGGGCTCCCGGAAGCAAGATCACGAACTCTTCACCGCCGAAGCGGGCCGCCATCTCGGCTCCTTGGCAGTGTTGCTTCAATAATTTGGCCAGGGCGACTATCACCCTGTCGCCCAAGTGATGACCAAAGTTATCGTTGATCTGCTTGAAACTGTCTATATCCAGAATAAGCACAGAGATAGCCTCGCCATTGCGGCCGGCCAGCTTAAGTTGATAGTCGGCCTCAGAATAGAAATAGCGCCGGTTATAGAGTTTGGTCAGAGGGTCTGTGGCCGCCTGGCGTTTGAGTTCTTCCTGCGAGGCGCGGATATCCTCCAGGATTTTAATCCTGTAGGAGATGATAAATGCCAGGGTCAGGGCTTCCAGCATAATGCCTATGCCGACTCCGTGGCTGCTGAGATAGCTCGGAGAGATCAAGCCCTTGTAGAAGAGCACGGCTATGCCGTTGAAGATCACGAAGAAGCTGTGGCCCACCAGAAAGTACTTCACCAGGGGGTTGCCCTTGCGATAGAGGGAGATACTCACAGAGAAGGTCACCAGCATCATGAGTGCAGCCAGGCTGCTGGCGGGTTTGAGTGCCGCAGAGATATCAAATAAGCCCCAGAACAGGGTCGCCAGCAGTAACAGCAACATCAGCTGCAACGCCTTGTGCTCTGTGGGGTAGAACTGCCTGGTCTCGAAGATGGCCGTCATAAACAGCAGCAGGAAAATCGGCATGGTGATCAGCGACAGATTGAGCATGAAGACGCTCGAGCCGTAGGCGTTGAACACGCTGGCAACTAGACCATAGGATAAGGCTATCCACACCAGACCCGAGATCAGATACAACGAATAGTAGATGTTCTCTTTCTTACTGGTGGCGAAATACAGCAGGCAGTTGTAGAACACCAGTGCCAGCAACATGCCCACCATAAGTGCAATATCATAGTGAGTGCTCACCAGGGCCCGCCGCGAGTTTTCCTCATCCATCAGTGTCATGGCAAACCATTGATGGGAGTAGGCGTGGCTACGAATATACAGGGTTGTTATCTGATCTGGGGCCAGCTTCAATGGGTAGACGCCTGTACCCCGATACATGAGTGGGTTGTCGGCGGCCTGTTCGAGATCCAACTGCTCGTGTCGTTGCAGTTGTTGGCCGCTTTCCTCATAGATGTCGATTTGCTGCACATGGTAAGCATGGGGCAGGTGTAAAAACAGCGGCTTTTCCTGCGAGAGCTTATTGTGCAGGTTCAGCTTGAACCAAGTGACCCTGGCATTGGTGCCCAAGGTGGTGACATTATTGGTTACGCCGAAAGGCTTCTGGCTTGCCTGCTCAAAACCGAGGCTCTGGCTGTCATCAACAAAATAGCCGATTTTGAATTCATCAAGCGCGACGCTGCTTTGTTCTATGTCAACAATGGGAAGCTTAACCTGCTCTAATGCAAATAGTTTTAGGCTTGTTAGCAGCAAAAACAGGCACAGCAACGCGTATCTCAATTCCATTCAGGTATCCATCTTCCCTGGCGCCGGCATGTCCAGGCGCCTCTTTATTGCTCAATGGTACCCAAGGATAAAAAGTGTCGCCAGCAATACCATGCGACATGCGGTTTATCGCAGACAATTATTGACGTTGATCTTTCGGTGAATCCATTACCACCATGGTGGTGATGGATTTGACTTGAGGATATTCTCCGAGGACTTCGGCATGAAAACGTTTATAACTGCTGAGATCTTTGGTCTCGACCCGCAACAGGTATTCGTTGGCGCCTGTGATATTGTGGCACTCTACCACTTCCCTGGCGTAGCGGATATGCTCTTCAAAGCCCAACTGGGATTGTTTACTGTGACTGTTGAGGCCTATGGCCACGTAAGCAATAAAACCTATGTTCAGTTGGCTCTTGTCCAATACGGCCCGGTAGCCCTTGATCAGTTTTTTTCGCTCCAGTTCCTGTACCCGCCTCAGGGTGGCAGAGGGAGATAATCCCACCCGCTCGGCCAACTCGACATTGGAGATCCGGCCATCACTCTGTAGCTCTTGCAATATTCTTTCGTCAAATCTATCCATGGTGATGTTTTGTTGCTTACTTTTCGCTTTAACAGCAAATATAAGCACAAAATTGCGTACCAATCCATCTAGTATTTGCTGACTGTTTATTTCAGGAGTAAAGCAAGAATGGAACCTAATCTGCTATGGCCTTTGGTGATGTTTGCCTTTGTTTCAACCGTGACCCCAGGGCCCAACAACATCATGTTGATGACTTCAGGTGCCAATGTGGGTTTTATTCGCACCTTACCGCATATGCTGGGGATAGTACTGGGGTTCAGCCTGATGCTGTTGTTGGTGGGGATCGGCGTGACCGGCTTGTTTCAGGCCTATCCTTGGTTGCACCAGTTACTGAGTTTGCTCTGTATTGCTTACATGGTGTATCTGGCGCTGAAAATCGCCTTGAGTCGTCCGGGAAATACCAATGAAGGTTATCGCAGCATGACCTTCATTCAAGCGGCATTGTTTCAGTGGCTCAATCCCAAGGGGTGGTCCATGGCGCTGGCGGCGGTGAGTCTTTACAACCCGAGTGCCAGTTGGCAGCAGTTGTTGCTGATCTCTGTAATATTTGCCTTGGTCAATGTCCCGTCTGTCAGTATCTGGACCCTTATCGGCAAACAGTTGAGTCGCTGGCTGACGGCGCCCAACTACGCCCGTGGTTTTAACCTGTTGATGGGCGGTCTCTTGCTGGCATCCATAGTACCCATGCTCTGATGTTCGCTTTCCATGGCATTAATATGAAAGAAGGCGACCCTGAGTCGCCTTCTTGCTTGGATGCCGATTATCGGCGATTAACGTGGGCCCGGCTCGGCATAATGGGTCATCCAGTCTTTGACCTGGTTATACCAATAGATGGAGTTGTTGGGCTTCATGATCCAGTGGTTCTCATCGGGGAAATAGATCATCCGCGATTCCACTCCACGGCTTTGCAGGGTGCGGAACAGCTCAAAACCTTGCCCCACGGGTACCCGGTAGTCCAGCTGACCATGGCTCACCAGCGTCGGGGTATTGAAACCTGCGGCAAAGTAATGGGGTGAAATCGACTGGTAGATTTCCGGGTTTTCCCAGTAGTGGCCGAAGCGGGTGCTGTGCACGGCGAAGTCGGAAGCCATCTGGGAGTACATGTCGTACACGGCGGCATGGATCAACAGCGCCTTGAACGGATGTTTCTGCCCGAGGATGATGGAGGTCAGATAGCCGCCGTAGCTGGCACCACCGGCCACCATGCGATCGCTGTCGATCCAGCTCTTTTGTTCAAACCAGTCGGCTGCCTTGAGGACATCATCCAGAGACTTGTTTTTCCAGTCCGGGTTGATGGCATCGGCAAAGTCCTGGCCGAAGCCGCTGGAACCGTGGAAATTAGGCCAGGCGGTGACATAACCCCAGGAAGCGAAGGTCTGGGCGTTCCAGCGATAGTGGAAACCATCGCTGATGGCGTTGTGTGGGCCGCCGTGTACCAGCATAAACAGCGGGTACTTCTTGCTGCGATCGAAACCCGGTGGGTAGTGCACCCACATCTGGATATCCTGGTTGTTGTAACCCTTGTAGGTCACAGACTCATAGCTGCCCAGATCCACATCCTTGAGCAGTTCGTCATTGAACTGCTCCAGCCTTTGGCCCTTGCCGTTCTTGGGATTGATCGCCAGCAGTCGCGCCGGATAAAGGAAGCTGTCGTTGAGGGCAATCAGAGTACCTTTCTTGCCTATCTGCGGCTGACCATAGTTGGTGTCCTTGGTGATCGCCTTCACTTTGCCGCTCTTGGCATCGATATGATAGATACGGCTGGTGGCGGCATCATCAATGGCGGCGTAGAAGCCTTTGCCATCCGGCGTCCAACTGAACTGAGACACAGATCTGTCCCAATTGGCGGTCAGGGTCTTGAGCTTACGGCTGTGGATATCCAGCAGCATCAGCCTGGAGGTGTCGGCATAGAAACCCGGGATCTTCTGGCGAGTGAAGGCCAGCGTCTTGCCGTCGGGGCTGAAGCTTGGGCGGCTATCGGGCGCTTCGTTGTCTGGTGTCAGGTTTTCTGCCTTGTCTGCGCCTATCTTGCCGAGGAAGATGTCCAGCTTGGGATCGACCCGGTTGTCGGAACCGTAGGCGTTGAAGGCGATCAGTTTCTCATCGGCAGACACATCATAGCTGCCGGCACTTTGACTCGAACGAGGCAGCTCATGGCCCAGCGTTTGAGTAATGGCTTCTATCTCGCCGCCCTTGGCGGGAATTCGGAACACATGCGCCTGACGACGTTCATCCAGCCAGTGATCGAACTGGGCATAGGGCAGGGCATTCCACTGCTTGGCCGAGGTCTTGTTGTCCTTGTCGGCTTTCAGCTGCTCTTGCATCTGCTTCCAGTCTTGCCCGGGGAAGATGTTGCTGATGAAATAGAGATGTTTGCCAACCCATTTGATGCCGTAGACGCCGGTAGGTACCTCTGTCAGCCGCTGGGCTTCACCCGGGCCATTCATCGGCAGCAGATAGATCTGCCCGGCATCGTCTTCATTGCGCTGGCTGACAAAGGCCAGAGTGTTGCCATCGGGAGAAAATACCGGGTTGCTCACCTTGAGTCCGGCGGCAGTCAGTGGGCGTTGATGTTTGCCATCGGCATCAAAGTACCAAAGTTGGGTCGACCCTTTGTCGGCCTTGATATCATACTCGGTCACGGGGGCGATGATATGCTCGCCGCCGGGCGATACTACCGGGCTGCCGATACGCTTGAGTTGCCACAATAGCTCAACCGACAAGGGCTTGCCCGGCTCTGCCCACGCCGATGCCAGTGGCATCAAGAGGCAGAGCAACAGAATTCCAACCTTCTTCACGGAAAGTCTCCTTTAGATACAGATAGTTATTATATTTGGCAGCGAAGGCTGCCTCGGGAGTATATCCCCGGATGATGAAAACAAGCTTATCCGGGCACGGTTTGATGGGATTATTTTGTGTAACTTTCTGTTATCGCTCGTACGGTATCGTGCGAAATTTGGCCGTTTTGTATTGGGTTAAGTCAGGTTATTTATAATCAGAGGCTATAAAGAATAATAACTTAATATTTTGTCGTGCTTAAACTAGCGCTTATTATGCGGTAGATTCTCTCTTCATATACCGTTTCCCGTATAAGGTTCCATATGTCTATTGCAGTTATCGCATCCATTGCGGTATTTCTCGGCGTTCTGTTTATTCTGTTTCACCAACAGCAAAAAGAGCACAAATTATCCCGTCTGGTGCTGATAGGTTTAATCCTCGGCAGTGCCTATGGTTTCCTGATGCAGTCTTACTTTGGCGTGGACAGCCCGGTCACTGCAGAGACGCTCAGTTGGATAGCCATAGTCGGTGGTGGCTATGTGGCCTTGCTGAAGATGGTGATCATGCCCTTGGTGTTGGTGTCCATGGTCGCGGCAGTGGTCAAGTTGGATAAGGGCGGCTCGCTCGGCAAGATCTCCTCCCTGACCATATTTATTTTGATGGCGACCACGGCCGTAGCGGCTTTGATAGGTATTCTGGTCACTTCCATCTCAGGGATTTCTGCCGAGGGGCTGATAGCCGGTAGCCGGGAAACGGCGCAAATGGCGGTATTGGATACCAAGGCGGCTTCGATTGCCGATCTGACTGTACCGCAAATGCTGCTGAGCTTTATTCCGGTAAATCCTTTTGCCGATCTGGCCGGTACCCGTTCCACTTCCATCATTGCCGTGGTGATTTTCGGTATCCTCCTCGGGATAGCGGCCCGCAAAGTGATGCATGAGAAAGAGCAACTGGAATCCCCCATACGGACCTTTGTTGAAGGTGCGCAGGCGATTGTTATGCGCCTGGTGAAGATGATTATGGCGCTGACTCCTTATGGTATTGCCGCGCTGATGGCCAAGGTGGTCGCCTCTTCCAGCGCTGCCGACATGCTCAACCTGTTGGGTTTTATTCTGGCGTCTTACGTCGCCATCCTGCTGATGTTTGTTGTTCACGGCATGCTGGTGGCCATGGTAGGCGTTAGCCCGCTGGACTACTTCCGTAAAATTTGGCCCGTGCTGACCTTTGCCTTCTCGTCGCGCAGTTCGGCGGCGACTATTCCATTGAATGTCGAGGCTCAGGTGACCCAGCTGAATGTGCCGCCGGCCATTGCCAATCTGGCGGCCTCGTTCGGTGCCACTATCGGTCAGAACGGCTGCGCCGGTATCTATCCTGCCATGTTGGCTGTCATGGTGGCGCCCAGCATGGGCATAGATCCACTGGACTTGCATTTCATGCTGTCCTTGATTGCCATAGTGACCATCAGCTCCTTCGGGATAGCCGGCGTCGGTGGCGGTGCAACATTTGCGGCGCTAATTGTCCTGCCTGCCATGGGGCTGCCGGTGGCCATTGTGGCGCTGCTGATCTCCATCGAGCCGCTGATTGATATGGCGCGTACCGCCTTGAACGTATCCGGCTCCATGACCGCAGGTACCATGACCAGTCGGCTATTGAAGCAAACCACGGAAAACCAGACGGCCGAGCAGCAGTAAGTTGCCCCGGCTAACGGCTTGAGAAAAAGGATGCTGCGGCATCCTTTTTTAGATTGGCACGGGTAATGAAAATCTTACTTAAAAAGGAAATTAACCCGCATCCGCTTATGGAAATAGCATTTAAAATTAATAGCTTATAGCTAGATTTTTTTAATTATTTTCTTGGCATTCTCAAAAATTGAGTTGGAGATATGCTCTGGAAAGCCCTCTGGTAGATTCGCCCTTACTTGCGAGATTGCCTTAGGTAACGCACCTTTCATTTCATCCATTATTCTTTGCATCTTATCCTGACTAAAATTCACAGCTTTAGCAGTATCTAAAAAGTGACGAGGCAGGATTTTATTGATTTCGTACTTCTTGCCTTTTGTGGCTTTTAATCCCATTGCGAGCTTAAGTTGTCTAATATTGAGTCCTTTTCCTCCCAGTAATGGGTAGGCCGACAGAATGTCGTAGAATGGAGTGAGTCGATAGCTACCTCCTCTATCAATATAGATAGAAAAGTTTTTAGCATGTCCATCAGTAGCCCCAATGATCCATTGAAATACCTGGAATCTCATGAAGTTATATCGATCTTCAAGTGCATTACTTGAGCCCATTAATAACTTCATGATCTGTGCTATGCCTGGGCCACCTTGAGATTCATATTTGATGGATGATGGCATACCAAACACCTGGCAAATATCTTCTTGAGGTAAGCGTAGCAAGCCTGCTCTGTCTTTTGTCCAACGTCGATCAAATCGTTCTACAGCTAAAGCTTTAAGGTTGTCAGTTTTGATTATATTGACGCTGGGAACTGCGAATCCCAGCGCTTTAGCTAGCTCAATGCAAAGATATTCATTTTCTACGCTATCTTTGAGATCCAGGGTCGCGTTAGCTTGTGGTATTTCGCCTATTGGCAGCTTGATAATGTGAGTGGTTGGGGTGTTTCCTTTCGGTATACACCATTGTCCATCAATGAATAAGAGTGCGGTTTTTTCTTGAGCACCTGCCACTGAGATCCTAAAGTCTTCTTCCTCTTTGAGCATTCCGAGGGGAATATCAGACTTGTATGCAGAAAGAACGGCTTCTAGTTTCTTGTTATCCAATATTTCGTAGCTGAGTGGCTCTTTTTTATAGGGGTGTTCGGGAGGAAATAGTGCAATAGCACCAACACTATCCTTTCCAATTTCTTTCAAGAGATCAAATGGTTGTTTGGACGAGGCTCTGTACCTTGCAACGATCCTATCTCTGACTTGTGGGCTGTCTGGTAAGAGGTTGTCAAAATAGTTGATAACGGCATCGGAAGTGATAGTCGGTAATTGAAGCCTCAAAGACAATGACAGTGGGCGAGCCATTGCATTGGTTATCCAGTCCTTATCATATTGAAAAGTGTGAGCGCCGTTCTTATGCTTCGCCAAGGTGCCAACAAGTTCACCATTCATGTATGCTATTAGCTTTTGCATTACCAACTCTCATCATCATTTTCACTTGGCGAAGTCAGCTGTGTTTTTTCTTGGATACTCAGTGTTAGATCCATCGCTTGTACAAGCTTAAAGAAGGTAGAAAGCGTTGTTTTGTTGGGGTTGTTCTCGAAGTTCGAGATTGTTGCTTGCTTTATACCGACTTTTTTCGCCAACTCTGACTGAGTCCAGCCATTCTTTTGGCGTATCAGTAGCATCATATCTGCGAGTTGCTTTGGACTATATATCATTAGTTCCAGCCCTCAATGATTAGAGATGAATTTTAAAGTTATCTCATATCCCCACTAGAGGATGAGATAACATTTATCCCTTTGTTGGGATAAATATTACTTTATACCCCGGTGGGTATAATTGACTAAATATCCGCTATTGAGGATATTTAGTCAATAGAAGTCAGAAGGAACAATGATATTGAGCTGAGTCATAGACTGCTCTAGCATCCTGTTTAGTTTTGAGCCGCACTCTCATCCCAAAGGACAACCCCCAAAGGGGACAAGCTGGATTTTTGTTGTCTCAGGCGGTTATAATTCCGCCATCCTCGCCTATTGGAGCTCACGCCAAAATGAACAACTGACACCTGATCACCAATCTTTTTTACTTTTCCATTATTAGATTGGCAGGGTCGGTCGGCGTGTTCGCTCAAGTCTTTATTGTTGCAGTCAGTTGGCACTCATTCGCCATATCATGACTGCTTAAACCCGGATCGGATCTCGCCGTGCCTCCCTGTCTGCAGGAGGCAAGATGCAGGCATTTAATGCAAGACAAATCTCACTCTATACTCATGGCCTTGAGCCATTGTTTGCCGATATCAGCTGTAACCTGAGCGCTAGAATGACCGGCCTGATTGGTCGCAACGGCATAGGCAAGAGTTTGCTGGGCGAAATACTCTGCGGTTTGAGAGCGCCGGATAGCGACACGGTTGAGCGCCGGGGCATTTGCGGTATATACCGGCAGCAGCAAGAACCAAAGCTGCTAACGGCCGCAGCAAGCCGGGTTGATGGCCCCTCATCCCAAGTGCCAACAATGCAAACCGGAAGCTACCTGAGCCAATGCCTGGGTTTGGCGACCAGATTACAGGCACTGACACAAATAGAGCAGGGCTGTTGTGACAGTCATTGGTTTGAGCAGCTCAATGACGACTGGCAGGTGCGGCAAACCTTTTGCGAACTCTGCCGGGAGCTGGGGTTGCCGGCAGAGCCCGAGCTTGAGTTCGAACGCCTCAGCGGCGGCCAGCAGGCCAAGCTGAAACTATGGCGTTTGTTTCAAAGCGAGGCCGACTGGTTGCTGCTCGATGAGCCTTCCAATCATTTGGACAGAGGCGGCAGACAGTGGCTGCGGCAGCGGATGTCGGCATTTTCAGGGCAGATCCTGCTGATAAGCCACGACATAGATCTGCTGCGACAGATGGATGAAATCTGGGAGCTCAACAGCTTGGGGTTGGATTCCTATGGAGGCAACTATGACAGCTATTGGCATCAGCACACCCTGGCACAGCAAGCGCTTGAACGCAGGTTGGAGAATGTCGTCAAGGCCCGGCGTCAGGCAAGAAAGCAGGCGCAGTTGAGCCGGGAGCGGGCACAACAGAGGGCAGCCAAAGGGGAGAAATTGGCGCGCAGTGGCAGCCAGGCCAAGGTGTTGCTCGACCGTCAAAAAGAGCGGGCCGGTGCCAATGCGGCGGCCATGGCGACCCGGGAGCGGCAACATCAGCGACTGCTGGACTCTGAGCTTGCCGGGCTGAAACAGCAGTGTGAGCAAAGGCATAGGCAAAACCTGACTCTGGGGCGCGAAACCCTTGGCCAGCCAGTGGCGAAGCAGACGCTGGTACGGCTATTGGATGCTGTCTTGCCCTATGGCAGTCGAGAGCCTATCAATTTAACCCTCAGCAGTGGCGAGAAACTGCGTCTGGCGGGGTTCAATGGCAGTGGTAAGTCCAGCTTGCTTCGGGTCTTGCAGGCTAGGCTGGCATTGAGCTCTGGGCAAGTGCAACTCAATGGCCACAGTGTCTATCTGGATCAGCATTTCAGCTTACTCAAGCCAGAGTGGACATTGCTGGAAACCCTGCAGCGCTGTGCTCAAGTTGATAGCAGCCCGATTGATCATAACCAGGTGAATCCCAGCCTGATGGATGACAGTCAGCGCCGCACTCTGCTGGCCCAGATAGGCTTTCGCGCCGAGCAGGTGCACCGCACTGTGGCTTGTCTCAGCGGCGGTGAAAAGATGAAGCTGGCCATGCTTTATGTCAGTCATCAGCGGGGCAATCCCTTACTGCTGCTGGATGAGCCTGACAATCATCTGGATATTGAATCGAAAGCGCGTCTGGCCGCGGCACTGGCAGCATACCCGGGCGCTTTTATTCTGATCAGTCATGATGAGGAGTTTGTGGCGCAGACCGGCATTGAAGAAGCGCTTTCCCTGCCAAATAGCGGATCCTAGACTTTTTTAACCTCAGAGCGTGAATTTGGCTATGGTCTTTTGAATACCTACCACATCAGTGCCGCGCTTGAGCTCTTTGACCAGGGGCTCTGCCTGGCCTGAGATCCACAGCTTGAGTTCGGCATCCATATCGAAGCGCCCGGCGGTTTCCACTTCAAAGTGCACTATCGCCTTGTAGGGGATGGAGTGATAACTCACTTTCTTGCCGGTCATGCCTTGTTTATCTATCAAGATCAGGCGCTTGTTGGTGAAGACAAACATGTCGCGAACCAGTTTATAGGCCAGCTGCAACTGTTCGCTGTCGGCCATAATCGGCGTCAGTTCTTCGTTGAGTTTATCCAGATCCACTTCACTGGCGTTGCCCATCAAGGCGTTCAAAAATCCCATGTTTTTCTCCTTACCCTACCAACAGCATTTCACATTTATGGCAGTCGAACACCAGCTTGAACTGCTTGCCACCCAGCTCCATTTCCAGCGGCTCGGCCTTGATCCCCGGCACTTCTTTGGGGCACATGTTGTAGCTGTAACGTATGCAGTGCTTGGTGATCATCAAGGGTGCATCGCCTTTCACCGGCCGCACTTCATAGGCATCACGGATGGATACCACCCCGTGACGGGTATAGAAGTCCTTGGCCTTTTGGTTGGCCACATTGCCAAGATAGGTCAGGCTGCGCTGCGGGAAGCGGGCACTGTCGTCCCGTACCCAGGGTGTGGGTCTTTGATACCCCTGAATACGCGCTTCGTCCAGGGCAGCAATGGCATCACGGCGCAGGCCATTGATGATGGATGCCGGTACAAAAACGGCTTCGGCATCGCCCAAATCCACTTGTCCGAGACGAAAATCGGTATTGCCCAGCTTGGCGAGATGCTTGCCGAGTGATTCACGGTTGCGGGTAATATCCTTGGCCTGCTGTTTTTCGAAGTCAGCGGTCACTGTCGCCTGATGGCCATGACGGTCGGCAGCGGTCAGTGCCAGACCTGTCTGGGTATTGCTGAGGCTGAAGTCCAGCAACAGGGTTCGCTCGGCAGATTCTTTGGCCAGCAGGGCTTCAAAGGCCTGATCTTTGTTGCGATACAGGGTGGCACCGACATAGAGATCTTTCGGCATGTTTTTCAGGTACAGGGTGTTACCCTCGGCGCGGTTGACCCGAAAACCTGTCAGCTTGTCATCCGACAACCTGGCCTTTTGATAGTTGGCGGCGAAGAAGCCCAGGCCATCACCGTTGTGGAACTCGGCATCCGAGTCGACCTGGATGAAGTCTTTGCCTATCTTGCTGACTTTGCCTACCTCTACTCCCAAGTATTTCGGAGTGCGGAAGTCGCCGATGTCTGCCTTGCGCTCATTGACAAAGTAGTCCGTCTTGCCGCGGTTAAAGCTCTTGTCCGGATCCGGGGTGAAGCTGTAGCTGCAACGGCCGTGGGACGAGGGTTCAAACTCGGGCCGACGCGCCATGATGGCATCCAGTTGCTGGCGGTAGTGAGCGGTAACATTCTTGACGTAGCTGAGGTCCTTGAGTCGGCCCTCTATCTTGAAGGAGCGGATCCCGGCGTCGATCAGCGCTTCGAGGTTATCTGTCTGATTGTTGTCCTTCAGCGACAGCATATGGTCGTTGCTGGCAATGATGTCGCCCTGGCGGGTCTTGAGATTACCCGGCATCCGGCATTGCTGTGAGCATTCGCCGCGGTTGGCACTGCGGTCTGTGTAGGCTTCACTGATATAGCATTGGCCGCTGTAGGCCACGCACAGGGCGCCATGGATAAAGAACTCAAGTCGCATCTTGGTCTCGGCGGCGACGGCGCGAATCTGGCTCAGACTCAGCTCCCGCGCCAACACCACCTGAGAAAAGCCCACATGCTCGAGGAAGGCGACTTTGGCAGGAACCCTGTTGTCCATCTGGGTACTGGCGTGCAGTGCAATCGGTGGCAAGTCCAGCTCAAGCAGCCCTAAGTCCTGCACAATAATGGCATCGGCACCTGCCTCGTACACGGCCCAGATCAGGCGCTTGGCCTCTTCCAGTTCATCGTCCAGCAATATGGTATTGAAGGTGACAAATACCTGAGCGTGATACCTATGGGCAAACTCACACAGGCGGGCAATGTCCTCGACACTGTTGCCGGCAGTATGGCGGGCACCGAACGCCGGGCCACCAATGTAGACGGCATCCGCCCCGTGGCGAATGGCCTCAATACCGAAATCGGCATTCTTGGCCGGAGCCATCAACTCCAGCTTGTTGTCGGCCAGTTGCACCGCTTGGCTGGGGGCGGCATCAGGGGCTTGTGCCTGTTGGCCGGGATTAAAGAGTTCAACACCTGTAGTGGACATGGCTTACCGCTCGTCTGGAAATGCCTGGAAATTTCGGGCACAAATTATAGCAGAGCCAGTAATTCATGAAAGCCTAAGGAATTAGATGCACCAATTTCTTCGGTTGGAAAGTGGCAGCCTGGCTTGAGAACAACCGCATGATGGAAGGTTTTAGGCAGACAAAAAACGGGAGCCCTGAGGCTCCCGTTGGCAGTTGTTTACTTCAACTTTGCATCAATCGTTCAGGTGGGCACAGCGACCAAACTCGGCTCCGTCTTTGACGGCAGCAACCACCTGTTTCGGGAAGCTGAGCTGAACATCCTGGCCATCCCGGCAGACAAAGGCTTTGTTCAGATCGACATCGATAGACAAGACAGCTCCTGCGATACCACCCATCATTTCAGAGCCGTTGGCACTGATGGCAAATGGGTTATCTATGGTCAGCGCCTTGGCTTCGGTAACGCCCTGCTTGGCGAAGAACTCCCTGGTGCTCATCCAGCCCAAACCTTCCAGGTAGATACCACCACTGAAACCGGTAAACAGGCTGCCGGAGCGAGCAGTAATCATCGACAGATCGTCGCTGGCATCAAGCAGCAGCATACGCGGTACGCCAAACTCGGCGCTGATGCTGTCGTGATCCCAACCTTCGGCACACAGATTACCCAGGAAGAAGTGATTGAAAGGTACCTGCTCACACCAGCGCAGGCTGCCTATGTTCTCCTGTTGGCCCGAGTCCGTATGCCATAGGGTGACTCCGGTGCGGGTGCCAAAGCCAACCGTGCTGCCGTCGTTGGAGATCACCGAGGAGTCCTGGGCGCCAAACTCAGCTGAGGTGTCGTGGAAGCGGCCATCGACCCAGGCAACCTGACTGGTGCCATCATAAGTGCCTGTAATAGTACTGCCGTTGCCGGCTATTCTGTCGGCACGCAGCCATTGAACCTTTTCGGCAAATTGATAAGGCAGTTGCTGCATACCGGCCTTCTTGGTCCAGATAAAGGGTACTATCTCGTCCTTGAATGCACTCTGGCAGGCGCCGTTACCGTCAGTATCCAGATAGGCGGTGCCGACAACTGTGTCGCCATTGTCATCCATATCCCAGACATAGCTGGAGTTGGTGCCTGACTGCCCCGAGCCACCGCAGCTGTTACCGTTGAGATCCCCAAGCGAGGTCAGCTTGTCGCTGCGCAGATCCCAGATGGCGGCATTGCTGATGCCGTTGCCACTGAAGTCCGCCATGACACCGGCCTTGGTAGCGTTTTTGTTCATGGTGGCGTGTCCGGCAACCACGGCATTACCGGCCGGGTGCAGCTCGAACAGGGCTTTCTTGGTGCTGTCATAGAGGAAAGGCGTGCTGCCGGTTATCCCCATGGCACGTTTGCCGTTCTTGGCATGATCCAGCACAAAGGCGCTTACCAGTGGGGTATATTGGATGCCATCGCTATAGCCGTTGAAATAGATATCGGCCTGTTTGGTCACCCCGGCTTCGGCAATGATAGGAGTGAAATCACAGGCTCTATCGCTGGCCGGATTGCTGCTTTCATCGCTGTTCCAGTATTCGGCCTCTGACAAGAGGGCGGTTTGTCGGGTAGGATAACCACCGGCCTTGATAGTCTCCATGTAGAGCACATAGCGACCGCCGGGTGTCAGACCATTGATGGTGAACTTGCCATCCGGGCCTACAAGCCCTTGAGTCAGGTTGCCGGACTGTTGAGTGACCACATCGTACAGCGGGTTATCCAGATTGCGGGCCACCATGTTCATGCCCGAATAATCCACTCCTTCCTTGGTGTACAAGGTACCGGAAATCGAGCCGTAGCCAGAACGATATTCCGCTGTAGGGTAGAGATCGGACAGGTTGACTATGTCGTCGCGCACATTGACCGTTGATTGCTCGGCGCCCTGAATCCCCAACACATTGATGAAGGGGAACATGGTTTCAATAGTGTCCGGCGCTATCTGGCTGGCGCTGGTGTATTGATTGGTGATGGCGCAGCCCGGTACCCCGTCATATTGCGGGCTGTAAGAGGCCGACATATAGCTGAGATGGCCATTGGCCTGGGAGTGCGACATGTTGAGGGCGTGGCCGAATTCATGGGTAAATACCCCGGCAATCATTTCGCCTTCTGTGTCATCTATACCCACGTACCAGCCGTTCATCAAGGCAGTGGCCTCGAGGATTTCACCGGTTTCTTCATCGGCCCACTCGGGGAAGGCTATCCCCAGGACCTGGCTGCGTGGTACGCCGAAATACTGTTCCAGTATCTGGCCGTCGGTGTCATAGTTGACCCAGAAACCATAGCCGTTTACGGCGGAATAGATCTGATCGACATTGGTTTGATTGACGTCCTGGATACCGATTTGCTGTTCAATGGTGCCCTGCACCGACATCTCAAAGGTGGAGGTTTCCACCGCTGACCATTCGCCCACGGCCTTGGCGGTAATGGCATTGGCCTGAGCTATGCTGAGGAAGGTGTAATCCCTGTCCAGCACTGTACCTGCCGGGATCACAGTGCCGTCCGGCAGTGTGATGTCGAGATTGAACACCTGCCCCTTTTCCAGAATGGTGAAGGTTTGTACGTCAACCCCATCCTTGTTTTTAATCACAGGGCCGCCGTCGGTATAGACGGGAATCGCCCCCTTGGAAGTGTCCCACTTATAGGGCTGCATTGTGGGTTCGTGAATATACAGCGGGCCACCGGCCAGCGCGGCAGAGGAGACTGAGCCCAACAGTAAGGCCGTGGCAATTCTTGAAAGCTTCATTATTTGGCCTCCTGTACCAGTTTGCCAACCAGAGACATAAATGCGGCGGCATCCACAGCGCCGGCCGTGGTGATAAGGCTCTGCTCTTCAGGGCTGAGCGACTGGGTGTTCATGCCATCAAACAGGCCTATGTTGCCCAGTTGATTGCTGACTTTGCCGTTTTGCACAATGAATTTGCCTTGTTCCAGCCCTACGGTAGAAGTCAGGCCGGCACCGAGATCCGGATTCATAAAGGCCACTACCTGCTCGCCAACCGACCAGCGGGCGAAGCCTTCGGGGGATACGCCCAGGTAGACTTTGCCGTTACCCATGGAACGGGGCTTGAGCAAACCAAACTGGCGGAAGGTATATTCGCTGCCTGCCTTATGTTTGTTCTTGGCATCCATACCTACCCGAATGGTGATCTGGGTATAGGGGCGTTTGCGCTCATCAAAGCCATCGGTCACAGACACCACTTGGCCCGAGACTATGCTGGACGCCTGACTGGTCAATTGACTGAGATTTTGTTTGAGATGTTTTTGGGCTACGGCTGCCGGTGTCAGCAGCAAACTGGCTGAGACGAGACATAGCGCCGATAGACGCTGGAACCACTGGGATCTTGTCACTGTAATACCTCCTGTATGATTGGGATAAATTCAGCTTTCGATCATCGACCCATACTTCCTTGGCCGAATATTGACCGAGCACCTACTTAAGCACGCCGACTCAATGGGAGGCACGGCAAATGATGTAGCGTTTTGTAGCGTTTTTGTTAAACACACACGGTTTGTCTCAATCTTGTGTTAGGTGAGGGCGATGGCGGAGAGACAAGAGGGAATAGATTGGCTTTCAACACACCTTTGGTTATCTTTTGCTCAGCGTGAGCTGTTTGCCATGCTGAATATCAGTTAATAACAGGGAGAGTGCTGATGAGCTGTAACTTTTGTGGTGGGCGTTTGAATAACGGAATGTTACGTAAGCAGGAGCCGGGAAGCGGTCGGAAGTTTAAGTCGTGTCCCAACTGTTCAACGACTCATGGTGAGGAACATATATTTCATCCCTATCCCGCTGATTTTGGTAATACGCCGGCACGAGTGATAGCGGCCAATCCGGACGGGCACCAAAGTTATTGCAGAAATTGTCGGGCGCTTGATACGGGTATTGATTCAGAGAACTATCAAAAATGGAAGGTGCGAACAAGTCCCATGTGTGCTCTGCGTCGGCTTACAGGCCTGGATGCAAGGCGTGGTTCGCAGCAAATGGCCCTAGTCCTTTGCAAGAAGCACAACACAGCAGACAGGTCTGTAAGCCACGCCCTTCGGGGCTTTCACAGCAACCGGCTCTCTGCGTTATCCGACTTCAACATGCCCCGGCATGCCTTCAGTCAGATGCCTTGAGCGCCAATTGCTGTGTAAGCCAGAGTGCCACGAGGACCTATTCGCACCTTCCTAAGCGTTGCAGCGAACTGAGCTGATGGCACTGCCAATTTGTCAGCCCAATACTTGATGAATGACAGAACATGACATCGGCCCTCAAAGCCATATGAGTCAGGCCTTGAGGGCGCACAGGATTAAACAGACTTGTTCATTTGGGCTTTGGCGGCTTCAACCTTGGAGAAATCCAGTCCCAGTTCTTCGACGGCCTCTTTGATCAGTGCCGGGTTCTGCATCACTTGCATCATCAACCCCTGCAGCTTTTCCGGTGGCAATCCCAACTGCCCCAGAGTGCCCATGGCCATCAGGGGATTTTCGGTCAGGCTCTGGAACAGGCTGTTTATTTGTTCATCGCTGATATTGTGCTCTTTCAGCAGGGCAATAATAGGATTCATAAGCTCCTCATTGGTTTGAAACATTCAATTTGCGCTGATTTTAACAGAAGAAACAGACCCGAATAGGTATTTCCTTACTAGTGAAAGAAAATGAAGCAGGATATCGATTACATCAGCCCTAGTCATAGTGGCAATTGGTGGCTAACCAATTGCCTATATTGCAAATATTAAGCAGTTCCACTCGATAGCCGACGAGTACCTTTGGCAGCTTATAACGCCTCAGCTAATCGAATCAGATTGTCATTGTCTATGTTCATCGACAGAGAGGTTATTGCCGCCCGACTCTGCTCCGTGTCACCAAGCTTGATGAGCAGTGATTGGACTATGCTGGCACGTGCGGTTAACTGATCAACGGTCAGGTTCGGATAAGTGCTATTGGCTATCGATAATGCGTGGATGGTCAATGTCTGGCTCTCCAGCTTGTCTGCATCGCGGATAGTTTGTCGATTATTGGCGTAATCGCTATAAAAATCAGTGACCTCGTAGAGGGCAGACTCCACTTTTTCTGAGGCAGGGCGTTCAGTTCCGTAATCGACTGAAGTCAGTGCACCATTGGCGTCGAATACGGCCGTAAAAGAGTTACTTTCTCCAATATGGTTTTGGTAGGGCAAAATGCCTACGTGGCCGAATTCAGGCGCATTAATAAAACCGCTGAATACCATCGTCAGGTTATTTTGTTTCTTAGCAGTGTCTTGTCGCACTAATAGTAGTTTGCGGGTTCCGAACGTTGTGTAATACAACCCCGGATAATCCTCTTCCGCTTTTAAGGTGCTCTCTTTCGCTAATCCGACATCAGCCAGTTTTTCAAGTGATAGTCCAAATAGGTATCTATTGGCCATAGTTATCGCCACGTCATTTCTTAACTCGGTATCCCGGGATATTACCCAAGGCAAGAAATCATCACTAACAAGAGGCAATAGATAAGGCTGATTTTGGGGGATTGATACTGTATCTATGGTGTATTCGCGTTGCACTGAGATTTCTTTCTGGAATGTATCGAGTTCAAGAGTCGCCATGGATACGGCTTTCTGTGCGCTGAGTACCGCAGCTTCTTCTGCAGAGGTATTCCCTTTTTTTGCGGCCAGGAGCTTCTGTTTTTTCTTCAGCTCTCCTTGTTTATTTGTCACTGTAGCTTTCAGGTTATCGATAACCACGGATACCAAGGGTTGATGCAAAAGTTTTGGAATACAAGCTGCTTTGGGAGGCGTAACGCCTTGCCCCTGATTGTTTTTATCGCTTGGAGGGAGAGAAGCTGAACCAATCGATATAGGAATTCCCTGTGAAATGGCGGCAATGTTGGCTACGGTTTTTATCGCCGCCATGCCCAACTCTATGGATTTGTCGTCAGCATGGGTGGAAAAGGATTTAAGCAAACCATTAGGATGCATCACCACGTTCATGCCCCAGGCTTTGGAGAAAGCATGTAACTCTGAAGGGTTAATCACGAATACTTTGGTTAGATCAGGATGCCCTGTTTGTTTGACTGTTGCGGTAGTGTTGAAATCAAACTCCAGGGTATCATTGACCACACGACAAAAGACCAATTTATGAGTCAGCGTTACTGTTTGCGATGAAGCCGGCAAATGGTAAACCAAACCTTGCTTGGCCGATGTTGCACCGGGATCGTCATTACTTTTAATGACCGTTGTGGTGAGTGTACTGGTACATCCAGATAGGCAAAGCAAGGCCGCGGCCAAATGCACTGTTCGCATAGTGAATTCCTTTTCAATGAAGTGATGGAGACAACCTCATTAAAAGTAATCCCAGTTTCAGGTTCTTGCAAAAAGCACCAGCTTACGGGCGAAGGAGAGATACAGTAAGTGTTTGATGAGTATGGCTGTTATCAAAAATGTGGAACGGTCTTGAATTCAGGGATCCTCACCCGAATAGGCGAGAGCCCCTGAACAGCTCAGTTGTTCGCTTAAGAGCCTCTTTTACTCAGGATCATAATCCAATACGGGGGCCAGCCATTTTTCGGCTTCGGCGACTGTCATCCCTTTGCGGCGGGCGTAGTCTTCCACCTGATCTCGGCCTATGTTGCTTACCCCAAAATAGCGTGATTGCGGGTGCGCAAAGTACCAGCCGCTGACCGCCGCCGTGGGGTACATGGCAAAGCTCTCGGTAATCTTGAGGTCGATACACTCATCTGGCTTAAGAAGCTGCCAAAGCAGACCTTTTTCCGTGTGGTCCGGGCAGGCAGGGTAGCCTGGAGCCGGGCGTATGCCCTTGTACTTTTCACGAATAAGCGCCTCGTTATCCAGGTTTTCTTCGCTGGCATAACCCCAGAACTCCTTCCGCACCCGCTCGTGCATCCGCTCGGCGAAGGCTTCGGCCAGGCGGTCGGCCAGACACTTGAGCATGATGGCGCTGTAGTCATCGTGGGCCGCCTCGAAACGGGCAATATGGGCATCGATGCCATGGCCGGTGGTGACCGCAAATCCCCCCATATAGTCGGCCACGCCGCTCTCTTTGGGAGCAACAAAGTCAGAGAGACAGAAGTTGTGGTTGCCCACTCGCTCCAGCTGCATCCGTAGATGATGGGTGGTCAGCAACACTTGGCTGCGAGAGTCATCTGTGTAGATCTCGATATCATCGAAGTTGACGCTGTTGGCGGGAAAGAGGCCGATAACGCCCTTGGCGGTGAGCCACTTCTCTTGGATGATTTGCTCCAGCATCGCCTTGCCGTCGGCATAGACTTTACGGGCCTCAGTACCAACGACTTCATCATCCAGTATTTGCGGGAAATGACCGTGCAACTCCCAGGCGCGGAAAAACGGCGTCCAGTCGATGCGATCGAGTAAGTCCTCCAGCGGATAGTCGTCAAACACCTGGATCCCCGGGGTGTTGGGCTTCACCGCTTGATAGTTGGCCCAGTCGTGGCTGCAGCGGTTATCCCGTGCTACCTGCAAGGGCACTATCTGCTTGCGCTTGGTCTGCGACAGACGCTTTTGGCGCATCATTTCATATTCGCGATAGGTTTCGTCTATGGTGGCCTGGCGGGTTTCATTGTTGATGAGCTTGCTGACCATGGGCACGGCGCGCGAGGCATCGGCAATATAGATGGCGCCATGGGGATAATGAGGCGCTATCTTCACTGCGGTATGGATCTTGGAGCAGGTGGCACCACCGATAATCGCCGGCAGGGTCAGACCTTCGCGCTCGAAGGTTTTAACGTTGTGCACCATCTCATCCAGGCTCGGGGTAATGAGCCCGGACATGCCTATGATGTCGACCTTCTCGGCTTTGGCGACTTCGATGATTTTCTCCACCGGCACCATGACACCGAGATCTATCACTTCATAGCCGTTACAGGCCAGCACCACCCCGACTATGTTCTTGCCTATGTCGTGAACATCGCCCTTGACCGTAACCATCAGCACCTTGCCGTTGCTCTGGCCTTCGACTTTTTCGGCTTCGATATAGGGGTTGAGATAGGCGACCGCCTTTTTCATCACCCGCGCGGACTTGACCACTTGCGGCAGAAACATCTTACCGGCGCCAAAGAGATCGCCCACCACGTTCATGCCGTCCATCAGCGGGCCTTCAATCACATCCAGCGGCCGCTTGGCCTGCAGGCGCGCTTCTTCTGTGTCGGCGTCTATGTATTCGGTGATCCCTTTCACCAGCGCGTGTTCCAGGCGCTTGTTGACCGGCAACTTGCGCCATTCGAGATCTTCTTTCTTGCCTGCGCCGCCCGGGCCACCGCGATACTTCTCGGCGACCTCGAGCAGCTGCTCTGTGTTACTGGAGTCGGCAACCGGGCAGGGCAGGTTGAGCACCACGGCCTCTACCTTCTGCTTCAGCTCAGGGTCGATATCGTCATAGATGGCCAACTGACCGGCGTTGACTATGCCCATATCCATACCCGCCTTGATGGCGTGATAGAGGAACACGGCATGAATGGCTTCCCGCACCGGGTTGTTGCCGCGGAAAGAGAAAGAAACGTTGGACACCCCGCCGGAAATCATCGCATGGGGCAGGTTGGCCTTGATATCTTCAATGGCGCCGATAAAGTCCACCGCATAGTTATCGTGCTCCTCTATGCCGGTGGCGATGGCGAAGATATTGGGGTCGAAGATAATATCTTCCGGCGGGAAGCCCACCTTATCCACCAGCACCCGGTAGGCGCGGGTACAGATTTCGGTTTTGCGCTCCCGTGTGTCGGCTTGGCCCTGTTCATCGAAGGCCATGATGATGGCGGCGGCGCCGTAGCGCTTCACCAGTTTGGCCTGTTCAATAAACTTGGCCTCGCCCTCTTTGAGGGAGATGGAGTTGACTATTCCCTTGCCCTGAATGCATTTGAGCCCGGCCTCAATCACCTCCCACTTGGAGGAGTCGATCATCACAGGCACCTTGCTGATATCCGGCTCTGAGGCGATAAGGTTGAGGAATTTCTGCATCATCTCGACCCCGTCGAGCATGCCCTCATCCATGTTGATATCTATGATCTGGGCGCAGTTTTCTACCTGGTCACGGGCCACCTCCAGCGCGGTTTCGTACTGGCCTTCTTTGATTAACTTGAGAAACCGGGCCGAGCCGGTGACATTGGTGCGCTCGCCCACATTCACAAACAGGCTGCTTGCATCTATGGTCAGGGGTTCCAGTCCGGAGAGGCGACATGCCACCGGCAGCTCAGGCAGCGGCCTTGGTGCGTGAAGGCTAACGGCTTCAGAAATCGCCTTGATATGCGCAGGCGTGGTGCCACAGCAGCCGCCGACAATATTGAGCAGCCCCTCTTCGGCCCAGGGGCCTATCACGCTTGCCATCTCCGCCGGAGTCTCGTCATAGCCGCCGAATTCATTGGGCAGACCGGCATTGGGGTGCGCCGAGACAAAGCACTCGCTGATACGGGAAAGCTCCTCGACATAGGGCCGCAGTTCTTTCGGGCCCAAGGCGCAGTTGAGGCCTATGCTCAGCGGCTTGATATGTCTGAGAGAATGGTAAAAGGCCTCTGTGGTTTGCCCTGTCAGGGTGCGGCCCGAGGCATCGGTAATGGTGCCGGAAATCATCACCGGCAACCTTTGGTCCAGTTTCTCGAACACATTTTCGATGGCAAACAACGCCGCCTTGGCATTTAGAGTATCGAAGATGGTTTCCACCAGGATGATGTCGGCGCCACCGGCGATCAGCGCCTCGGTAGATTCGCTGTAGGCCAATACAAGATCGTCGAAATGTATGTTGCGAAAGCCGGGGTCATTCACATCCGGGCTGATGGAGCAGGTGCGGTTGGTGGGGCCGAGCACCCCGGCCACATAGCGGGGAATACCGCTGGCGGCGGCCACCTCATCGGCCACTTCGCGGGCGATTCTGGCGCCTTGGTAATTGATCTCCGCCGCCAGGCTCTGCATCTCGTAGTCGGCCATGGCAATGGTGGTGGCGTTGAAGGTGTTGGTTTCTATGATGTCGGCACCGGCCAGCAGGTATTCCCTGTGAATGGTCTTGATGATCTCGCTCTGGGTCAGTACCAGCAGATCATTGTTGCCTTTGACATCGCAATGCCAATCTTTGAAGCGCTCGCCGCGGTAATCGGCTTCTTCCAGCTTGTAGTCCTGGATCATGGTGCCCATGGCGCCATCTAAAATCAGGATCCGCTCTTCGAGGGTCTGTTTGAGCTTGAGCTCTGTCTGGCTTTGGGAGTGCTGGGAAGTCGCCATAGGGTTACCTTTCATACCTGTCTTATTGCTGTTTTACATTCGCGGCGCTTGGCATCCGCGACATCATCTCTGCCGACCTGACGCCCGGGACACTATCTGGCATGATAGCCAAAGGCGTGTGTGGGCGCGGAAAGTTATTTTGGACATTTATACGTATAGACGTCCATAATATACGGATTCCGGCGGCCTGCGGCAAGGTTAAATTGGCCCGGTAACCACCGGACTCTGACGGGAGAAGTGTGTGGCTGAACATAGGCAACTGAATATCTATCTGCTGCGGCACGGCGAATGTGAAGGCGGTGAGATTATCCGCGGCCGCAGTGATGTGGCCCTGAGCGATGAGGGCAAAGCGCAGATGTGGCGTAGCTGGCGGGCTATCAGTAGTGAGCTGGAGCAGTTGCCGAGTGCGCCCCAAAGCTTGGTGCTGCTGAGTTCTCCGGCCCAGCGTTGCCAGGCCTTTGCCGCCGAGCTCAAGGCCGATATGCCTGACTATTTCCCGGCGCCACTGCAGCAGCATGACTGGCTCTGGGAGCTGGACTTCGGTGACTGGGACGGCATGAAGGTGGCGAGTGTCTATCAGCAGCATAGCGAGGCGGCCGAAGCCTTCTGGCGTGACCCTGTGGCCAATACTCCGCCGGGCGGGGAATCGCTGCCAGCCTTTCGTAGCCGGGTGTTGGATGGCTGGCAGACTATGGTGCAGCGCTGGCTTGCTAGAGAGGCTAATTCTTCCGAAGGCTCTGGTTCAAAAGGCTCTGGTTCAAAAGGCTCTGGTTCCTCAGCAAGTGCCGATGCAGCGCTGATCCTGACTCACAGCGGAGTTATCCGGTTGCTGCTGGCCGAGATTTTGCTGCCAGGGCAAATGCCGCCTGCGGCAGTGTTCAACGCCTTGGAACTACCTTATGCGGCCTGGGTCAGAATAACCCTCTATGCCAGCCGTGATGCCAGCGGTGAAAGTGACCAGGAATGGCAGTGTTTCAGCAAGCTCCACTGGCCGCAATAGTGCTGCGCTATTGCGCCAGGCAATTGTGCCGGACGATAAAACCGGGATAATAACCCCAAATAGCCGCCAAGTGCGGCAGCAGCCAGGGTGTTGGCACCTTTGCAGGTGAACCAACCCAGGGAACCGGGAAAGCCCGGACTGTGCCCGCAACTGTGAGTCGCCGTTGGCGACGAGTCAGGAGACCTGCCCAGGCTGATAAACCAAACCAGAAACCCGGGCGGGTAAACCGGGGGAGCGAATAGATGATTCTTCCACTGCAGCCTGAGCCTTCTGCTGGTCACAGGCTCAATGTCGGGAGGCGGTTATGAGCCTGGCACTCAAGGTGCAACAGCTTAGCTGGCTTCCCGGTGGTCACATCGTATTGGCCGATGTGGGTTTTGAGCTGCCAAGTGGCAAGATGCTCGGGCTCATAGGCCCCAATGGTGCCGGTAAGTCGAGCCTGCTGCGCTGCCTCTATCGTTATATCCGCCCGGACAGCGGTCAGATCCAGCTGTTTGGGCAGGATATCAATAGTTTGTCAGCCAAAGCTTTCGCCAAAGAGGTGGCCGTGGTGCTGCAGGATACCCCGGCCCAACTGGCACTGGATCTGACTCAATTAGTGGCCATGGGACTGACTCCCCACAAGGGGTTGTTTGATATGCCATCGGCGGCCGACAAGGCCCAGGTGCAGGCGGCATTGGCGCAGGTCGGGTTGCAGCACAAGGCCGCAGAGCCTTTCGCGCAGCTTTCCGGCGGTGAGAAGCAAAGGGCCTTGATTGCCCGCGCCATAGTGCAGCGCCCCAAGCTTTTGATCCTGGACGAGCCCACCAATCATCTGGATATCCGCTATCAGATCCAGATCCTCGAGCTGGTGCGCAGCCTGGGGGTCACGGTGATCGCCTCGATTCACGATCTCAATCTGGCCTCGGCCCTGTGTGACGAACTCTTGCTGTTGGATAACGGCCGCCGTATTGCCCACGGCTCGCCCCAGAGCGTATTGACCGAAGACAGAATTGCCGGTGTCTTCGGTGTCTGCTGCCAGGTGGGGACGCATCCGCAGTTGGGAAGGCCGCTGATCCACTACTTTTATGGCTATCAGTCGCCAGAGCCTGGTCACGGCAAGGCTGTAAGCTCGGCGGCTCTCGCTAGTGGCAAGGTTCACGGCGCTGCGATAGTCGAGCCTATGGCAGGGCCTGCCTCGGCCGAAACCTGTGTTGCCCACAAGGAAACTGACCGGCGCCCAGGCTCGGTGGGAGGTGGCGCATGAATACTTCCATGGTCGCACCGGGGCGCTCGCTTATTGGCTGGTTTCTCAAACCCTTGCCCAGACTTTACTGGTGCTGGCTGCTGTTGCTGCTCGGCACTGCGTTGACACCCTTGGCCGCCGCCGGTTTTGGCGCCGCCGATATCAGTCTCTTCGATGTGGCAAGAGTGATTGGCAAACACCTGCTGGGCGTGGGGGAGCCGTCCGCCATCAGCGAGCGTATTGTCTGGGATCTGCGCCTGCCGCGTATCTTGCTGGCCTTTATCGCCGGCAGCGGTCTGGCATTGTCGGGTTATGTATTGCAGGCGGTGACCCGCAACCCGCTGGCTGATCCTTACCTGTTCGGTATCAGCTCGGGCGCCAGCTTCGGCGCCGTGGTCTCGGTCGCCCTGGCGACCGGCCTTGGGCTGAGTTCGGCCATCTCCGGGGTATCGCTGCCGCTGGGAGCCTTTATCGGTGCCAGTTTGGCTGTGCTTATGGTACTGCTGCTCGCGGGCAGGAATATCGGCAACCAGATAGAGCGAATGTTGCTCTCCGGGGTCGCCATCTCCTTTATGTTCAGTGCCCTCACCAGCCTGATCTTGTATTTTTCCACCCCGCAGGCTACCACCTCCTTGCTGTTTTGGAGCCTGGGCAGTTTTGCCCGCGCCAGTTGGGATGGGCTTGGACTGCCCACTCTGGTGGTGCTGGCGGCCTTGCTGGTGATCCTGGCCTTCAAGCGCCAGGTACTGGCGATGCTTGCCGGTGATGAAACCGCCCACACTCTGGGAATAAGGGTGCAAAGGCTCAGGGTTTCCATGCTGCTGTTATGCTCGATTATTACCGCCACTCTGGTGGCCCACTGCGGCGGGATTGGTTTTGTGGGGCTGATGGTGCCTCATATTGTTAGGTTGTTGCTGCCGGGGCAGCACCCCATGGTGCTGACGGCACTGGCGGGCGGCCTGTTTATGGTTTGGGTCGATGTGCTGGCTCGCAGCATACTGCCCACCCAAGAGCTGCCGGTGGGGGTGATCACCTCGGCCATCGGCAGTCTGTTTTTCCTGATGGTGCTGCGTAAACGCGGCCAATAACGATAAGAGAGGGAAGGATGTACCAGGTAGCAGCAATCAATCACGCGCTGGATGACGCGATTCAGGCCCGCATAGACAACAAGACCAAACCCCTGGGCGCTTTGGGTGAGTTGGAGGCTTTGGCGCTGCAATTGGGGCGCATTCAGCTCGGTTCCGCTACTGATGAGTTGGTCATCCGCCGTCCCGTGATGCTGGTGTTTGCCGCCGACCATGGTATTGCCGCGGCCGGGGTGTCGATTGCCCCCAGCGAGGTGACCACCCAAATGGTGCTCAACTTTGTTGCCGGCGGCGCCGCCATCAATGTGTTTTGTCGCCAGACCGGCTTCGAGCTGGAGGTGATTGACTGCGGCATTCTCAGCCCCTTGGGGATCCCCGAGGTTACAGAGCAGCGTCTGGGCGCCGGTACCGGGCCTATCCACAAACGCGCCGCCATGACTCTGGGCGCTGTGCATCAAGGGTTTGCCATGGCGCGCACCTTGGTAAAACGCCATATCGATGCCGGCAGCAACCTGCTGGCGCTGGGGGAGATGGGAATAGGCAACACCTCTTCTGCCGCCGCCGTGATGGCCGCCCTGACCGGCCTTCCTGTGAGTGAATGTGTCGGCCGCGGCACCGGTATAGATGCCGCGACGCTTAAGCGCAAATGCCTGCTGATAGAGCAGGCACTGCTGCTGCACCACTGCGAGCTGACCGAGCCGCTCAGTATCCTCGCCTGCCTGGGTGGCTTTGAAATAGTGCAGATGACAGGAGCCATGTTGGCGGCGGCCGAATTTGGCGTGCCCGTGCTGGTGGACGGTTTTATCGCGTCGACAGCGGCGCTGGCGGCTGTGCGTTTGGCGCCGGGGGTGAGGGATTATCTTATTTTTGCCCATGAGTCTGAAGAGCGCGGCCACAAGTTGCTGCTCGAGGCCATGTCCGCCAAGCCTTTGCTGCGGCTTGGGCTCAGGTTGGGCGAAGGCTCGGGCGCGGCGCTGGCGCTGCCTTTGGTGCAGGCGGCGGCCAACTTCTACAACCAGATGGCCAGCTTTGGTGAAGCCGGGGTCGACAAGGTGGTAGAGCCGGCTACCCAAGAGGTGTTCTGATGGGATTCTGGCTCGGGCAGCTGCGGCTGTTTTTGATCGCAATAGGTTTTTTCACCCGTATTCCTGTGCCCAGCGCCCTGACGGTGGACAGCGACAGCCTCAACAAGGCCAGCCGCTACTTTGGCCTGGTGGGCGTGGTGGTGGGCTTGATCTCCGCCTTGGTGTTGTTGCTGGCCGCCGGCATATTGCCAAGCTCCATCGCCATAGTGCTGGCGATGATTAGCAGTGTGCTGGTTACCGGCGGTTTTCATGAAGATGGCCTGGCCGATACCGCCGATGGTTTCGGCGGCGGTTGGCGGGTTGAAGACAAACTGAAAATCATGAAAGACAGCCGCCTTGGCAGCTATGGCGCCTTGGCATTGGTGTTGGTGTTGTTGCTCAAGTACCAGTTACTGCTGGAGTTAGCACTTTACGACATCAACCAGGCGGCGCTGGCCCTGGTATTGGCGCACTGTGTCAGCCGGGTGACGGCGGCCAGCATTATCTTCAGCGAAACCTATGTTCGCGACGAGGGCAAGAGCAAACCTTTGGCGCAGCAGCAGGGGCTCAATGAGTTGGGTATTTTGCTGCTGACTGGAATTGTGCTGACGGCACTGCTGTCCACCACGCTGCTGTTCTGGCTATTGCCGACCATGTTGCTGCTGCGTTGGGCCCTGGTATTCTGGTTCCGGCGCCAGATTGGCGGTTACACCGGCGATACCCTGGGAGCGGCGCAGCAGGTGAGTGAGCTGGTGGTTTATATGCTGTTGCTGGCATTGGGGGGCAGCCCGGCATGATCCATCTTATTCTGGGTGGTGCCCGCAGCGGCAAGAGTGGTTACGCCGAGCGGCAACTGGCCGACTTGTGCCCGGCCAATGTCCGCCCCTGGTATCTGGCAACAGCCGAGTCCGCCGATGAGGAGATGGCTCGGCGTATCGCCCACCATCAAACTGCGCGCCAAGGTGGCAGCCTCGAATGGCAGTTGGCCGAGGTGCCGCTCGATTTGGCCAAGGCGCTTGGGCAGCGCTCAGGCTCTGGAGCGCCGGTATTGGTAGACTGCCTGACGCTTTGGCTCAGTAACCAGCTCTGCTTTGGTGCCGATATGGCTAGCGAACGCGCGGCCTTGCTGCAGGCGGTAGCCGGATTTGACGGCGATCTGCTGTTGGTGAGCAACGAAGTTGGCTCCGGCATAGTGCCGCTTGGGGAGCTGAGTCGGCGTTTTGTGGATGAGGCCGGTTGGCTCAATCAGGCGCTGGCCGCCAAGGCCGATAGAGTCACTCTGGTGGTCGCCGGTTTACCGCTGGCGTTAAAGCCTGTGAGCTCTGATAGCAGTGGCTCCCTAGGCTTGAGTGCTTCGGGTACAAGCCCGGATCCGCGGGGCAAGGCATGAGTAACCCAGTACCCCATAATGGCGCAGAACTTAAAGCTGAATTTTCGGCTCTGGCCCGGCCTGGCCGCAGCCTTATGGTGCAGGGCACCACTTCGGATGCCGGTAAGAGCACCTTGGTAGCCGGACTCTGCCGGGTGTTTCATCGTCATGGTCAGCGAGTGGCCCCCTTCAAGCCGCAAAATATGGCACTCAACAGCGCCGTCACCCGGGATGGCGGTGAAATTGGCCGGGCCCAGGCGCTGCAGGCGGTGGCCGCCGGTCTTGAGCCGAGAATCGACTTCAACCCGGTATTGCTTAAACCCAGCTCAGATACCAAGGCGCAGGTGATTATTCAGGGCAAGGCGCTGACCAGCCTGGAAGCCGCCGCCTTTTTCGGCCCCGAGAGTCGTGACTATAAAGCCGCTGCCATGCAGGCGGTGTTGGCATCCTGGCACAGGTTGCAGCAGGAGTTTGACTGGCTGTTGGTAGAAGGCGCCGGTAGCCCGGCCGAAATCAATTTGCGCCAGGGCGATATTGCCAATATGGGCTTTGCCGAAGCGGTGGACTGCCCGGTGATCCTCATCGCCGATATCGACAAGGGCGGGGTATTTGCCCACCTGGTCGGTACCTTGGCCCTGCTGTCCGAGAGTGAGCAAGCTAGGGTAAAGGGCTTTGTGATCAATCGTTTTCGCGGTGATATCTCATTGCTGCAGTCCGGGCTGGATTGGCTCGAGGCTCACACCGGCAAGCCGGTATTGGGCGTATTGCCCTACCTCGATGCCCTGCATCTGGACGCCGAAGATGCACTGGTGCAAACAACTGCTCAGTCTCAGGCTGCTACCGAGCAGGCGGTAACAGCTCAATCAGCACGAGCTCAATCTGAAACAACTCAATCTGAAAGAACTGGGACGCGACTGCGAGTCGGCGTCTTGGTGTACCCCAGGATCAGCAACCATACCGACTTTGACCCGCTGCGGCTGCATCCGGATATCGAGTTTTATTATATAGGGCCGACCCATCAGGGCGAACTTCCAGGGCTGGATCTCCTGCTGCTGCCCGGCAGCAAGAATGTGCGCGCCGACCTGGCTTTTATCCGCCAACAGGGCTGGGATAAGGGCATAGCCCGTCATCTGCGCTATGGCGGCAAGCTTATGGGTATCTGCGGCGGCTTTCAGATGCTGGGGCAGAGCATTGCCGACCCCTTGGGACTGGAAGACTTGCCCGGTACCAGCCAAGGGCTGGGCTACCTGCCACTCACTACCGAGCTGCAAGTCGAAAAACAGCTGCTCAATGTCAGCGGTACCCTGAGGCTTGGGCAATCATCGGCATCAGTCTCCGGTTATGAGATCCACTGCGGAGCATCGCGGATCCCTGACAGATGCACCCAGCCACTGTTGCTTAATGAGCGAGGCAGTGACGCCAACTGTGTCAGCGCCACTGAGCCTGCAAAAATCACTGAGCCTGCAAAAACCACAGCACCCCGCAACGAAGGTCTGCTGTCGGAGGATAATCAAATTCTCGGCAGTTATTTGCATGGCCTGTTTGACAGCCCTGAGGCCTGTGAACTGCTGCTCACCTGGGCCGGGATGACGGCGCCACAGGGCCGCACAGTGGATATCAATCAGCAGCGTCAGCAACAGCTGGATCGTTTGGCCGATGTGCTGGAGCAACATCTGGATTTCAATAAAATAATCAACATATTCAAAGAGGAAGACCAGGGTGACCGATAATAATCAAACCGATATCAAGGCAGAGCGTCATAAACAGCGGCAGCAGAAAGTGAAAGCGGCGGTGGATGCCAAAATCGCGGCCGCCACCGAAGAGAAGGGCATACTCCTGGTAGTCACAGGTAACGGCAAGGGTAAGTCTACTTCCGGCTTTGGCACTCTGGCCCGCGCGGTCGGTCATGGCAAGCAGGGCGCCGTAGTGCAGTTTATCAAGGGCACCTGGGAGTGCGGTGAGCGCAAGCTACTGGAAGGCGCCGGGGTCAAGTTCGAAGTCATGGGCACAGGCTTTACTTGGGACACCCAGGACAAAGCCAAGGATATCGCCGCCGCCGAAAAGGCCTGGACGGCCGCCGAAAAATGGCTTCAGGATGCCAGCATAGACATACTCCTGCTCGATGAACTCACCTATATGGTCAGCTACCACTATCTGGATCTGCAGCGAGTGATAAATGCGTTGCAAAATCGTCCACCCATGCAGCATGTGATCATCACCGGCCGCAACTGCCACAGGCAACTGATTGAATTGGCAGATACTGTCAGTGAGGTGAATAGCGTGAAGCATGCGTTTGAGGCGGGGGTTAAAGCCCAGCCTGGTTTCGACTACTGATATTTCTTCTATTTCTTCCTGTTTGCGACCGTGGCGTTATTGTCTGCGTCGGCTCACCCAATCACATACTCATTGTATGCTCATGGGCTGAGCAACCTTGATGGCTTAGCCACAGCCGCAAACAGCTTGAAATAGGTGCATTGGTTTAGGGATTGAAGTGACTCATCTTTTCCCATTTTGATTTCTGTTCTGAGGGCTTTATGAATATCGATGACTTACTCAATGTTGTAGCAGAACAAGAATCTAATTCTTGTTCTGAGTGCGGAAAGGAATCCAAGCTTCATTTGACTAACTCTGATGGCCTGGAAAACAAACTTCATTTTATGGGTAAAATAGAACCAATGACTTTTCTCGGTTATCAGACTTACAGCAAAAATGGTAGTAATCCATTTTCAGATATGGCTCCTGTGAGTTTATCGCATTACCCTTACAACGGTAGTGATGTATATCGTTGTGATTCGTGTATGGCTACATTTGTCATATATTTAGAAACTGGTGGGCATGCTGCAAGATACCAAGCAAGGTGGATTAGGCGTGATCTTAACTTTTTACCCTAACAAGTAATAATAAACTGACCTTTCCCCCGAATTTAAGACCATGACATTGATATGACTCCCTTGGCCAAATTGATGAAAACCTATGATAAAGAGATTAGATAATATGATGGCTTGCTATGATTTATAAATTGTTGCTTTGGCTTGGTTTATTATATTTTGATAAAAATAGCGTGTTAAGAGTGAACAAAGTCAAGATGCCAGAGTTGTTGAAAGAGTGGGAATCAAGGGGTTGAGGTGTTGATTCAAACTCACCCCTTTGACTCCCATTTTATATCTAGCCCTTATCATAGTGGCGAATGGGCAGCTGGCTGACGCTGTCGAGTCGCCAGGCTCCCTTCTCATACACGAAGCTAACGCTGTGCAGGGCATCCTTAAAGTCATAGCGTTGGTTCGAGTCTGGCAGGAGATTGTTAAACTCCAGCTGAATGTTCTGATAACCATCCTCGATAGACAACTTCCCCAGATGATTTGGCAGATCGATAAGGCGGCTCAGCGCCTTGTCCAACTCGCGATCTTGTATCGGTAGTTGCTGCTTAAACTGCTCACTGAACAGGGCGGCGAAGGCCTGTTTGTCCTTGCTGTGGATATAGGCGGCGTTGGTCCAGTCGGCCAACAAGAGTTCGAACGTCTTTTTTGCCTGGGTCAGAGATGCGATGGGGGTCTTGTTGTCGTTGGTAAGGTAACTTTTAAGAGTTGCCTCGGCTTCCTCAAGGCCGCGATCGAATATTTGCGCCACCTTTATCGCCGCCGGATCCTGGTTGGCCTTTAGCTCCGCGCTGACTCTGTTGACGGCCTCCACCCGCTCTTGCCAACTGTTGAAACCCTTCACTAGAGCTTGCAGTGAAGCTTTATGCTGCTTCATCGCTTCGGCTATGGCCTCATCCTGTTGCCGCGCCGCTCTGGCTTCGGAGCTCACATAATCTCTAAAGGTGCTGTTGAGTATGGTTTCGGGGGCATCGAAGTAGAGTCCCGCGCCGCTGTAGGGATCGACCCAGAGATCGCCCGTGCTTATTGGGGCTGATGGCTTAGGGTGGATATCGCCGTAATAGATTCGATCTAATTTGGCTTGGTTTTGGCTAAGGAAGGCGCCAATCGCCTTGCCATCTTTGGCAGACAGCCGTTGGTATTCGGCCGCCAGTTGTTGCAACTCTTTAGAGTTCTGTACCCTTTGACTGGCATAGTAGCCACAGCGCAGGTTACAGGCTTGCTTGGTCAAACTGGAAGCCGGGCCCAAGGTGATCGCCTCGCTCTGGATAAATACTTCGGCGGTATAGATGCCTCTGGGGATGGCACCACTCTTATCCATCAGGTAGATGGTGTTGTTGGGGCTATGGCGGCCGACGACTTGGAGATCTTGCTTACTGGCGCACAGGGAGTAGTCCCTGCTGGTGGCCGGTAGCTCCTTGTCATAGGTGGAAACGACCAACTTATCCAGGCTAATCCCTTCGGGCACAGTACCTGTGATGCTGAGATCGCACTGCTGAGCGTTGACATTGAGGGTTAGGCCACCCAGGGTCAGGCCAAGAAATACCAATCCTTGTTTCATGCAAAGTCCTTGTTGCGAGTTGTTTCATTAAGCTTGTAGCTGGGCTTTTGCCATCACTCTTTCGCGAAATCCCCCTGTATTTACAATTAAAATGAGGGGCTTAGTGAATGATGGTTTTTCATTCGCTTATGCTATCGTGAACAGTCCCGCTTTGTCATTAGTTTATAGGGAACAAGGGGGAGGGGGAAATAGCTGCGGCATGAGGCTTTTAGTGCAACGGCTATTTCTGGGCGTAAAAGACAGCAGTACAACAATAGAGATCCCTTTAGCTGAGCGAAGGCTCTAAATAACTGCAATACTGCTACATTTCTTCTTTGCCGTGTCCGCTGCCCGGAAATGGTGAAACCGTTTCCATAAATCGCCATACCATTGCAGCTTGACAGAGGCTTCCATTCGTTAGGACTTTTGCACGCCTGGTAACAGGCTCAACCGAAGAGTCACTGGCCGCTGCCGTTGAAGAAAGGGACGCAATATGAAGTGGTACGCTCTTTAGGAAAACACGACCAACTAGTGCAGTTAGCCACCACGCCTCAAGCCAGAAAGAAGTGGCCTATGCTGCCTGACAGTATTGAAGCTCGCTTACTGACGAAGACGATAAAAGGTAAGTCGGTTTCCATTTTGACCTCATTAACTGACCCCTTGCGTTATCCTGGGGCAGAGATAGTGGATTTATATGCCCATCGATGGGAGATAGAAGTGGGCTATCGGGAAGTGAAGCAGCATCTTCTGGAGAGTCGCTTTACGTTACGCAGTCAATTGCCGAGTTGGTTATCCAAGAATTATGGTGTGTACTGTTGGCCTAAAACTTCATCAGATACAAGAGGGTGTTGATGGCTAAAAGCTTACCGTCGTTACATCCGAACCAATTAAGTTTTAGAGATGCGTCGAGTTATATTATTTTTAAACTGACTCAACTGTCATCTCAAACGCCGGGAAATGCACCAAGAGGAGGCAATTCAAGCTTGATGGGAGCCTATCCACGTGCGTTAAAAATGAATAAAAACAATTATCTCATTAACGCTGAAGGTGGTTTTTTATTGGCCGTCATCTGTGGATCAATCACTGAAAATACTGACACAGTTGCGGCCGGAAACCTTGGCCTGGTACAGGGCCTGATCGGCATTGGCCAGCCATTGATCGCTGTTTTCCACCTCATCACTCAGATCGCAGATCCCCAGGCTGATGGTAAAGGGCACCGGCTGACCATTGAAGCTGAAGCGGCTGCTTTCCACCTGAGAGCGCAGCCGCTCGGCAAAGGAGCGGGCATCCTCGGCGCTGGTGTGGGACAAGACCACAGCAAACTCTTCGCCCCCGTAGCGCCCGGCGCAGTCGGTTTCCCTGAGGTTTTGGCTGAGAATATGGGACAGATGCTGAATAACCCTGTCTCCGGCGATATGCCCCAGGCTGTCGTTGATCCGCTTAAAGTGATCTATATCGAACATCACCAGACTGGCAGGATCGCCATAGCGGGAATGGCGATCAAATTCCCGCTGCATGCATAGTTGCCAGTGTCTGCGGTTATGCAGCTGGGTCAGGCCATCGGTTTGGCTCAGGTGTTCCAGGCGCTCGTTGGCACTCTTGAGCTGCAGCTTGTTGATGGCAATATCCGTCACATCATAGATGATGATGCTGATATGGGAGATCTGCCCGGTCAGAGAGGCCAGCGGCAATAGGGTGACATTCTGGAACATGAACTCGGCGCGGCCTGTGATGGGCCGGTAGTTCTTGAATTTGAATACATAGGGCCTCTGCTCCCAACTGATGAAGGCGCGGTTCTTCAGCAGAAACACAGACTCCATCTTCTGCTTGAGCCAGTTGGCCGGCAGATCCGGGAAACGTTCAAACAGGTTGTCGCCCTTGATATCGTTGGGAGAAACGCCGCTGTGGTTCTCCATAAAACCGTTCCACAGCTGAATATTGTACTCTCTGTCCAGCACCACCAGGCCGACCTCTATGGTTTGTACCATATCGATCAGCCAGTGCAGTTCATTCATTGCATCCAAATCCTTTGCCATGGCAAACCTGTTTTTGTCAGTTCATCAGATAGCCGAGCTTGAAATTCAGCGTCGGCAAGGAGTCTTCGGTAAAGAGCAGCAAGAGATCGCACTGCACATTGTGATCTTCGATACGATAATTGATCTCCATCGCCAACGTGCGTTGCCAGCGATCTGAGTTATCGTGGATCAGATCGTTTACTGTGCAATGTCGCCCGAGCACCACAGGGTGCGCCTGGCTGAATTGCATGTCCAGTTGCTCCGAGATACCGCTGAGGAAGGCGCCGATCAACACGTTAGCTGTGTCGATCATCACCTCGATTTCTGTGTTGGCATCTTCGGGATCCGACAGGCCCATCAACTTGGCCATATCCTTAAAGCTGGAGTCGTGAAACAGCAGCAGAGCCTCACCGGCAATCCCGGCACCGATAAAGCCTTGGCACAGCGCCGAAATTTTGGGGCTTTCCTCTGTGGCCTTGAGTGCCATGGTCAATTCGCTGACCTCCAGCACATTGACGTTGGGAATAGGCAAGAGCACAAATACATCCAACAGCTTGGCCAGCAGATCGGCGGCGCGGCCCATGGCAACGTTGGCAACCTCCTGGCAGGCATCGCGCATATCCACCTGGATCATTGGCTCTTCATTGCTTTCGCCGCCTTCGGCCAACTGCAAAATGCCATATTCCTGCAGTATGCTGCTGATGGCATCTGCGCTGACGGGTTTTTGAATAAAATCCAGCGCGCCCAAGGCCTTGACTCGCTGATGAGCCTTAATTTGTATATCGCCCGAGACGACTATCACCATGGCCGGCAGGTCTTGCTGCTGAATCGTTTGCAGCACTTCGTAGCCGTCCATGACCGGCATGTTGAGATCCAAAAAGACAATCTCGCCCTTGCCGGCGCGAATTGCCTCCAGTCCTTCGGCGCCATTGGCGGCAAAGCTGATGTCTACCTCCCAATCTTTGGGAAGAGTACGGGCCATCTGCTTTCGCGCCAGCGCAGAGTCGTCGCATATGAGTACCGGAATCGCCATAGAGATTTCCTGTTCTACTGCATTACTTGAAGATAACACCTACAGCGGCATTTTTGTGATTATCCTCTGATTATGCCGCTGGATCAGTGAGGACTGGGCCGATAGTCAGTTATCGGCGAGCTCGGGCTTGATGCCCGTTTCTCATACATTTGGCAGGAGAAAATCTTATTATAGTGCAATGGCTTGCCTGTTGAGGGTCGATATTGTGAACACTTGTCGCCACTAAGTCAAAGCTAATGTCAGATTGTTGACGTTAGTCAAAATTTAGACTGCTCTGTGTTGTTGAAACGGGACGCTTTTTGCTCTGGCCTGACCAGTGTGATGGTGATACCGTTAACATAACTTCAACTTTCAAGGACCTGCAGATGCAGTGGCAGACACTCAGCCTGGAATGGCAACAACAGCTGGCTATCGTTAGCTTGAATCGGCCGGATAAGCTCAATGCCATTAATTACACCATGTTCAGTGAACTCAAGGCGATGGCGCGTCATTTGCGCCGTCAACGACATTTGCGGGCGGTGATCCTCAGAGGTGAGGGCGGCCAATTCAGTTCAGGCCTGGATATCAAGAGTGTGGCCAACTCTCCCTGGCAAGCGCTGAAACTGCTGTTCAAGCTGTTACCGGGCAATGCCAATCTGGCGCAGCAGGTGTCTGTCGCCTGGCGTGAGTTGCCGGTTCCTGTCATTGCCGTCTTGGATGGCCGTTGTTATGGCGGCGGTTTGCAAATTGCGCTCGGCGCCGATTTTCGCATTGCCGCCAATGACGCCGAGTTGTCAATAATGGAAGCCAAGTGGGGCCTGGTTCCCGACATGGGCGGCCTGGTGAGTTTGCGGGAAATTCTGGCAAAAGATCAGGCATTGAAACTCAGCATGACGGCGGAATTAATCCCGGCTTCCAAGGCATTGGAGCTTGGGTTGGTGACCGAGTGCTGCAGTGAGCCTCTGGCCCGGGCACAAGAACTGGCCGCTGAGCTCAATGAGCGCTCTCCCGATGCGTTGGCGGCGATAAAGCTGAGTATTAACCGCAGCTGGAACGGTTCCCGTAGGCGGCTGCTGGCGCGGGAGTCCTGGAGCCAGGTGCGTCTGCTTTTGGGGCGCAACAGAGCCATTGCCGCCGTGCGTCAGGGCAAGGATCCCGAGCGGGCCTTTGAACCGCGGCGAAACTGGTGAGATACCTATCACGTATGATGGGATAATAACTTGACCTCAATGGCAAAACTGCCTGAAAATCCGTCACTTTATTTTTAGACGGAAATTGGGATGCGGATTTTTTTTGAACGCTTGCTCTGGGGCAGTCGCTTGTCTGTCATGGTCGGAGTCTTCTCCTGTGTGCTGGCGGCCTTGGTCACTTTTGTTATGGGGGTCAAGGATGTGCTGCATATGTTTGCCCTGCTGTGGGAATACCTGCTCAGTGGCAGCTATGATGTGCGCAACGATCTTGTGATGGTACTGGTGGAGATACTGGATACCTTCCTGCTCGGGGCTGTGCTGCTGATCTTCGCTTTCGGCCTCTATGAGCTCTTTATCCGTAACCTGGAGCCTGCTGGTAACTCGGATACCGGCGGCAAGATATTGATCATCTCCAGCATAGATGCGCTCAAGAGCAAGTTGGGCAAAGTGATATTGATGATGCTGATCATCAAGGTGTTTTCCTTCTTTGCCGATATCAAACCCAGCTCGGCATTGGACTTGCTGTTCATGGGCGGCACTGTGGTGCTCATCTCCCTGGCGTTGATGTTCTCCAAGGGCGGCAAGAAAGAGTAATCGCACTCCCGATATTTGCTCTACGGGAAGCTTGGTCTGCCGGCCGACTTTCTGCAATTAGGCGGTCACTGATTGGTTTCAGCGGCCGCCTTCTCGTTTGGCGCCTGCTGTTTCAGCACCTTTCTGGCCATGCCTTCTATCATCAGTAAGGTGTTTTCAAAAGCAACATCCTGGCGTAGATCCAGCGCCAGCAACTGCTGCCGATATAGATTGTCCGGCTTGCTTGAAGCCAGGGTTTTTCGACTTTCCACTGTAGCCTGCGAGGCCTGGTGACCGTCGGGAGATTGGATATCGAGTATCGCCAACTCCAACCCGGCCAGTTTCTTTGGCAGTGCCAAATTGGCATAGGGATCGTCGAGGTAGGGATTGATCACCACCAACAAGTCCGGCTTGGCCAACTCCTGCGCCGCCAACAACTCAATCACCAAGGCGGCGGACTGATCTTGGGCTATCAGCAAGCGCTTGCCGGGAAAGGGCTCACCCAAGGCGTCCAGTTGCGCCAGACTCTTTTGGATAAAGGTCTGTTGCTGCTTTCTGAGCTTTTGCCACTCCTCCGCCTCTCTGCGGCTTGTTGCTTGGTTACTCTTGCCCTGCACCTTGCCATCGCCGGCCTTGCTTATTTCCTGGGCCTCTGTGGTGAAGTTGGGCTGCTCCGGAAAGGGCGGTGGTGTCATGCTGAGACTGGCCCAGCCTGCCGGATTGATGCTGCGGCGCAAGAAGGCGTTGAGCCCGGGGGCATCGGCATGGGTGCCGGGGGGCGGCAGCAACAGCGCTGCGCCCAATTGTTTCGGGCCACTCCAGGGGCGCACCAGAACGGTTTGCTCCTCGCCATCTACTTGGATCTTTTGCTGTTCTGAGGCGGCGACATGCTCCAACGCCCGGCTATTGTCTCTGGGTTTCATTGGGGCTGTTTCAGGTGTTTGCTTGGCAGGCTTCTGCACCGGTTGCGGTTGAGTCTGCTCCTGGTTGGCCATGTCTTTGTTGGCTGGCTCGTCGGCTGCCAGTGCCATCAAAGGGAAAAAGCACAGCATAGCTATCGTCCTGGATATCAGCGCCAAGTGAACTCCTTAAACTTTTCATAGGCTGGAATAGCATGATTCTGCAGCCTTTATTGACTCAATGCCAAAATTATAAGCCGCAAATTTGTGCACTAGTAGCTGTTGTATCGAAAGTTTGTGTGTCGATCCAATGCTTGAAGGCGTGGTGCACCAGGGGTTCTGAAATTTAGCGCAAAAAACAAGACCCGCAGTTAGCGGGTCTTGGGGGATGATATTTGAGTGGATTATCAGGCGTGGCTGACCAGCACCAGGCGCACGGCATCGAGCTGCAGCTGGCATTGATCCAAATAGCCGCGTAGTTCGGCTATCTGATTTTGCAGATACTCAAGCTCGGCATCGCGGATATTGGGGTTCACCGCCTTGAGGGCTTCCAGACGTTCCAGCTCGGCGCCCAATTGGCGCTCCATCTGCTGCTGGGCTTCGGCCTGCAGGTTGGACATAGCCTCCATGGCGTGGGCTTCGCCCTTGGCCAGCAAAGGATGCAATATCGCCTGCGAGGCATTGACCAGTTTGCTGCCGATATGGCGGTTAACCGCGCTGAGCTGGCGATCGAAATGCTCGTAACTCACCTTGTCAGACAGATTGTTGCCGTCCTTATCCAGCAGAATGCGCAGCGGTGTCGGCGGCAGATAACGATACAACTGGCTGGACTTGGGCGCCGAGGCCTGTGCCAGATAGATAAGCTCCAGGAACACAGTACCTGCCGGCAACGCCTTGTTCTTGAGGATGGCAACACTTGTGGTGCCAGTTTCAGAGCCCGTGATCAGATCCAGACCGGTTTGCACCAGCGGATGCTCCTGGGTTATCAGGGCGATATCGTCGCGGGACAGGGCGGTTTCCCGGTCGAAGGTCACGGTAATGCCATCTTCCGGCAGGCCAGGATAAGTGGGAAACATCATGTGCTCACTCGGGCGCAGCACTATGGTGTTTTCACCTCTATCGTCCTGATCCAGACCTATGATGTCCCACAGACGGATCACTGAGCCGATAAGCTGGGTGTCGTTATCCATCTGCGCCAGTCTCTCGGCCAATGCCAATGACCTGTCGCCGCCGTGGGAGTTGAGTTCCAGCAGCTTGTCGCGGCCCTGCTCCATTGCCTGCTTGAGTTCTTTATATCGGCTGCGGGTGTCGCGCAGCAACTTGGCCATCTCTTCTTCGTTTTCTTCCACCAGCAGTGGCAGCAACTGGGCGCCAAACTCCTTGAACAGAATATGGCCGCCGGGGCAGGTGAGTTCGAAGGCATTGAGGCCCTCGTGGTACCAGGCCAACAGACGCTCCTGCGCTGTGTCGGTGAGGAAGGGCAGGTGGATCTCTACATCATGGTTCTGACCTATGCGATCCAGGCGACCTATGCGCTGCTCCAGCAGATCCGGGTTCAGCGGCAGATCGAACAGCACCAACTGGCTGGCGAACTGGAAGTTACGCCCTTCGGAACCGATTTCCGAGCAGATCAGCGCCTGGGCACCACCTTCTTCCTGGGCGAAGAAGGCACCGGCCTTGTCACGTTCTATGATGGACATGCCCTCATGGAACACAGTGGCGAGGATCCCTTCACGGGTACGCAGCGCTTCTTCCAGACTCAGCGCGGTGGCAGCCTGACTGGCGATGATCAGCACTTTCTTGCTGCGGTTTTGCTTGAGGAAGTCGATGAGCCAGTCGACCCTGGGGTCGAACTTCCACCAGGCGGCGGAGTTTTCATCAAACTCCTGATACATTTTTTCCGGCGCCAGCGCGTAGGCGGCCTTCATTTCCAGGGTGCGGTGACCATTCATCATGGCACTGACTCGGGCCGCAGTGAGGTACTGCTCCGGCATGGCCTGTGGATAGGCGTTGAAAATGCGTTTCGGGAAGCCTTTGACCGAGGCGCGGCTGTTACGGTACAGCACCCGACCCGTGCCGTGTCTATCGAGCAGCTCCTGCAGCAGCTCGTCACGGGCGGCTTGCTGCTGCTCAGAATCGACGCCTTCAGCCTGGATAAGGCGAATGGCGGGGGCGATATCTTTCTCGGACAAGAGCTCGGTCAGGCTGTTGATGGCATTGTCGGGCAGCTTGTTGCCACTGGCCAGCGCCTCGGCGGCGAGGGCCACCTCTTTGTAGCCTTCTTCCTCTTTGATAAAGGCTTGATAGTCGTAGAAACGATCCGGATCCAGCAGTCGCAGTCGGGCAAAGTGGCTCTCATGGCCCAGTTGATCCGGGGTCGCGGTCAGCAGCAGTACGCCGGGCACCACTTCCGCCAAAGCTTCAACCACTTGATAGGCGCGGCTCGGAGCCTCTTCGGTCCACTCCAGGTGATGGGCCTCATCGACCACCATAAGATCCCAGTCGGCATCCAGCGCCTGGTCGAGACGGCGCTTCTTGCGCAGCAGCTCCAGCGAGCAGATCACCAACTGTTCTGTGTAGAAGGGGTTGTCATGGTCGGCAAAGGCCTCGATGCAGCGGTCTTCATCGAATACGGCAAACCGCAGGTTAAAGCGGCGCAGCATCTCCACCAACCATTGGTGGCGCAGGGTATCGGGCACTATCACAAGTACCCGCTCGGCGCGGCCTGTCATCAACTGTTGATGAATGATGAGGCCGGCTTCTATGGTCTTGCCCAGGCCCACTTCATCGGCCAGCAGCACCCGTGGCGCATAGCGGCGCCCGACTTCATGGGCAATCCACAGCTGATGCGGAATAAGGCCAACTCTGGGACCCTGCAGCCCCAGCAGATCTGAGGTGGCCAGATTGTGGCGCAGTTGCTGGGCGGCGTAGCGCACCCCAAATCTGTCCAGTCTGTCTATTTGGCCGGCGAAGAGTCTGTCCTGCGGCTTGTTGAAGCGAATGTTGTGATCCAGCAGGGTTTCCCTCAGCTGCACTTCTTCACCGGTTTCGCTGTGAATGCCGGTGTAGATCACCAGCCCGTCTTTTTCATCCAAAGAGTTGATGGTCAGTGTCCAGTCTTCATGGCTCTTGACCTGATCACCTGGGTTATAAATCACCCGGGTTAACGGGGCGTCGTTGCGGGAGAACATGCGGTTCTCTCCGGTGGCGGGGAACAGCAGTGAGACCATGCGGCCTTCCAGTTGTACTACTGTACCCAAACCAAGCTCTGATTCGGTATCACTGATCCAGCGTTGACCTAAGGCGAAGGGCATCTTTAACTCTCATCTCCGGGCGGATTCTCAAAGGGCGCGTATGTTATACCAATCCGAGTATAATACCAATCCTGCCCCCCTTATGACGCAGGCCTTTTCGCCCGCTTGTCATCCAATCGTCATCTTTAGCATCCTACACTCAAAAACGGATACCGCGCAGTGGCCATTGAACAGACTGCAAAGGGTATTTGTCATCCGCAGCTAAAGGTGCCAGTATTAGTTTAAGCCATGTCACAGTGGTGAAACCTACCCGCCATCTGTCAGAAACAGGAGTGCCATATACCCCAACCCCAGGCCTGCGCTGGCCCATGACAACAAAGCTGTGAGTAGCTCATTGACGCAAATGGAGGCGCCATGGAACAAGACGACAGAAAGTTGTTTGTACTTGATACCAATGTGTTATTACATGAACCCTTAGCGATTTACTCCTTTAAAGAACATGATGTTGTGGTCCCAATGACGGTACTGGAGGAATTGGACCAGATAAAAGACAGAAAGCGGGATGTCAGCCGCGATGCCAGGGTCGCCATTCGGGCACTGGAAGATATCCTCGGCGGCAAGACCACTCCGGAACAGATAATCAAAGGGGTTCCCCTTCCAAGCCGCGAAGGGCACACAGATGCCTCAGGTACTCTGGCTATCTTCCCCGACCACCAGATTGAATTCACCATAGGCTCGCTGCCCGGCGACAACAACGACAACCGCATCATCAACACAGCCCTGCATCTGCAAAATCAATACGAGCCCCGTACCGTGGTGCTGGTCACCAAAGACATCAATATGCGTCTCAAGGCCAAAGGTGCCGGGATACTCCTGGTAGAAGACTACCGCACAGATCAGCTGATCGATGACATACGTTTTCTATCCAAGGGTTTTCATCAATTTGAAGGCAACTTCTGGGAGCATCTGCACAAGGTGGCCACCGAGCGTCATGGCCGTCATACTGTGCATGATGTGCCGCTCAAGGACCTGGGCGACGATCTCTTTTACATCAACCAATATCTGCTGGATGAGGAATCCGAGTTTTGTGGCCGGGTGGTCGGCCGCAGCGAAACCAGTCTCAATGTGCTGGATCTCGGTCGCGAGCGCCTGATGAATATGGAGGCCTGGGGCGTGAGGCCGAAGAACATCTATCAGGGCATGGCGCTGCAGGCCTTGATGGACCCAGATATCGATCTGGTTATTCTCACCGGCCCAGCAGGGTGCGGCAAGACCTTGCTGGCAATGGCGGCGGCACTGGAGCTGGTGGTAGAGCGTAATCTCTACGATAAGGTAATAGTCACCCGGAATACTCCGGAAATCGCCGAATCGATAGGCTTCCTGCCGGGCACGGAAGAGGAGAAGATGGCCCCTTGGTTGGCGGCAATTACCGATACCCTGGAGGTGCTGCACAAGCATGACGTTAATCCCAGTGGCTCACTCAACTACATAATGGAAAAGGCCAATATCCAGTTTAAGTCGATCAATTTCATGCGTGGGCGTTCGATCCAGAACTCAGTGGTATTGCTGGATGAGTGTCAAAACCTGACAGCCTCACAGCTGAAAACCATGATCACCCGTATGGGAGAAGGCACCAAGCTTATCTGCTGTGGCAACCTGGCGCAGATAGACTCCAACTATCTGACCGCGGTCACCTCGGGGTTGACCTATATGGTTGAACGCTTTAAAAATTTTGAGGGCAGCGCCAACATCTACCTCAACGGCGTAGTGCGCTCACGGTTGGCGGAGTTTGCCGAAGAGCAGCTCTGATAACCCCTGCTACTGAAAAAGGCCCCATTTCGGGGCCTTTGCTTTGTGCGGGGTACTGCATATTCGACCAAATTAAGTATATGATATTGGCTTTGTTCTTCTTCCTTCCCGCCGCTTGGGGATGGGACGTGATGCAAGGGTAATGGATGAAATCGAGTGAGCCGGATCTGCAGCTGAAATCTCCGATCCAGAAAAATTACAACCGCGCAGTGTTTTACACCTATATGGGGGTAATTGTACTGGCGTTGCTCACCGCCTGGGTGTTTTTTGAGCGCCAGAAGACCCAACAGATGGAGCTCAGAGAAGAACAGGTCGATCGCCATGTGATGCAGATTGACCTCTTGCTGGAATCCAGTATCCGTGCGGTCAAGAGCCTGCGTAATGTGGCCGTGGACCACTTGCGCCTGGCTGAGCAGGTACGCAAGGACAGACTGCCCCAGTACGAGAAATTCAACGAAAGCGGTCAGTTCTTTACCCTGGAGCCCAATTACGCCAAGAGTGGTGAGCCATTCACCAACATGGGGCGGATAACCGGTTCCGGTTCTCTCGATGGCCGCAGCGACAAGTTCTATCAGGAACTGGAGATGCTGTTCGAGCTGTCGTTGTCGTTCCCGGTCGCCAAGGAAGCCGCACCCAAGGCCTCGGCCATCTATTACCTGTCCAAGCGGCGAATGATGTCCTATTACCCCTGGCCTTCGGACGAGCAGCGTTTTCGCGATGAACTGCTGAACAAGAAACAGTTTCAACTGGCGACGCCGGCGATGAACCCCCAGCGCAGTGTGTTCTGGAGTGAGGCCTATGTGGACTCGGCCGGCAATGGTCTGTTGACCACGCTCGGGGTGCCCATCTATCTCGAAGATGAGTTTATCGGCTCCATTAATCTGGACATGACACTGGCATCGCTCGCCAAACAGATACGTCTCTATTTCAAGATGCCGGGCACAGTGATTTTGCTGGATCAAGGCAACAATATTCTCTCCCACAGCGATTTTGATACCTCCAGCATTAACCGGGTCTACCACATCAGTCAGCGGATCCCATCCGAGCTGCATTCACTGCCGGAGTCCGAGCTGTTCGATGCCCACGAGGGGATGATCCGTAACGGCTATTACATCCACTCAGTGGCGCTGCACAACGCCCCCTGGCGCCTGCTCTATCTGCAGGATGTCGACGATCTGTTTTTGGACTCGTTCGAGAAGCTGCAGCTGACCTTTATTCTTGTGGTACTGGCGCTGTCCGTGCTGGTGACCATAGTGCACTGGCAGACTCGTCGCTCTTTCGTCAGCCCTGCCTCGCGCCTGCTTTCGCACCTGGAAGACTGTTCCCGTGAGCCGATTCGGCCGCCGGAGAAGATCACCCAGGGCTGGGAGCCCTGGTTCCAGTTGGTCAGCCGCATTTTTGAAGAGAACCAGCAATATACCCGTCACCTGGCGGAGCAGAACAAGCGGCTGGATAAACTGGTGGCCCGGCGCACCGAACGGCTGAAAGAAACCACAGAGCGACGTGAGCGGGAATATGCCCTGCTGCGCTCTCTGCTGGACTCTATTCCGGAAGCCATTGTCTTCAAAGATAAAGAAGGCAAGTACCTCGGCTGCAACAAGTCGGCCGAGCGGGTGCTTGGCTACACAGAAGCCGAGATGATAGGCCTGAATTCAGACACACTTACCAGCCCGGAACAGGCCGCCAGAATTCGCGCCGAGGATGAACAGGTACTCAAAGACAGGGCGCCGCTGCGTTATCAGGAAAAGGTCGAGCTGGCCGGCAAGCCCGTGCTGCTCGACACCCTCAAGCTGCCGTTTTATAACCGCCGCGGCGAGATGCTGGGCTTGATTGCCGTTTGGCGTGATGTGACCCGCGAATATGAATCGGCCGAACAGCTGCGATTGTCGGAAGAACGTTATCACCTGGCGATGGACGCGGTGGAAGATGGCCTGTGGGACTGGTATCTGGATTCGGAACAGATCATCTGCAACCCAGCTTATTACACCATGCTGGGCTACAAGACCAATGAGTTTCCGGCGCTGCTGTCGACCATAGACGAGTTGATCCATCCGGATGACAGGATCCGGGTCGAAGAGTATCGCGAGCAGTATCTGGCCGATCCTATTGGAGCCTACGAGATAGAGTTCAGGATGCGCGGCAAGAGTGGTCAGTATCACTGGGTGCTGTCCCGTGGCCGGGTGGTGGAATTTACCGCCAACAATGAGCCCAGGCGTATGCTGGGTACCCACAAGGACATTACCCGCAGCAAGAGCAATGAAGTGGCCTTGCTGGAGGCCAAGAAAGATGCCGAACTGGCCAACCTCTACAAGAGTGAATTCCTGGCCAATATGAGTCATGAGATCCGCACGCCGATGAATGCCATCATAGGCATGCTGCAACTGGCGCAGCGCACCAACCTGACGGTGCAGCAGAAAGATTATCTGGAGAAGGCCGGCTTCTCGGCTCAGTCACTGCTGCGGATCATCAACGATATTCTCGACTTCTCCAAGATTGAAGCCGGTAAGCTGGAACTGGAGCGTGTCTCCTTCCCGCTGGATAAGGTGCTGGAGCACGCCCTGGATATCAACTCACTCAAGGCTCAGGAGAAAGGGGTCGAGCTGTTGTTGTATGCCCCAGTGACCGCCGGGCTGATCCTCAAGGGCGATCCGCTGCGTCTCGGCCAGGTGCTGGTGAATCTGCTGTCCAATGCGGTTAAGTTTACCTCCCAGGGGGAGATTGAACTCGGCTGTGAAGATGTCGGCGAACGCGATCATCGCATTACCCTCAAATTCTGGGTTCGGGACACCGGCATCGGTATCAGCAAGGAGCAACAGGAGATACTGTTTGACGCCTTTGCCCAGGCGGATGGCTCCACCACCCGCAAATATGGCGGCACCGGCCTTGGCTTGTCCATCAGTAAGCATCTGGTGTCCATGATGGGCGGCAAGATGCAAGTGCAGAGTGAGCCGGGTGTCGGCAGTGTGTTCAGCTTTACCATCAGCTTTGAGATCGCCGAAGAGGCCAAGATTGAACCTCTGGTGATGCCGGAGCAGCTCAACAGCCTGCGGGCGCTGGTGGTGGATGATAACTCCACGGCGCTGCAGATATACTCCACCCTGATGCGCGACTTCCACTTCGAGGTGGACACCGCCGCCAGCGGTGCCGAAGCCCTCTATAAGCTGGGCAAACAGGAAACCGACCTGCTGCTTATCGACTGGATGATGCCGGAAATGGATGGCCGCGAGGTGATCCGTACTCTGGACGAGATGGTGGCCGATGGCAGAATAAGCAAGCGCCCCGTGGTGATCATGATGACGGCCTATGCCGCCGAACCGCTGGCACAGGAGGTGGAAGACGCCAATGTGTTTGCGTTGCTGCAAAAGCCCTTCAAGGCCTCGACTCTGTTTGATGAGATAATCTCTGCCTTTGCCGAGAAACCCCATCCGGCGACCGTGGCTGAAATTACCGACAATCAGAGCGGTAGTCATAAAGGCTTGGTGCTGCTGGTGGAAGATAACCTGATCAACCAGCAGGTGGCCTCTGAACTGCTGCGAAGCGCCGGTTATGAGGTAGATCTGGCCGACAATGGTCAAATTGCTCTTGAGATGGTGGAGCAGCGTCAATACGACGCGGTATTGATGGATATTCAGATGCCAGTGATGGATGGCCTGACGGCGACCCGGGAACTGCGCAAGAAATACGACAGGGAGACCTTGCCGATTATCGCCATGACGGCCCACGCCATGTCAGGCGATCGTGAGAAGAGCCTGGCGGCGGGAATGAACGCCCATATCACCAAGCCCATTATGCTCAATGAACTCTTTGATACCTTGAGTGAATGGGTGGGCAGGACTTGAGATAAACCGGCCGATCCCTTAACTTGAATGGCAACTTACAGATAACAATCAGGAGATGGGATGAAACCTCAAAGTTGGACCTTGTTGCTGGCGCTGATCGCGGTACCTGGATTGGCGCAGGCGGCACAGGAGAGGGAGGCCGCCGACGTCATCAGCGAAAGCACTCAGGCCGAAGGTTTTATCAATCTCTTTTATGATGCCAAAGCCGGGCAGCTGTATCTGGAACCGAGCAAACTCAACCAGCCTATGCTGCTGCTCTCCAGCTTGCCCCACGGCGCCGGCTCCAATGATATTGGGCTTGACCGTGGGCAACTGGGGCATACCCGCATGGTGCAGTTTGAGCGTCAGGGGCCCTATATCCTGCTCAAACAGCTCAATACCCGTTTTCGCGCCGATACCGACGACCAAGCCGAGCAAAGAGCCGTGCATGAAGCCTTTGCCGAATCTGTACTCTGGCGCGGTAAACTCCTGCCTGGAAAACGTCTGCTGGTGCCGGTTAATGACTTGATGTTGCAGGACCTGCATGGCATCAGCCAACAGTTGGCGGCCAGGGGCCAAGGGCATTATCGTCTGGACACCAGCCGCTCTGTGGTGTTGCCAGCCTCGGTCAAGTCGTTCGAGCGTAACTCGGATGTGGATGTGCAGCTGACTTTCGCCAGTGATAAGGCCGGCGCCAGAGTCGCCGAGGTGACCCCGGATGGCCAGGCCCTGTCTCTGAGACTGCGCTACTCCTTTATCGCCTTGCCCGAGCCGGGTTATCAGGCGCGTCGTTATCACCCCATGAGTGGTTATCTGTCCGATGAATACAAGGACTATGCCACCGCCATAGATCAGGATATCAACCAGCGTTTCTTGCTGCGCCACCGGCTGCAGAAGGTTAATCCCGGCCCTGAGCCAAGCGAAGTGGTTGAGCCCATTACCTATTATCTGGATCCCGGTGTACCCGAGCCTATCCGCGGTGCCTTGCTTGAAGGCGGCCGCTGGTGGGAGCAGGCCTTCAATGAGGCGGGGTTTATCAACGGTTTCAAGTTGGAGCTGTTGCCGGAAGGCGCCGACCCTCAGGATGTGCGCTACAACGTGATCCAGTGGGTGCACAGGGCCAGCCGTGGCTGGTCCTACGGCGCGGCGGTGACAGATCCCCGCAGTGGTGAAATCATCAAGGGCCAGGTCACTCTGGGGAGTCTGCGGGTGCGTCAGGATCACCTGATTGCCCGTGGCCTTACCGCAGGTTGGGAAGACAGGCAGGCGGCCGATGAAGCTGCCATGGCCTTGTCTCTGGCGCGTATTCGCCAGTTATCGGCTCATGAAATCGGTCACACCCTGGGGCTGGATCATAACTTTGCCGCTTCCACCAATAACAACGCTTCTGTGATGGATTATCCCCATCCCTATGTGCGCCTCGATGGCAAGCGGGTGGATATCAGCCAGCCTTACGCCGAAGGGCTGGGGGCCTGGGATAAGTTTGCCATCAAGTATGGTTATGGTGACTTTGGTGATGAAGCCCAAACCCAGGCCGCGCTCAAGTTGCTGCTCAAAGAGGTGCAGCAGCAGGGGCTGAGATACATAGGCGAGGGCGACTCGCGAGCGACTTCAGCCGCCCATGCCTATGCCAGTCTCTGGGACAGAGGCGAGGATCCTGTCAAGGAGCTGGCCAGAATGCAGCTGGTCAGGCGCCAGGCGTTGGAAACTTTCTCCGCCAAGGCGCTGTTGCCGGGGCAACCCTTGGGTGAACTCAGCGATGCTCTGGTGCCCATCTATCTGCTGAATCGTTACCAGATCAGCGCCGCGGCCAAGTTTGTCGGCGGCATTGACTATAATTATCTGGCCGATGCCGATAGCGGTAATTGGCATTTTATTGCGCCGGAATTACAGAAGCGGGCGCTCGATACCCTGTTGGCGACTCTGGAGCCCAGAGAGCTTTATCTGCCAACCGAGCTCCTGGAGCAACTGGTGCCCAAGGCCGGCAACTATTACCGCAGCCGCGAGAGTTTCGGCTCATCTCTGGGGGTTGCCGTGGATCAGCTGACCATGGCAGAAGTGCTCAGTCGCCACACTGTGTCGGCGCTGTTGAACCCTGAGCGGCTCAACCGTGTGGATCAGGCCTTTGCCAGAGACACAGAGCAGCTTTCGGTAGAGGATTTGCTGGACAGATTGCTGGGTAAGACACTGCTGAAATCCCTGCCTTCGGGAGAGCAGACCAGTATTGCGATGCGGGTAAATGCGGTGGTTTTGGACGGCATGTTGCAGAGTCTGGAGAGTGACGCCAGCGCCCCGGAAGTCAAAGCCATGGTGAGAATGAAGCTGGATTATCTGCTTAAGCAGTTGCCCAGAAAGGAAAAAAGAAGTTCAGGTTACAAGGCTGCCCACTATGGACAACTGCAAGCTGTGCTTGAACAGGCACTGAAACAAGCCGGGGTTAGAGTGATCAGCAAACCTGCGGAAATACCACCGGGATCGCCGATTTAGTACGTCGTAAGGTATTGATTATGTGACATAATTAATGCCATATCTTATATTGGCATCTTTCATATTCCAGAGGTTCGGGCCCGTTTTGCACCGAACCTCTGTTTTTTGGGGGAATTCTTTTGCCAAAAATCCTGTTTCTCAGAGCCTGGCTCGGCAGCTTATTGCTGCTTCTCTGCTTCGTTGCCAAGGCCGATGGGCTCAGCGTCAGCCCTCGCATTCATCAGGGCCAACTGGACAACGGTCTTAAATATCAATTGGTAGACAACAAGACGCCGGCCAATACCGTCATAATGCGGATGCGGATCGCCTCCGGCTCACTGCTTGAGGCGGAAAATGAGCAGGGGCTGATGCACCTGCTGGAACATATGGCGTTCAAAGGCTCGGCTGCTGTGCCTGAAGGGGATATGATCCCAAGATTGCAGCGTCTCGGCTTGAGCTTTGGCGCCGATACCAATGCCGTGACTGAATTTACGCAAACAGTCTATAAGTTCAACATCACCCAAGGGGATCAGCAGAAGCTGGATACCGGGTTGATGTTGATGCGGGAGATTGCCGACAGACTCACTCTGGATCCCAAGGCGCTCGCCTAGGAAAAAGCCGTAGTGCTGGCCGAGCTCAAGGAGCGCACATCGGCCGGGCTGGAAAACTATCGCAACCAGTTGCATTTCTGGTACCCCTCCAGCCTGCTGCCCAGACGTTTCCCTATCGGTGAAGTCGCCAGCATCAAGGCGGCAGATGTCGCCAAGCTGCGCTCTTTGTACCAACGTTTCTATACCCCGGAGCGGACAACGCTTATCTTGGTCGGCGATCTGGACATCGCCCGTACCGAGGCTCAAATCAAGCAGTTGTTTGCCGATTGGAAGCCGCACCCTCAGGCGGTTGCCGCAGCTCAGGTGAAGCTTTCTCCGCCTGTAGTCAGAAAGCAGCCTCAGGCGGACGCTTTCTTCGACCCCAGTTTGCCGACTCAAGTCTCTCTTGGGGTGCTGACGCCCATAAAGCCAAAGCCTGATGGTATTGAACGGCGTCGTCAGCTGATGCTTGAGTCGCTGCTGAGTAATATGCTCTATCAGAGGTTGCAACCGCACCTGTTTGCCGAAGAAGGTTTCACCGATGCCTCCGTTGAGATAGGGGAAGAGTTTGGCACTGCGGGAAGGGTGCAATTGGCTCTGGCGACCCTGGAAGACAACTGGCAGGATGGCGTGGTATTGCTGGAGCAGACCATACGCCAGGCCTTGCAATACGGTTTCAACAATGAAGAGTTGCAGCAGGCGCTGAAACGCCAACATAAGCAGTATCAGCTCAATCTGGCCGGCAGTAACACCATTCACAGCCTGAATATGGCCGAGGCTTTGGTATCAATGGATGCCGAGGCCTTGATACCGATAGAACCAGCAGATAAGCTGGCCATTTTTGAGGCCTTGGCGCCACAAATTACCCCGGCGCTGATCCAACAGACACTGACTGAGCTTTGGCAGGGGCAACCCTGGATCTATCTCTCCGGTGCCAAGGCGCCGGCCGCGGCAGAACAACAACTGCTGACGGCATATGAGAACAGCTTGCTGCAATCTGTTACCCCCTATAAGGCCAAACAAGCCAGCGAGTTTGCCTATCAAAGCTTTGGTGAACCCGGGAGGATAGTGGCCGATAAACGGGATCCCGATACCGGAATACGCCAGTTACGTTTTGCCAATGGAACTCTACTCAATCTCAAACCTACCGAGCTTGAGCAAGGCAATGTGGCCGTCAGCTTGTCATTGGGATTCGGTGATTTACCATTTCCGCGCCAAGAAGGTTTGGGCACTCTGTTCAATAATGCCTTTATTTACGGCGGGCTGGAGCAGCACTCCTGGCAACAGCTGGCGGATATCTTTGCCGGGCAGAACATCTCGGCAAATATTGGCGTCAGTACTGAAGGCTTTGGCGGCGTGACCAATACCAATGCCGATGAACTCAGAACCCAACTTGGGCTACAGGCCGCCTTTCTAACCGCCCCGGGTTGGCGACAGGAAGCCATCAACCTCTTCCGGCAACAAGTCAAGGCAGAGAGCCAGAGCCGTAATGCCAATCCGGAAGAGGCCTTCTGGGATGGTCTGAGCGGACTCTTGTTCCCCGGCGATCCCCGATATGGTTACGGCCGGGAAGAACAGGTATTACAGCGGGACTTTGCTGAAATTGCCAAGGTGTTGGCTTCGGCGCTGGATAAGGGAATGCTGGAAATCGCGCTGGTAGGTGATTTCGATGAGGCTCAGGGGATAAAAGCGGTTGCCGAGACATTCGCTGCCATCAAGCGGCATCCTGCCAAGGCCCCGGCCTTCGAGCGTCCGGTATTCCCCAAGGTGCCGGCACAGAGCCAAATCTTGCACCGGGGCGCAGAAAACTCGGCGGCACTGGCCTGGCTGTGGCCGACCACCGACATGCAGAATGTTCGACGCCACAGCGAAATGATGTTACTCGAACAGGTGATGGGCATTCTGTTGAATGAAGAGGTCAGGGAAAAAGCCGGCGCCGGATATTCGCCTTATACCTTCAATCATTTCGATTGGCATCCAACAGGTTACGGTTATCTGGGGCTCTTTACTGTCACAGATGCCGCCAAGCTGAAGGCTGCCGAACAGGGCTTTGCCGCGGTCGTGGCCAGAGTCAAGGCCAAGGGTGGCATAGATGCCGATCTGCTGGAGCGCGCGCGCCAGCCCTTGTTGCAGTGGTTTGAAAGCGCCCCGGGAAGTAACGGTTTCTGGTTGGATCTGGCGGCAACGGCCCAAAGTCGGCCGGGCCGCTGGCAGGGATGGCAGCAGCGCAGGCAGATACTGGGGCAACTGGATGGAGAAGCCCTGGAAGCCGTGGCCCGTGAGTATCTTGAGAATGATCGCCGCTTGAGTGTGACCAGCAGTTACGGCGGCTAACCTCCGCTCTTGGGGTTTCTCGGATAGAAGCGTTCCGGCTTGCGCTGCAGGTGTTCGAACCTGCGGGTATTTTTATAGGGCAGCTTCATAAACCCCGAAACCCCCTGGCCCTGGATCTTGTCGACATGACTGAGGATCCTGTCCAGACAGGCGCGAAACTGCGCCTGTTTTCTCGGGTTGAGCAGTCTCAGATAACTGTGGATCTTCATATGGGTTGGCAGGGCTTCGAAGATGATACAGCCTGTGTGGTGTATCTGGTTGAGCCAGCCCAGCTCTGTCATGATTTCCGCAGGCAGCTCCAGGTTTTCATCCGGATCCCGGCCATCTTCAAAGTAAGAGTGCAGCCGGGATTGATCTTCGAGTGTCGGCACATCGCCCACCTCAAAGGGCAGCAGCTGATCCGCCTTGGCCTTGAACGGCTCTGCAGGGCCGCTGCGTTCCAGGTGCAGGGTATCTTTGGCGTTGAAGAAACAGGCCTTGAAGATACCTATGCGATGAATGCCCCGGGCCAGGGTCACCATGTTGTTGACCGCCTGAATCAATGCCGGCCTGAGTTCTTCATCATAAAGCGCCAGGTTGGAGTCGATATAGACGCCTGTCTCCTGCCAATGAATCGCCAAACCGCCCACTATAGGATACTGACCCAGGCGGCCAACCGCGGCGATAAAGCCCTTCTCTGTGTCTCCCATACCGGCGAGGAAGTTGCGGTAGTACTTCTCCAGTTGAATATCTTCGGCGCGAATAGCCTCGGCATCGGCGTCCGGATGATGGCTGCGCAGAAACGACTTACGCGAACTGTAGCTGACTGTTTCCACATCCCGGGCTCGCTTCTGTACCCAGACGGGGATCTCGGCATTCAGCTCCTGTGGCAGCGGTGGCAGTAAAAGATGCTGGCTGTATCTCATACTGCGCAGGAAGTAGTCGCCGGCCTTGAGGCGGGTGAGAGGATCTGAGCCCAACATCCCTTCGAGGATCCTGGCCAGTTCCATCGGTAGACCTATGCTGGTAGGCGGGATCACCTGGGAACCGAAGCGGCTGGCCTGACCGGACGCCAGCGCATAGAGGGTGGCGGCAACCCCCTGTTCATCAAACCTGGGGCTGGAAAGCGCCCCCGAGAGTTGCTCATCGCCGATAAAGTAAACATCGCCCATGCGGGCGTTGGTATGCTGCTGATCGCTCGACATTAACTCCATCACATTGCCGCCAACCGGGCGGTTGTCAGCATCGCGCTGGGCAAATACCGCCGAGCCCCAGTCAATCAAAGACAACTTGTCTTCCTCTGGGTCATAAACCAGGTTGGAAGGTTTGATATCCCCGTGTACCAAGGGTCTGCCGCTGCGAAGATACTGCAGCAGATCCGCCAACTGCCTGGCAATGCTCATGATCTCCGCCACCGGCAAGGCGCCTTGGCGGCGGCAGCGCTGATCCAGATCCTGGCCCTGAGCTCTGGCCATCACCAGGATCCCCTGGCGCCCGACTCTGTCGAACTTTATCAGTGGTGGCACATTGGGATGATTGACCTGCGACAGCATGAAAGCCTCTTCTTCCAATCTGTCCTGTACCTGCTGAGGCAGGGTGATACGGGAGAACTTGAATACATGTTCCTGACCATGGCTGTTTTGTCCGGCGAACACAAAACCATAGGCGCCTTTGCCTATCAGTTGCGGGTCATCATAGCCCAACTTGATCAGTTGCTGGCGGCAGAGGCGGATCCAGGCCCTGTGTTTGCGGGCATCATCGGCCTTAAGCAGATAGACGGACTGCTCTTCAGAAATATAAAAGTGCTGCAGTTCAGGTGTTTGCAAGCGATTTCTCCATTGGCACAGGCAAGGATACAAAATAACAACAAGCAGAAGCTCATTAAAACAGCAAGGGATAACAGCGGCAAGTTGTGACTCTGGGATCCAGCTCAGAACCAGGCTTCCTAGCGTATCCTTTTGGGCGGCACTTTGACCTATATCAATTTCATTGCGCCCTCCCCAGAGTAACCTGTTTGCAACAAGCCGCAGTGGCAGAAGAGATTTGGAGGCCTTATGTCAGTGCCAGATAAGCAGGAGCTGATCGAACTGTTCGAGTATGCTCGTCCCAGGGTGATACAGTCGATGGAATTGCGTCATTGTCCCCATGCGGGTTTCTACAATCCGGTGGACGACCGCTGTAACTTTTGTCATCAGGGATTGGAGTGTATCTGGATGAACCAGAATGATGAACTGGTGGATCTGGAACAGAAATCACTCGAAGAGTTGAAGCAGCAGTTATTGATTGCCGTCGACTTTGTCGACTCCAGCCTGAGCCCACACCATTTGTCACGACGCAAGTGCCAGTGTGATAACTGTAATTGGTTGCGCAAGGTGCAGGAGACCCTGGCCAGACTGCCCTGAATAGCTTGAAAACTGATGCTGCCCGCCCCGGAGTCATTGCACGCTCCGCGGCGGGCTTTTTTGTCTGTTGCTGTTGGGCTCTTTGCAATCGGCGTCCAAGTCGATAGAGTATCAAGGTTTTCTGATACACAGGATGGATAGATGGAACCCGGATTCTGGCATGAACGCTGGCACAAGCAGCAGATAGGTTTTCACCAGCAGGATATTAACCCTTTTTTGGTGAAGTACTGGTCCACACTCGCACTCAGGGGGAATGAGCAGGTCTTTGTCCCGCTTTGCGGCAAGTCTTTGGATATGTGTTATCTGGCCGAGAAGGGCCATGATCTGCTTGGTTGCGAACTGAGCGAGTTGGCCGTCAGGCAGTTTTTTGAAGAGAACGGCCTTGAGTATCAACAGAATGCCTTTGGCGAATTACAAGCGTTTTCCAGCGAACAGATGACCTTGTTGCAGGGCGACTTGTTTGCGCTCAAGGCGGAGCAATTGGCGTCGGTAGGCGCCTTCTACGACAGGGCGGCGCTAATCGCCTGGCCTGAGGAGATGCGTTTGCAATATGCCGCCAAGCTGGCCACCTTGTTGCCAAGGGGTTGTTGCGGCTTGTTGGTTACTCTGGAATATCCGCAGGATATGCTCAAGGGGCCGCCATTCAGCGTGACTCAGGAGTGGATAAGGGAGCATATGAGCCAGTGGTTTGAGGTCACTTTGCTGGAGCAAGCCGATGTATTGGCCGACAATCCCAGGTTCATTGCCAAAGAGGTGCCTTGGCTCAATGAGAGTGCCTATCTGCTGAAACGTAAATAAGTTCCCCAGGAAATTATAATAATCCAAGGCGGAACAATCGGTTAGTAGGAATACTGGCATACAAAAAGGCGACCCAGAGGTCGCCTTTAGTGTCTATAACCACTATCTCAACAGAGATTAGAAGTCGTAACGTACACCCACGGTGAATACGTTGTCGTCTTGCAGGTCTTCTTTAACACCAGCTAACACGTGCTCACCTTCGTAATGAGCGTAGTGGGCAAATACCAAAGTAGACTTGGAGATACGGTAGTCGGCACCAACAGTGATGCTGGTCACTTCGATGTCTGAACCAGTATTAACGATGGCTTTACCGTTAATATCTTCACCAATGGTGTTGACGTTTTTGTAGTATTTACCGAAACCGGCTTCGTCATAACCGTATTCGGCTTTCAGGTTAACGCCGTTCAGGTTGTAAACTACGTTCACGAAGTAAGTGTTGTTGTCGTCAGAACCGTCAACAACGCTTTCAGAGTTCTGGAACAGACCGCCCAGTTTGAAGTCACCCAGCTTAACTTGACCAACGGCGCGGTATGCATCGATGTTGCTGATGCCTTTGTTGTAGGCGATGGCAGCATAATAGTTCTGAGCTTTCAGCTTCTTGTCACCGATAGTAGCGCTCAGAGCATATTGGCTTTCGTCGCTCTTGTTGGCGTCATCGTTGTTGTCATCAACCAGATAAGTGGCGTTCAGAGTGATCAGGTCAGCGATCTTTGGAGAGTAGTACCAAAAACCATCTGCGCTACGAGTCTGACCACCAACCAAACGGTCGATATCCGCGTTGGTGTTACCGAATACGTCTACGCCGCCTTCAGCTTGCTTGAATACTGTGTCGTTACGACCGACCAGTACAGTACCATAGGCAGTCTTGGCACCCAGGTAAGTGTTACGGGCTTTGAAAGTGTCGCCAGAACCAGAAGTGTTCTCTACTTGGAACTCCATCTGATAGATGATGTCTACACCGTCAGTCAGCTTCTCTGAACCTTTTACACCCAGGTGTGAGAAGTTGTTTTCGATGTAAGTTCCGGAGTTGTTCTCATCTGCATAGTTGGCATCTAAACCGTTAGTACCTGTCTGCAGAGTGGCACCTGTATCAGTGTGAGTTACAGACAGATCCAGACGGCCATACAGAGTTGGGCCATCAGCCAGCGCACCGAAAGAGGCTGCGGCCAGAACTGTTGCTACTGACGCAGAGATAAGGGTCTTCTTCATGTGTTGTGCTCCCTAGAACCTGAGTTCTATTCCATGTATTTATGGTTATTTAACAAACGAGTGTTCCTGGATTTGTAGCGGACATCCTGTCCGTCACAAAGCTGCGCTGATTCTTACAGTTTTGTTTGCTCAAGATTGTGGCCTAGATCAAACTTTTTGCCCCATTCTTGTGGGAAAAGCCTTAATCTGTGACCAAAATGTCCATTTCGGTTAAAAACTATTCAACCGCCATTGTTCACAAAATCAGCATAATCATCTTTTCGCTATAAAAAGATAACTTTGCAGTATGAAGGACTGTATCAGCTGGTTATTTTTAATAGATCAAATTGTAAATTAGTGATAGATGAAGTTTTAATAAAAGTGAAATTTTTCATCATAAAAATGATATTTATGTGCTCTGGTTCTCATTTAGGCACCCAAGCTGGCCGGTGGCAAACTCTGCCTTATATAGCCAACTAGCTGTCCCGGTTCACTCCATGATGCCCTATCTATCCCTAAAAGAAGCCCTGCATTTACTAAGCCGTTTATATCCATAAGCCCAAGCAAAACACACCCGGGATATACACACTCTCTTACTCGGCTTGGGGATAGCCGGGTATTCGGCTAAAATGCCGCCGAAGATAATTGGGAACCAAGTTATGCAAGATACAGACACAGAACTGCTGGAGTCCGAAGCCTATCAACAGCGCTTTGGCGGCATTGCCCGTTTATATGGTGTTGCTGCACTGGCAGCCTTTTCCAAGGCTCATGTAATGGTGATAGGTATAGGTGGCGTAGGCACTTGGGTTGCAGAGGCTTTGGCCCGCAGTGGAATAGGGCACATCAGCCTGATGGATCTTGACGATGTGTGTGTGACCAATACCAACCGTCAGATCCATGCTTTGGCAGACACCATAGGCGAGTCCAAGGTCGCCGTGATGGCGCAGCGGATTAAGGCGATTAATCCTCTATGCCGGGTGGATGAAATAGAAGACTTTATTGCAGCAGATAATCTGAGTCAGTATCTGGCACAGGACAAGGGCATAGACTTTGTGGTGGACTGCATAGATGCGGTAAAGCCCAAGGCGGCCTTAATTGCCTGGTGCAAACGCAATAAGATTAAGTTGGTGACTATTGGCGGTGCCGGCGGTCAGACAGATCCAACCCAGATCCAGCAAACGGATCTGGCCAAGACTTTTCAGGATCCATTGCTGGCCAAGGTACGCAACTTGCTGCGTAAAGAGTATGGTTTCAGCAAGAATCCACAGCGACGGTTTGCCGTTGATGCCGTGTTTTCCAGTGAACACCTCAAGTATCCCCAGACTGATGGCAGTGTCTGTTCCACCAAGGTTGGTGTCGAAGGCAGCATGAGAATGGATTGCTCCTCGGGATTTGGTGCCGTGACCATGGTGACCGGCAGCTTTGGCTTTGTGGCAGCCAGCCGGGTGTTGGCGCGCTTGGCGCAGGAAGCCAATAATCCCAAGCCTGAATAAACAGCACAAAACATGATCTGAGTCTAATGCAGCAGGTGTCTGGATTGTTAGAATCCAGACACTTTTTCGCTACAGATATTCAGCTTATGCGACAAGCGCTGCTCAATCGTTTCCTGCGGTATGTCAAACAGGATACACAAGCCGATCCGAACTCCCAGTCTATTCCCAGTTCCCAAGGTCAGGTGGCCTTTGCCAGGCAGTTACAGCAAGAACTGCTCGAGTTGGGATTTGATGATGTCTTCCTCAGTGAATCATGCTGCCTTTATGCCAAATTAGCGGCGAATACTGCCAAGGTGCCGGCAATCGGCTTTTTGGCTCATATGGATACGGCGGCAGATTACTCCGGCGCCGGGGTAAAACCTCGGGTGATAGATGACTACCAAGGGCAGATCATTGAACTGGAGCAGGGGGAAGCGCTTAGTCCTGAGCAGTTTCCTTCTTTGCTGAACTACCTCAATAAAACATTGATCACTGCCGATGGCACTACGCTATTGGGCGCCGATGATAAGGCAGGCATAGCCGAAATCATCACGGCGCTGCACTATCTATTGCAACACCCTGAAATTCCCCATGGAGAGATCAACCTCTGTTTTACGCCCGATGAGGAGATAGGGCGAGGTACTGATGGCTTGGAGCTCGAGCGTTTCGGCGCCGATTGGGCCTATACAGTCGATGGTGGCGCAGTTGGCGAACTTCAATATGAAAACTTCAATGCCGCCACTGCGGTGATCACCGCCAAAGGCAATAATTGTCATCCAGGCAGTGCCTATGGGGTGATGGTCAATGCCTTGACCATGGCTGCCAGATTTCACGCCAGAATGCCACTCAATGATGCACCCGAGACCAGCGAAGGTTATCAGGGCTTTTTCCATCTGTTATCCATGGAAGGCCAAACAGAAGAAGCCAGGTTGGTGTACCTGATAAGGGACTTTGATAGGGCCCAGTTTGAGCAGCGCAAGGCCTGGCTGCAGGAATCTGTGGCCAAATGTAATGCCGAGCTGCAGGCCGGTAGCCTGGAGATTAGCATCAGCGACAGTTATTACAATATGAAGGACTGCATCTTGCCAGTGCCTCATGTGACAGATATTGCCTGTCAGGCGATGGAGATGGCCGGCATCACACCGGATATCAAACCTATCCGCGGCGGCACTGACGGTGCGCAACTGTCCTGGAAGGGGCTGCCTTGTCCCAACATCTTTGCCGGCGGCCACAATTTCCATGGCAAACATGAGTATGTTTGTCTTGAGTCAATGGAAAAGGCGGTAGAGGTGATCATCAATATCGCCAGGTTAACCACTCAAAGATACGCCGAGTAATCTAAATAAAGAGTTCTACCCTGTCGTCATCGGCGGGGCGGGACTCTATCACAGCCGGGAAGCGAACCCGAAAGTGTGCGCCGCCGAGGCTGGAGTCATTGAGAAGGGTGATATTGCCCTTCAGTAGTGTGACGGCATTGAAGGCCGCCGCCAATCCAAGCCCGGTGGCGCCGGTTCGTCTGCTGGTGGTAAAGAAGGGCTCAAAGATCTGGCCGGCAATCTCGGGGGCGATTCCCTTGCCATTGTCTTCGATATCCAGCTGTAGTTCTTGACCCTGCTGTTGTGCGCTGATGCTGATCTTATGGCCGGTATCACCCTCAAAGGCGTGAGCATAGGCATTGGAAAGTATGTTGGTCACTATCTGCTTCAGCAGGCTGTGGCTGCTGGTAAGCCAAAGATCGGCTTCGACCTGGATCTCCACATCTACCTGGAATTGCTTGAAAGATAGCGCTACAGCATCGGCAAATTCCTGCAATACCTGGGGTAGCAGCATCTGTTCGTGCACGTCATTGCCTTGCTCGGCAGCAATCGCCTTGAACTTCTGGATCAGGTTACTGGCGCGGGTAATGTTACTGATGATCAATTCACAGCTCTGTTGATATTCGTTGAGAATGGCATTGAGCTCTTCCAGCGTAGCGCCATCGTTTTGCAACAGTTCAACCAATTCATTGATATGCTGCAGCTGACTACTGGCAGCGGTGAGGCAGATACCTATCGGGGTGTTTATCTCATGGGCGATGCCGGATACCAGACCGCCGAGCGCGGCCATTTTCTGCTGTTCGACCATCACCTGTTGAGCCCGTTCCAACACCAACAGCGACTGTTCAAGTTCTTTGGTTTGTTCTTTGACCTGCCTTGCCAGCTCATCTTTATAACTGCGTTCCAGTTCCAACAGTCTTTCCCTGTCACTCAGAGCTTCTTGCAGTTCGTAGCGGGAGCGGTTCAATTGTGTGAAGGAGGCGCGCAGCTGTTGCTGCATCAAATTGATGGCCAGGGCAACCTGGGTAAATTCATCCTGTTTGTCCCGGCGCTTAAACTGCAGTGGTTGATAATCCTGCTCCAAATCGAGCTCTGAGCAGTACTCACTCAGTTGCAACAGGTGCCGGGTAATGGTGGCCCAAACCAGATAGAGAATGAAACCGGCCACCAGAAAGGTCTTGATACCATTGGCCAGTAGTATCAGTAAGGCCTTGTTCACCAATCTGTCGTAGATTTTGGAGAGATCGGCTTGAACTCTCAGCTCACCGACATTGAAATTCTGGCTGCTGGTCTTGTGCACCAGCGGAAAGCGCTTCTCTATTACACCTTGGTCTCTGTACTCGCCGGCGGTCCATTCTTTACCACTGTCATCTTCTATGACCACATAGCTGGTATCCGGCAGTTGGTTGAGACCGTTGAGTTGGGTCTTGATAAGCCTTTCATCTATTACCCAGATACTTGCCGCCAGCACATCCAGGTTGGCTTTTTCAATATTGGCAAACTCATCGTTGATTCGGCCAATGTCACCCTTGTAATCGGAAACCAACTGCAAACCTGTGGTCACCAGAGTGATCAGTGAGCTGAACAGGATAATAGCCAGAGTCAGCCTGCGGCCGATGGGACTACTGATGAGCTGCTGCATAAAACCGGGCATTAATTTCAACTATCTTAAGTGCTTGCTGTGGATAGCTTTAAGCATAGCTTCGCATCTGACTTTCGCGGCATTTTTTGTTGCCGCTGATGGCAAAGTTCACTGAGCAATCCTGGCACTGGTTTTGCTTGATTAGCGGTTGGAACAATTTTCTGACGCTGGATAGAGCCATGAAGAGACTGAAACTTGAGGTATTGAAAGAGGGCAAGTTCAAGGCCGCTGCATTGCAACTGACACTGTGGGTGCTGCTGATAACCACATTGCTGCTGTTTATGCCAAAGTCCTTGCTGGCCCTGTTGCATTTGGAATCCTGGGTAGACACCAATGCCCATTATATTGGCCTGACACTGTTGCTGGCCTTGGCCTATATTGGTGCGCTGGCCGTCAATCTTTTGTTGGATGAAGCGATAAGCCGTTTGAGTGAGCGCCGAATCAACGAAATGATTGAAGAGAAAGTCAGGTTACTGGATCCCGCCGAGCGGGCCCTGTTAAGGGAGTTCTTCTTGCAGGGAGCCAGTGTTTTGACTCTACCGCAAAATGAAACGCCGGTGCAGGCACTGCTCAAGGCTCACATACTTGAGAGCCTGGGAAATGAACGCCATTACGCCATTCAAGGCCCCACAGCCGAGTACAAGATAGCCATGGCTGCCCGTAAGCATCTGAACCGCAAAGTATTGCGTTTACCATCCGGTGAGCCCAGCCAGGAAGAGCTGCAGCATCTTATCAAGGCAAGACCGCAATTTATCAATGGTATTGCCCAAGTGCGGAAACACGCCGCTTGAAGGCGGCAAAAAAAGAGGGCAGCCACAGGCTGCCCAAGCAATACTCAAAAACGTCATTGCATTTAAAAGAACATGGAAATCAAAGCTAAGGCTTTGCTGACTTTACAATAAACATCCACATAATGTAGGAGATGATCCCGATAGTACTGAAGATAACTATCATCGACAGTAAACCTATGGGGTTTCCGAACATTAGATCTAACCAGAATGCCATCACTGAAGTCCTCTTTCTTGTAAAGTCAAAGCTAAACTAACCAAATTTGCTTCGGCCGGAGCTGATCTCGATCAACAAATGTTGTCAGAGTTGTTAATCGGGTAAATCAGCTTGTTAAAACATGAGCTTTATCATGTTTTGCTTAAATTAGCCGGCTAAGGAGCAACGTAAGTGTTCCCTAAAGGGAATAGGATCAAAGGCTAATATTAATTACTACACTAAAGGAGTAGGGTGGCTTGGCCTGCGATTGTTCATTGGCAAGGAGCGTGCGATGCAAACATCCCGAGGTCTTTTAAAACTGATATTAAACCAGTGGCAGTTTTATCCGCTGTTGTTCTTGTTGCTTTACCCCCTGTGGAGCCTGTTACACGGCGCCAGTTATCTCGCCTTTGCTTCTCTATTGGCTGCCTTGATAGTGCTGGCTTGGCTCGGTGCCAGACAGCTGTCCAATCTCAAGCGCCTGGAAAATGCCGCCCGTCATCTGGGAGAAGGCGATCTCAGCTATCAGTTGTCGGAACAGGATGCCGGCATGTTCCATTCTGTGGTCCACGGTATCAACCGTATGGGAGAGGACGTTGGCCGCACCATTCTGTCTTTGGTCAATACCGCAGATGCGATGAAGATTGTGGCCATGGATATCAAGTCCATCAGCGATGCCGCCCATATCGGAGTGGAGGAGCAGGAAAAACAAGCGGAATTGGCAGCGACCGCCATGACCCAGATGGTTTCTACTGTGCAGGAAGTCAGCCGTAATGCTGCCAGTGCTGCCAATGCCGCAGAAGAAGCCAGGCAGGCGGCCCGCAGTGGCGACCAAACTGTCAGGCAGGTGGTGCGGCAGATAGATGATATGTCGGCTCAGGTTGGGCAAACTCAACAAGTGATTGCCCGCCTGGCGGAAGACAGCAACAACATAAGTACCATCATAGACACCATTTCCCAAGTGGCGGAGCAAACCAATCTGCTGGCGCTCAACGCCGCTATTGAGAGTGCCCGCGCCGGCGAGCATGGCCGAGGTTTTGCTGTGGTTGCTGATGAAGTCCGTAGCCTGGCACAGCGGACGTCTGCAGCTACAGTTGAGATCCAACAGCAGATATTGCAGTTGCAACAGGGCGCCGATGAAGGCGTGAAAGTGATGACCACCAGTGTCGAGCAGGCTAGTGCCACCCATGCTATGGCTCACCAGGCGCAGCAAGCATTGGGGCAAATTGTGGCTCAGATTGAAAGCATTACAGATATGTCGCATCAAATAGCGGCAGCTTCGGAACAACAGCAGGCAGTTGCCGAAGAGATCAGCAGCAATATCTCCTCCATGGCACAAGTGGCGGTGGAGAATGCCAAAGAGACCCACAGTACTAACCTCTCCAGCCTGAAGGTATTCAATATGTCGCAGGAGATCAGTTCCCTGCTTGGGCGCTTCCATGTCGACAAACGGGCGATAGAACAGTTGGAGAAACGCCATCGCTTTGTTGAGTGGGGGCCGCAGTTGGATCTCGGCATGGAAGAGATCAATCGTCAGCACCTACGTCTGGTATCCCTGATCAATGAACTGCACCGCACCTTGGAAGAAGCTTATGGCCTGGAAGCGATTAAACGCATAGTACAGGGCCTGGTGGATTACACCGCTAATCATTTCGCCTATGAAGAGGAGTTGTTTGCCCGTTTCGGTTATCCGCAGACCGAGCAGCACAAGCTTAAGCACCAGCAATTAGTGGCTAAGGTACTGGATTTCCAGAAACGAGTGGCCAGTGGTGAAGATGTTGCCGATGAATTGATGGCCTTCCTCAAATCCTGGCTTATCAACCATATTCAGGGCAGTGACAAGGAGTACACAGGCTTCCTAATTGCCCGCGGAGCCCAGTAGTCAGACTGAATTTTGTCCAACCGATCAGGATTTTGGCAAACAGGCTCGTAAAGCGCTTGCCATTGAAGTGAGCACAGGTATAATGCCGTTCACTCGCCGATGAGACTTCGTCGCGAAACAATCTATATGTGCCAGAGTGGTGAAATTGGTAGACACAGGGGATTCAAAATCCCCCGCCCTTAAAAGCGTGTCGGTTCGAGTCCGACCTCTGGTACCATCTCTCTCTAAGAGAGAACAGAAACCGACCCTGAGTCGGTTTTTTTGTTTTCAGGTCAGAGTCAGCTCCGAGTCAGCCCCGAGTCAGCCCCGAGTCAGGTCTGAGTAGGTCATTGCGCCACGCGCGCATCGGCTGGAAGGCCGGCCCCGTTGCTCCGACCTCTGGTACCATCTCTCTAAGAGATAACAGAAACCGACCTTGAGTCGGTTTTTTTGTTGTCACCCCAAAACCACCTCCTATGGAGGTGGTGATCGTCAAGTCGGGGCTCAGCCCGAAGAGTGCCCATGCTGCATACTGACTCGGTTTGTTACCAGCAAATCAAGGAGTAAGCAGTATGAGCCGATATGAAAGTGCATCGCACGTCTTCTATCGCTGTCAGTATCACATTGTATGGAAGCCAAAGTATAGACACAGGATCTTGAAGGGCCGAGTTGGGCAGGAGGTTTGTCGGAGTATTTATATCTATAGCGGCATGAAGAGGTGTCGGATAGTAGAGCTAAATGTCCAGATAGACCATGTTCACTTACTGGTGAGACTTCCGCCAAGCTTGAGTGTTTTCAGTGGGAGCAAACGAAGAGATCATTCGTCGATATGTAAGGTATCAACAGAAAGTAGAGGCAGAGGAATCAAACGGTCAGATCAAGCTTGGTTTGGATGGGTGATTCTTTTAGCCCCCTTCTAGGGGGCTGTTCAAAGCCACCTGCTATGCAGGTGGATTTTTTACTTTCAGGTGGATATATCATCCGGCCCACAACCTTGACCCCATAGTTCTGCTTTAATTTCCCACAACCAAACGCTCACATTAGTAGGCTTTCTCACTTCACTATGCCGGCATTTTATTGGTCAACTAGCCTGTTAATCTGGCGCTGGAGGATCCCCTCATAACTCGGGTCTCCCAGAAGTATTAACCCGTTTAAGAAATTCACCCTAGGGCCTACGGAAATGTGATTCTATGATTGTGCATTCCGGACGTTGTCGCGCCTCCTTATCAAGCCAGAGCGATACATCAAAGCCTATCAACAGCAACACATCATAACGATTTGGACAATGGTTGCAGTTTTGTCTGAGTCCATGTCGTTTGAGGTCGCGAAAGATTTCTCCTCCTTGCGTCCGTCTGGCATAAAGCTTGACCGCCTGGGTTGAAGAGAAAACCTCCATAGGTAAGTTGGTTGTCAGTAGCCAAGGCTCTTTACTGCCAATACGGTAACTTTGTTGTGCCGTATGATTGCGTCCTTCGTTCGATAACACCTATGGTGTTATAACTGATATTTCAGCCGACGCGATAGAGCACGAACAGCTTAGTCTATTGTTTCCTTTTAAAGCATCATTGGTGACAGACGAAATTAATGTTGATGGCAAGTGGGTTAAGTTAAAGCCTGGCATGTCAGTCATGGTAGAGGTTAAAATGGGTACCCGCCGACTGATGGAGTTTTTGTATGCACCATTAATTCGAGGAGTAAGTAAAGGGGTGAACTGACTTAGTTTTTTTGTAAAAATATTATTAATGCATGCTTTCTACGATTGAGATTCACAATAGAACCAGTTTTCATATTCTAACTTTTGGCAGAAATGATAAAACTCTTCAGTTTCATCTTTCACTGATTGTCTAACAGACTTAACTTGATATTCTTCAGTGTATCCGTCGGAGCTAAATAAGTAATAACGATAGGGCATTAACCAACTCGCCCATCCGCCAAAAGAATACCGTATAGATATCCTTTGGTTAATTTTACTAAAAGTAATTCGTTTAATGCTGTGTTTTTTCATCAAACTCCTTATGTAAGGTTCAGATGAGTTTCTTATATCAAAAAATATATCGCCATTAACTTTGTTTGAATCGATCAATTCATTGTTAATTTTGACAAGATCTTGCGAAACCGCATAAGTGTTGATGCCGGACTCTCTAATGAATAGGCATGATAATAGTATGATAAAAAACAAAAAGTACTTCCTTCATAGTCTTTTGAACAATTTGTGCATTTTGGCGACAGCTCAACTTTGAAGTGCCACACCCGCATATCCAGCATGACGGTACTCCTGAAACACCATTTCAGGACGTCGACTGGAATATTAACATATAAACAGGGAAATCTTATCGATGGAGATGTACAGTCTTGAGTTTATTAGTGCTATCAAAATGTGGTGGTTTCAGTGCTATCGCCCCTGTAGGGCCTTGCTTCTAAAACTTCCAGGGGTAATGCCTATCACCTGTTTGAATTCTCGAATGAAATGGGCTTGGTCATAAAAGCCGGCGTGATAGCCTATCTCTGTAAGAGACTTATCTGTTTCCTGCTTGAGTAGTTCCCGGGCGAAGGCTGTGCGCTGCAAGATACTGTAATTCTTGGGAGACATGCCTAAGTTTTGCTGGAACAAACGTTCGAGTTGGCGTTGGCTGATATCTATCTTGGTCAATAAGTTGCGGATCTCTCCCTGGCCGTTTTGGGCTGTTATCCAGTGCAGTGCATATTTCATCCTCGGCTCCATTGCCTTGGCCAATGATTCATGACCTGCCAGATATTGCATCAGCCTGGTTTCCAGAAGCGCAATGCGTTCCGGCGCTGTTGCCAGTAAGGCCAAGCGCTGCGCCAGTTCATCGCTGAGCAGCGCCAAAGACAGGTCGGCCGGTGTCAGGGTTTGCCCCAAGATTTCCGAAAGGGGGGATTTTAAAAATGCGCGTCCGCTGCCAGGCCAGAAGCGGATCCCCAAGGCATCTACCTGACCTGACAACTCCAATCTGGTACTTTGCCTTGTGGGCCCCGTCACCAGGCACAGCGATTTATGCAGCAAGCCATCAAAGTGCATCGGGGCGCCAAAATTGAAGATGATACCTGTGCCTCCTTCGGGATGCATAAATTCTGTCGATAGTGACTCAGGGCCGGCTGGTCTAAAAATCTGCCAGTAGCAACTGATATAAGGCCGCAGTAGAGCACAGGGCTGATAACGCTGAAAACCAAGATGTGGCAATGTCGACATATTACTGTGCTCCATCAACTGGGGGCGGGTATATCAAAGCTCGGCTGGGCAAAAACACGGTAACCCTCACTGCATCTTAATGAAATGTCGAAAATCTACAATTCGCATTTCCCATCATTAGCTAATATTCCAGCAGCCGTGATACCTGGCATTTCATTGCGTAACCAATTCAAGGTGACTTTGTATCTCAGTCAGGTAAACCTCCTTGGTCCTCACGGCCTTCATTTAGCCATTACCTGATATGGGAATACAGCATGACGCATTTACCCCCTAAGCTATCCAAGTTATTGATTGTGGGTCTTTTAACCCAGCTTCTGTCTATTGTGTTTGGAGGGCAGGCCTCGGCGGAGGATGATTTTGCCGCCGAAGGGGAAAGAAGGGCCAAACTCGCCGGTAGCGAACTCATTGGCACACCGGCACCGCAGCGAGAGCTGACCACTCTGACCGGAGAAACGCTCAATCTACAACAGCTGTATGGCAGCAAGCCTGTATACATCAAGTTTTGGGCAACTTGGTGTGTTCCATGTCGCCAGCAAATGCCGGGGTTTGAAAAAATTTATCAGCAGTACGGTGAGAAGTTGCAAGTGATCGCCGTGAATACCGGTATCAGTGATGACATCAATTCCGTCGGGGCTTTTGTGAAACAGGCCGGTTTGAACATGCCGGTGACCATAGACGATGGCACTCTGGCCAGGGCGTTTAAGCTAAGGGTAACCCCGCAGCACTTTTTGGTTGATAGGAGTGGCCGTATTGCGTATGTGGGGCATCAGGATGACGAGGCGTTTCATCAGGCGTTGGAAGCGGTTATCGCAGACAAAGGTGAAAACAAGGAGCCGCTCAGCGGCACTGTTGCCGAAAAAGCTTCAGGCTACGAAGTTGGCGATAAGCTTGCCTCTTTGAGATTGAAGTCGATTGACAGCATTGACTACCCGTTGCCGTCCACAACCCGGCAGGGTAAAGCTACCGGGCTCGTGTTCTTTGCCCCCTGGTGTGAGTGGTACCTGGCTGAATCAGAGCCGGATACCGCCAAATCGTGTCGATTGGTGCGGGAAATGGTTGAGCAGTCCGCCTCCAATGGCAAGTCTCAATGGTTGCATATTTCCACTAACCTCTGGTCATCCCTGACAGATTTGGTCGAGTACCAAACCAATTATCAAACTCGTTTGCCAATTGTTTTCGATGAGGAAGGCAGCCTGTTTGGGCAATTCGGTGTTACCCAGTTGCCGACCATAGTCTTTATCGATGAGAGCGGCAAAGTCACTGAAAAGGTTAGCCGTCAGGCGCCTGACTTTGCCGAACGCCTCCAGGTGTTACTCAGTGATAAGTAAAGCGGTTGGAGCGCAGAACATACTATGAAAACCACCTCGTTATGGATGCGAATCATTACTGCTTGCCTGCTCATGGTGTGTTCTGCAATGTCAGCGCAAGCCTATGAAGATGAAGGCCAAAAGATAGCGGCATCACTTTTACTTGAGTCCCGCATGCCAGCGGCCGGAACCGAAACCACCTTGGCAATACGTATGTCTCCCCAGGCGGGCTGGCATGGCTACTGGTTAAACCCAGGGGACGCCGGGTTCCCGCTGCAGCTGCAATGGCATCTGCCTGAAGGGGTAACGGTTGGCGAGCTGCAATATTCCGCTCCCGAGCAGTTACTGGCAAGTGACCTGATGAATTACATCTATCACGGCGACTATGCTTTATTGGCGCCATTGGTTATTGCTGATGATATTGCGGCGGGCACACCTATCACCCTCGCCGTGGATATTCGCTATCTGGTGTGCAGTCCCAAGTTGTGCGTGCCCGAGCAGCAGCGGTTACAAACCCGGTTCAAAGTTGGGGAAAAGGGAGCGTCCAAGAAATATCTTGAGACCTTTAATACATGGCGACAGTTGATACCAAGGCCTGCCGCGGCGTCGGCAGATTTTACCGTTCACAAGGATCAGTTTGTATTGTCGCTGCCGTTACCTGAATCTATCACTCTGGCCGAGGAGCTGCACTTTTACCCTGAGGTGAACGGGGTGCTATCCAACACGGCATCACAATCCTTTATTCGAAAGGGCGATCGCCTCTTTATGCAAACCGTTGCCACTGAGGGCAATGTCAGCGACTTTTACGGGGTGCTTTCCTTGAATGAGACGCTGGCAATCAGAATCAAGGCTGTCCGGCAACCGGAGGGCGACTTGGTGTTTCCAACCCAGGTGAGTTTGCCGCCCGAGCAACCCGGCAATTTGCTTGTCACCTCTCTGATTGCCGTACTCGGGGCGGTACTGGGCGGATTCTTGCTGAATTTGATGCCCTGCGTATTTCCCATTCTGAGTTTGAAAGTGCTGAGTCTTGCCAATTTGAGTGATGAGCGTGTGGCCAGAACCGGGGCTGTGGCTTACACCCTTGGTGCTGTGCTGGCGTGCCTTCTCCTCGGTGCCTTCATCTTAATGTTGCGGGAGTTTGGTCATCAAGTGGGCTGGGCGTTTCAATTGCAGCGACCGGAAATCATAGTAGCGCTTATTCTGTTGATGATGGCCATAGGGCTGAATTTGGCCGGTTTGTTTGAACTGGGTACCCTGAGTTCGGGTAGTCGGTTGCAGCATAAGCCTGGGGCGGTGGGAGATTTTTGGACCGGAGTTCTGGCTGCTTTTGTAGCAACCCCTTGCACCGGGCCCTTTATGGCCACCGCGCTGGGCGCCGCCCTGGTGTTGCCGACGAGCATAGGGTTGATGGTGTTTGCTGGATTGGGGTTGGGCATGGCTTTGCCCTTTTTACTGGTGGGGTTTGTTCCGGCATTGCGTCAACGTATGCCCAGACCCGGCGCCTGGATGGTGACGGCAAAACGTTTTTTTGCTGTGCCCATGTTCTTGACGGCTCTGGGATTGGTTTGGGTATTGATGCAACAGTCTGACAGCCAATATGTGTTTACTGCGTTGCTGTTGGTGTTGTTACTGAGTTTGGGATTATGGCTTACTGGATTGTTCCAACAGGCCGGGCGTCAAAAACCTTGGTGGCCACTGGTTTTGGTGTTAGTCATTAGCGGCGGCTCCCTGACAACAGTTGCTCCCGGAAGTGGCACCAAGGCAACTGTCACAGATGTAGAGAGCACCATGGCGTTCGATGAAGAGGCTCTCTTGGCCTTGGTAAAAGATCAGGATGTCTTTGTCTATTTCAGTGCCGACTGGTGTTTAACCTGTAAAGTGAATGAGAAGACAGCCATTGAGCGGCAGGAAACCCAAGCGGCTTTTTCCCGAGCCAATACGGCGGTGATGTTGGGGGACTGGACAAATGGTGACCCAGAGATCACTGGCTTTCTGGCAAAACATCAACGCTCTGGTGTGCCATTATATCTTTGGTATCAAAGAGGGAACCTGCAGCCGCAAGTATTGCCGCAATTGTTAACTTCCTCAATGCTGATTGAAAAAGCCGCAGGAAGGGCAACAAATTTGTGACGGTAAGTCATAGCCGTCTGCCTTTTGGCAAAGTCGCCAGCTCAAACATAAGCGCCGAGCTGGCGATAACTCGAATACCCTGACTGAGATAGAACGAATCCGGGGCTTCAGTATGGCTTGCTGAGCCACTAGGCAAGCTTCAGTCGGCAACTTGAGATAACCGCTTAATCAGCTTCCAGAATGTCGTTATCGTAAAGAGCACTGGCTTGCTTCAGGGCGTCAATATCATTTGCGCAAAGATATTGTTTAAGGTGATTAAACTTGTCTTCGGGCCAGTCATAAATCTTTAGAGCCAGAAGTTCTTCAATAATGGCTTTATCAAAGCGATATTTCACCGTTTTGGCAGGCGAGCCAGCCACAAAGCTGTACGGCTCAACGTCGTGAGTGACAACACTGTTTGCAGCAACAATAGCACCTTCGCCAATGGTGACACCAGGCATGATCATGGATCTCATGCCCAGCCATACCCCATCATGAATATGCGTATCACCTTTGCCGACATAGGCATCTTCGATAAAGTCCATAAATGGGTATAAACAAAACCAATCGGCTCTGTGAGTGCTGTTTCCACCCATCAAGATAACTACTTCCGGGGCGATGCAAACATAGTCACCGATATGGAGTTTATCGATTGTCCATGCCAACTCCCAATCGCGGCTGATCTCATCCCCTTGAAGATATCGTACGACGGATTGTTCAAAGCCCGAGTCCCAGCAGTCACTGTAATAACTGTGTTTACCCTTGATAGTGATGTTGGGGTTGGTGACCGCTTCATGCAGTAAGGTCACTTTTGACCAATGTTTGTTACTCATAATAGATACTCTGGAATTCTGTTTAACTGAATGAAAGCCCGCTGATTTCAAATCTCCATTTATCTTGGAGTTACATTTGCATCTAACAAGCCATATATTTTTAATGTCGATTCTGGATTTGTAATAACAATATTTATTCAATGGTTAATACTGTCTTGTGTTAAATTTAATGGCGTATCCTTGACTTTTTGTTGCCTGCGAAAGCAAATGCCAGCTTGGAAATTAATAATTTTTACGCTTCATAGACGCCGGCATGAGATACGAATGTAATTCGAACCTTCTCTGTGTGGAAATATTAAAATGCTCATCATTCCTGTGCTGCTGTAAGTATTTTATAGGCAGCCTCAACCCGTGCGCTAATGGGATAATTCTTATTTGCCAACATCACTATGGCCAGCTTTTTGGCCGGAATAAAAGCCACATAAGCACCAAAACCGCCGGTGGATCCGGTTTTGTTTATCCAGACTTCCCCCGTTTTTTCAACGATATCGTCGCTGGCCTTCACTTTTGTTGGTTGCGATGCCATTTCTCTTGAGTTCCCTTCAAGTAATTTACTCAAGGTCAGTGGATATTCATATATCTCCCAGCCCAACGCCTGGGTGAAGCTGGCTGTGTCATAATAGCCCTTGTGAGTCTCTTTGATGGCTGCAGCTATTTGAGGTGACAAAGGCTTGAGCCCCATGTTGGCCTCGAGGTAATGCAGCATATCGGCACTGGTGGATTTGACGCCATAAGCCTCGGCATCGAGCATGCCTGGTGACACTCGTACGGGCTCATTTTTTGCATTATAACCAAAGGCATATTGCGCCACTCTGTTATCGGGTACCTTGACGAAGGTGTTGTTCATTGCCAACTGAGGCAAGACAGTTTGCTCCATCAACTCAGAAAACTCACGTTTCATGCTCAGCGCAGCAAGATAGCCATACAAACCTATGCTGGGGTTTGAATACAGTCTATGAGTTCCGGCGGCAAATTCAGGTTGCCAGGCTTTGTAGTAAGCCAGCATCCCATCATTGGTGGTGACTTCATTGGGAAACTGCAGCGGCAACCCTCCTGCTGTATAAGTGGCGAGATTGATAAGTTTGGTATTACCAATCGGAGTCCCTTCCCATACTTTCACATACTTGGCTGCATTATCTTCCAGGTTAAATGCTCCCAGGCTTTGTGCATAGCTGCCCAATATGGCGGTAAAGGTTTTGCTGATAGAACCCAATTCAAATAAGGTGTGCCGAGATACCTTGATGCCGGCATTCACATCGGCCATGCCGTAGTGATAAAAATGCTGCTCCCCACCAATACTAATGGCGATAGCCATGCCAGGGATATGGTACTTTTCCATCAGCATATCGGCTTGTTGATCTACTTCATCCGTTATCGACTGGATATTTGCAGCAGGTGTTTCTGCCATAGCAAAATGAACGGAGAATCCGAGTACCATAGCCAGAAGTTTTGTCACTCTATTTATCATTTTATTTCCTTTCTAATCAGTGGTCGTTGAAACTATGTGGATAGCTTAATTTTCTTTTAAATACTATATAAGCTTCGTTAGGAAAGGTGCAAACAAGTCCCATGCGTGCTCTGCGTCGCTTTACAGCAATTGGCTTTCTGTGTTATCCGGCTTTGATAGGCCCCGGCATGCCTTCAGTCAAATACCTTGAGCGCCAATTGCTGTATAAGCTAGAGTTCCAAGAGGACTTACTTGAGCCTTCCTTGGATGGATGCTCTATATTGTTATCACGTTACTATGCTGTAACCAGTGGTTTCATGATAAAAAATGTAATAATAAATGGTGTAATCATGCATACCCAGAACATTCTATTGGCAAGTTTTTCACCTTTATGTGCTGTCATTACAACTCTTAGTCCTAAAAGTAAATGTACTAACAATGCAAATACACCCAGACCATAGTGAACAACCAGTCGAACATTCCATGGATCTTTTAACAATCCTGGGGCATAAACCAGCCAATCCCAATTCGTATCTACAGACGCAAAGCTTCTGCCTAAGCCAATAACGGCTGTAATGTGTGAAGTAAAGAACACCATCACTAACAGGCCGGTAGCCAGCTGTATGGTTCTATAGCCGTCACTGGCCTTATCAGCATGTTTGGATAATAGAATAAGGCCTGACACGATTTGGAATAAGAAGGTATCTATCAGAAGTACTTCAACCAGCGGCTCTCGATAGTACAGTCTAAGGGTTTCCATCACTTGAATATGAGTTGTTCCGCCCCAGTTTGCAGCAAGATGATTGGTAAGGTGAGCGGCAATAAAAACAACGAGTATCAGAGAGCTTATGCCATGTGCAACTCTTAAGCTTGCTGGAACTGTCTTAACTGCGGATAAGTCTCTGGTGTCAGATTTTAGGAATATAAATGCCGCAATGGCCCAAAAAGTGTAATAGACAAATAATTCCGCCATCATCCCCATTCCAAGCATGTATAGGATGACCCCGATAAGGGTGAACAGGGATGGGACAATGACACCAAGAAGGACAAAGTGGCGATGTGATCTTTCGGTATCGTCAGCCGCGGGTGTTTGTCTCAGGCGGATGGAAAGATACATTGCATAAATAGGAGTACCAAACGCCATGGCTAGCGCTAGTAATGATACGCTTTTATTGAGTTCTCCGACGTTACCTAGATAAAATCCTTTAAGAAACCAAGGGTAAAGGAAAATGAGTAATATGAGTGTGTATATAGGAAGTGGAAGTGAACGCATATATTCTCCAGTGAATTGGTGTAGATGTTGTTCTCTTTAAGTTTATCTAAACTGGGATGTATAGCACTCAAAAACTCTAATGCTATGAGATTGTACTGCTTTAAATTTCTTGAGAGAAGTGAATTCCTTTTGGGAGAAAATCATTTCTAAAATAAAATCGTTGAGCAAGCGCATTCCCCATTCCAGTATCTAATACTAGATGAGCACATGACATGGATTGAGCTTCTTCACGCAAAAAACTGATAATCTTTTCTCCCAGACCTAAGTTACGAGCATCACTCGACACGATTAGATCGTCGACATATAAAAACCTACCATAAAGGAGGTTTTCCAAATAGCGATATCCAGCTAGGCCAACAATATCTTCATTTTTATATGCTGCGAGCAAATGGTAACTTGACTCACGTTGATGTAATATCTGCAAACCAAATGTCTCAGCATCAATCAAATGGGAACGAAGCTGTTTCATTATGATGAAACAACTCTTTATTTCTTCTAAACTTTCCATGTGCTTAAATGATAAGCTATCCATATCTACTCCTTATAATTATGAAAAATAAGCCGTACCCATACTTTTATATAGGATTGATAGAATTTAACATAAAGAAGAAGTTTGAGTGACGATGATTGTAATCAAATTCAACTTCTTGACATTCTCATAGTTATCTTTAGATCAGGAAATCTCCTATAACAAAATGCTACTATAATGCTTTTTTAGATGTGAACGAATTTCTTCAGTTATATAATCCATCTTTTTAGCTAGTGCATCTGCTTTCCTGGCAGAACCTTCGAGTATGAAAACGTAGACATCATTTAAACCAATTACAGAAAAAATTTCTCTTAGATAAGGAGTAAAGAAGTCAGGTTGATATGCTTGATCTCCTTTAAAGTAACCTCCAGCAGAAGCAATAATGTAAACTGGCTTACTCTTTAAGGTTCCTATCTTACGTTCTTTTGATACTTCAAATGTCCGTCCAACTCTTACAACATGATCTATCCAACATTTTAATCCAGACGGTAACGAAAAGTTATGTATAGGAGAAGTCACTATTACTATATCAGCCAATGTCAAGGAGGATATAAGGCTATTAGAAAGAGCTAAGCTTCCTTTTGATTCATCAGTCACGAGTCCTTGTGAGCAGAGAGCCATTGCATAATCAATATCAATTGGTGGTAGAGAGGTTACATCCAATTCATCAATAATCGATGAAGCACAAAAAACTTCATTTATCAGCTGTTCAGCGATTAGATAAGAGCTAGCAAGCCGCTGCCTAGGGCTAGCATTAATTAATAAAATTCTCATTGCGTTTACGTCTAACACTATTAGTGTAGACATAATAGCTAGCTATGTGCTCTAATCAAAGGACCATATTTCACTATAAAATATAGTCCAAGATATGAAAAGCGGAACTAAGCAGTTTGCATATGAACAAGTTTATCAGCGCATAAAAGAAGCGATCTTAACAGGGACATTAAGTTCGGGAGATAGAATTCCATCAAGTCGAGCTTTAGCTGTTGATATGGGTGTTTCGAGGGGGACGGTTGAGGAAGGGTACTCACGGCTAAAATCCGAAGGATACATTGAATCCAATGGAAAATCTGGTACAAAAGTCAGTGCAAATTTGCATACTATAGATGTAGAAGTCCATCAATACTCCCCCCTTCAATCTCTATCTCAAAGTAAGTTTGATTGCGAAATCCCGTTCAAGCTAGGTATTCCCGCCATGGATTGCTTCCCTCGCAAAGTATGGTCTAAAACTATAGCAAAATGTGCAAGAGAGACCAAGGTTATTGATCTTTATCAAAAAAATCCTCAGGGAATATTGGATCTAAGAATAGCTATTGCTAGATATTTGCAGATGTCAAAAGGTATCCAGTGTAAACCTCATCAAATATTTATAACTACAGGTTATATAAATTCTATAAATTGGATAGTGCAAGCTCTATTAAGGAATAACTCGAAGGTTGTCATTGAGGACCCAGGGTATCCGTTAACAAGAAAATTGTTGAGAAGTAACGGGTTGGTTCCCGAACCAACAGAGCTTGATATGGAAGGGTTAATCATCCCTCCCGATGGGAGTTTTTCTGCTGTAATTGTAACACCTGCACATCAGAGTCCAACATGCATTGCCTTGTCATTGCGGCGTCGAAAGGACTTGTTAAAGTGGGCCACAAGAAATGAAGCATGGATTATTGAGGATGATTATGATGGAGACTTTTGTAATGGACAACATAATAATCCTGCACTGAAAAGCCTTGATGTCAATAATAGGGTTATTTATATGGGGACGTTTAGCAAGGTCCTTTGTCCCAGTTTGAGGCTGGCATATTTTGTTGTGCCTGAATATAAAGTGGAAACTTTTCTCAATATTGCTGATTTGCATTCAAATAATGTATCTGAATTTACACAGAGAGCAGTAACATTGTTTATGATTGAAGGACATTTTTACCGTCATATTCAGCGTATGAAGGAGGTGTATAGAGTGCGCAGGATGTTTACTTTAAAAGTTTTAAAGTCCATTTTGAACGAAGTGAGTGTTATTCACCCGGATGGTGGTATGAACATTACATTATTGTTAAGTTTAAATAAGTGTACAGATGTAGAACTATCAAAGTATCTCTTAAAAAAAGGTCTTCATGTTGAACCGTTATCTTCATGGTCAACAAGTGAAAAGAAACAAGGGATTATAATTAGCTATGCCAATATTGAGAATGAAGATGAATGTAATAAGCTTGTTGTGAAAATAAAGGATGTCCTTCAGGCTTTATGACTTTGTATTGTTAAGGGTGTCATTTGCGACTTGCATTGACACATCTTGTTGAAAAGTAAAATTATCCTTTTTGATAAAGCTGTCTAATATTTAATAAAAGTAAGATGGATAACTTACATTCTGCATACTAATAGTCCCATCATCAAATACAAAACTGTGCAGTTATGTGATGCATCTTCGAATAAATGACTTCATATGCGCCAGATTAAGTCGCAATAGCTTAATCCCATAATGAGCGTCAATATGATGAATAAAGTTGTTGGTATTTATTTTTCCAAAAAAACGTATTCCAGCTCTACGCATTACTTGCAGATAACTGCGTCGATTGGAATTGTAAAATCTTTCGACGTAAGTTGCTGGGCAAAGTAAGACAGTTTGGCTGATACCTATAGTTGCACTACTCATCGGCTGCTGGATGCTTTACGACTACTTCAATCAGCTCGGCAGTGAGATCAAGCTACACCTCAAGACCGCCGAAGGCATAGAGGTAGGCAAAACCTTTATCAAGTCGCGTAATGTCAATGTTGGTGTGATTGAGAGCATTAAATTGAGTGATGATTACAGCGCGATTATTGCGACGGCAAGAGTGTCGCCGGACGCCGAGAGAATGCTGACCACAGACGCCCGCTTCTGGGTGGTAAAGCCCAGGATCGGCAAAGAGGGGATAACAGGGCTCGATACCTTGTTGTCCGGTGCCTACATAGAGCTGGAGCCGGGAAGAACGGCCGTCGGCCACTATGAATTCAATGTGCTGGAGCATCCTCCGGTGGCCTCGGCCGATGAACAGGGCATTAGGGTAGTGCTCAATAGCCGCCAGGCGGGCAAGCTCGGTGTCGGCGACCCTGTACTCTACGAAGGCTTCACTGTCGGCAGAGTGGAAAGCACCGGCTTTGATACCGATAAACGCCAGGCGTTTTACCAGTTGTTTATCAATAAACCCTATGATGAGTTGGTACGCAGCAACAGCCAATTTTGGCTGGCCTCGGGGCTGAATATGCAGCTGTCTGCCAAGGGGCTGGATCTGCAGGTGGGTTCCCTAGAGTCATTGCTCAGAGGAGGCGTCAGCTTTGGCCTGCCGGAGGGGCGTTTGGCCGGGGAAAAGGTTGAGGATGGTGAGGACCATTTCCGTCTCTATGACTCGCGGGAGTTGGCCAGTCAGAGCCTCTACAGCCAGTATTTGGAATATGTCATGTTGTTTGATGAGTCGGTGCGGGGGCTGCATGAAGGCGCCGGCGTCGAATTCCGCGGTATTACCATAGGCAAGGTGGTCAAGGCACCGCTGACGTTACAGCAGTATGGTGTTCATGGCGCAGGCCTGAGCAACGGCACTATCCCGGTATTGGTCAGAATTGAGCTGGCGCGGGTATTTGAAAACGCCGAGTCGGCGGGGCTTGAGCAGCTGCGCGCAGAAATAGACAGAGACTTGGGGGCTGGCCTGAGAGCGAGTCTCAAGACCGGGAGTCTGTTAACCGGCGCGCTGTTCATCGACTTGGATCTGTATCCGGATGCCGAGCCATACCAGGCCGGGACTTTTATGGAGTATCCACTGTTTCCCACCAAGCGTGCCGGAGTGGCCGAAATACAAAAACAGGTGGGGCAACTGATCAGCAAATTAAATAACTTACCACTGGAGAGCACTTTCCAGGGCGTCAACCATACCCTGGAAAACACCAGTGCCGCCTTGGCGCAATGGGACAAGGTGGGGCAAAAATTGGAGCAGTTGCTTAAACAACAGGAGATGCAGGCGTTACCGGGTGAGCTGCAAAACACGCTGCGGGAATTTCAAGGGATGGCGCAGGACTATGGCCAGGACTCGGCCATGTACGCCGAATTGCAATCCAGCCTGAAACAGCTCAGGGCTGTGATGCGGGAGTTGCAGCCCTTGTCACGGCAACTGAATGAAAAACCCAACCTCTTGATCATGGGGGCAGATACTGCCGCCGATCCGACACCGAAAAAGGCCGATTGATATGCGAATTATCCTGTTTTCTCTACTGCTGGTATTGGCCGGCTGCTCCAGCCAACCCCAGGTAACCACTTACTTCTTGGGTAAAGCGCCGCAGGCAACTCCTGAAGCGAGAGCGACATCCCCTCTGCGCCAGTGCCAATGGCGCCTCGTTGGGGTGGAAATGGCCGACTTTCTGGCGGGCAATGGTTTGGTTTATCAGGTTTCTAACCATGAATTGGCTATCGCCCGTCAGCATCTGTGGGCCGGTGATATCACTGAGCAGATAAAGGTCAAGATGGCGTCTTTGTTGGCCAATGAATGCCCGCGAGAGGCCTCGGTCAATATACCAGCGCAGCAGCCGTTAACCCTGAGTTTGAGTTTCAACGAGTTTCACGGACGATACAGCGGCGATGCCTTGATTGGGGGCCATTGGCGCATCAGTAAGTCTTCCGGCGAACAAGTGCTGCAGGCCGACTTTCATTATGAGGTGCCCCTGGCTTCAGACGGATACTCGGCGCTGGTTGAGAGCCTCTCCCTGGGGCTTGAAAAGCTGGCGCGGGATATTGATGCCGGGATTGCGAGCCTGAATCTCACTAGCGAACAGAATTTGGCTTCCTATCGCTAAGGTTTCGCCTAATTTAGCCACTGCTGCGGCTGCATCATGCGGTCACAGCAGTGTGCTTCTTTTAGAGAGTCTACTGCAATGGGAGTGGCGTCAGAACTTGGCTCTGAATCCCACTGCGGCGCTTCTTCCCGGTAATGGTGCCAGGTAACGCAGGAAACTATTGTGTGGGCGGGCATCTTCATCAGTGAGGTTATCCAAGCGGATAAACCACTCGCTGTCGAGGCCAAACAGGTTTTGCTCTATTCCCAGGTAAGCCCCCAACAGGCCATAGCTGCGGGAAGGATTTTCCAGATAAGCCACCTTGTCCTGCTTGTCGTAGTGGATATAGTTGATGCTGGCGCGCAGATCGCCATATTGCCAGCGCAGTTCCGCCCCTTGGCGGGAGGCGGGCATTCTCGGCATGCTGCTGCCCTCCATGGTACGGCGCCAGTATTCCTTCTCTTCTCCGGGGCGGGGTTCTCGCGGATTTTGGAAATCAAAGGGGTTATAACTGCCATCGTAGCGGTATACAGGTTGGTTTTTGACCCTGTCTATGAAGGCGCTCAGTTCTATGTCGCCAAAGCGTTGCCAGGGCAAACGATAGCTGACTTCAGCCTCCATACCTTCGTTATCTGTATCGGCCTGACGCCATTCTCTGACGTAAACACCACCGCGACTGACACCTGTGTTCCCCAGATAGATGAAGTCCTGATATTTGTTTTGATACCAACTGGCACTGGCGCTGAAGCCGCCATAGCTGAAGCCGGTACTGAGACTCAAAGAGTCGCTCTGCTCGGCCTTGAGGTCGCTGTTGCCTTGCTCTTCTATGAGTAAGGAAAAATGGGGATTACTGGCGTAAAGCTCATTCGCCGCAGGAGCCCGTTCTGCATGGACAAAGGCGGTGCGTAACCACCAGAGGGAGGAAATATCCCAACGCAGGGTGGCGGAATAGTTTTTCAGATGAAAATCACGGGCCTTGATATTGGCTCCCGCGCCTCTCCCCGGCTGGTAATCTCCCAATTCGGGTTGATAGTCGACTTTTTCCAAGCGGCCACCGAGTTGCACACTGACAGGCCCCAGCAGAATGTCCTGCAGCAAAAAAGCGGCCTGGCGCTTGGTGTCTATTTCCGGCAGGTAATTGTCCACACCCGAGCCTTGGTGTTGGCTTTGTTCCCATTGCAGCCCCAGCGCTCCGGGAAGACGTGGATGGAGCTGGTAGCTCAGCTTGGGATTGAGTTGCCAGTTATTGAGTTCAAAGCCGTTGACGTCCAGAGCTGACATCTGCTCGTCATCCTCCTGTCTGGAGTAGACCGTGGCGAGATTGAAGTCCTGCAGCCATGGCTGGTCGCTGAATCTGTATTGGTAGAGGCCGTCGAATCTTAGTTGTTTGCTGTGAATGCGAATATCGCCGGTTTGCTCCAGCGTGTCAGTGGCCCTTGAGCCAAGATGCATGAATCCGGGAATGCCGCGATTACTTTCTGTATATCCCACAGAGGCACCCAGCAGGCTGTTGTCACCCAGCAAGCTGGCCCCCAGACTGCCGCTGGTCATATAGAGGCTGCTGTTGTCGACGCGACCAAAGCTGTCTATGGAGCGGTCGCGTATCTGTTGCCGCTCAACAGGGGTTGCATCAACCCAACGACTGCCGTTCCACTCCCAATCGGGCTGACTGCGTACGACCTGGCACTGATCCGCCAAGCGAGAGTCGCCCACAATCTGGCTCCAATCCTTGCAATCGCGGTCTTTACTGAAGCCGGGAATATGATAATCACTGCGTTCCCTGTGCAGTAAGTTCAAGTTAAATACCAGGCGTTCATTGCCGCCCTGAAGTCGGCTCATCAGGCTCTGATCGGCATTGTAGCCGGTTTGCAGCTCCAGCTTTCCTTCGAGGGGGCTAGTGGCTTGCTCTAATGGAATACGACCATCCTGAAGCTCTACCAGGCCGGCTATCGCCTCTCCACCGTAGAGAATGGTGGCCGCTGGCCCCTTGATGACACTAATGCTGTCGGCAAGAAAGGGTTCCACCGGGATCAGTTGATCATCGCTTATCGAGGACATGTCTCTTACCCCCAGGCCATTGAGGCCTATCAGAACCCGCTGGCCGCCAAGACCGCGGATTTGAGGGCGACCGGCTGAAGTGCCAAAAAAGCTGCTGTTGAGTCCGGGTTGTAATTTCAGAGTATCTCCCAGCGTGGCGGCTTTCTGTTCCTCAAGCTTGGGCCCCTCCATAACCAGTTTGTCGGCATCGAGGCGATAGCTGAGTGAAGTTTCAGGACGTTGACCACTGACTTGCAGGTGTTCTATCTGCTCAGCTGCGACCGGCAGGGCGCTGCCAAGCAAGAGCAAAGGAATTGAGTATTTCATTGGCTTATTCTTGTAATGTTATAACGTTTCATTATTTTGTTGTTGTCATGACTTCGGAGCAAGTTCATTTACTTTTGTTTGGTTTTTGTTTTGATTGTTTTATTTTTGATCTTTTATGCGGCTGTGCAGGGGATAGGCGTGCGCCAGCCAACACAGACATTGAAGTCACAGTCGAGGGAAGGGCAGTGGCAATAGACAACCCCAAAACAATCGCTTGATGCAGTGAAGCCAGATAGGCTTTCTCTCCCGGCTTGGACGACCGCTAGCCATTGCAGGTACAATGCTATGAGCCGGGAGCCAGAGCTTAAAGCACAGGGATTCGAAACACAGGGATTCGAAGCATAGAGACTCAAAGCATAGAGTCCGAGCCGATGCAGACCGCTTACATTGGTAACAGACATGGCCAAAACGCTCAGCCAAGATAATTCAATTAAACTCAAACGCCACTATGAATCAAAATGAACAGCTCCAAGCACAACTCCAGCAGTCACAAGCGCGTTGCCAGGCCAATGGCGGCCGGTTGACGGCAAAGCGCAGCCAGGTGTTGAGTGTACTGCTGATGAGCGATACGCCGCTGTCTGCCTATGAGATAGCCGATAGGGTCAAGAGTGAGTTTCACCTGCAACTTCCCATAGTGTCTGTCTATCGCATGCTGGAGTTTCTCGCTGAGCAGCAACTGGTACATAAGCTACTGACACTTAATAAGTTTGTTAGCTGTGGTGCCCTCGACTGTCAATGTCATAGCCAGGCACAGTTTCTCATCTGCCAAGAGTGTCATCAGGTGGAGGAAGTGCTGCTGGAACCCGGGATCAGTAAAGCGCTGCAACAGAGTGCCGATGCCAATCAGTTCAGCTTGGCATCGCCTCAGCTTGAGCTGCTGGGGTGCTGCAAACAATGCAGCCATAAGATGAGTTGCCTGACCTGAAGTGAAAAAGCGGCAAAAATGAAAAGACAGTTTGCGAAAAGAAAAGCCTGCAATTGATGCAGGCTTTTTATCATCCTTAAACCACCGCCTCTGGCGGTATTGATGGTTTCGGTTTTAAGGTTTCATCGCCCAGGCGCGGAACGACTTGCCTTTGAGCTTGCGCTCACTCAGTAATTTGACCGCGGTATTGGCACACTCGCTGCGCACCGCCACATAAGACCAGATATCCTGAATTTGTATCTTGCCCACATCGGCGCCGGTCAGGCGGTTGTCGGCTGTGATGGCGCCGAGAATATCCCCCGGGCGCAGCTTATGCTTCTTGCCGCCTTCAATGCGGATGCAGCGCATGGCCGCTCTTATCGGCGCAGAGGAAAAACTGCCGGGCTGTGGCAGTTCGCTCATGGTTTGCGGGCCAAAGATATCCTCCAGCAGCGCCATTCGCATGCCATCCTTGGGGCCTACCAGGCTGACGGCCTGGCCCGAGGCACCGGCGCGGCCGGTACGACCGACCCTGTGCACATGCACTTCGGGATCGAACGCCAGTTGATAATTGATCACCAGATCCAGGGCTTCGATATCCAGCCCCCGGGCGGCAACATCTGTGGCCACCAACACCACCACGCTCTTGAGGGCAAACTGCACCAGCGCTTGATCGCGCTCACGCTGATCCAGATCGCCATGGAGTGCACGCACGCTGAAGCCCTGCCGCTCCAGGCTGTCGGCCAGCTCCTGGGTTTCTCTTTTGGTATTGCAAAATATAACTGCACTCTCAGGCCTGTGGGCCAGTAGCAATGCTTCCACCGCTTGCAGTCTGGAGGCGGTGTCTGTCACTTCGATAAACTGCTGCGCTATGCTGAGTTGATCATGTTGCTGCTCCAACTTGATGCTGAGCGGCTTATCCATCATGGCGCGGGCCAGTTCGGCAATCGGCTCCGGGAAGGTGGCGCTGAACAGCAAACTCTGGCGCTTGTCCGGCATATAGGTGCTTATTTGCTCCAGCGCATCGGCAAAGCCCATCTCCAGCATGCGGTCGGCTTCATCCAACACAAGTTGCTGCAATTCGCCCAGATCCAGACGCCCCTTCTGCAGATGGTCCAGTACCCGCCCCGGGGTGCCAACTATAATGTGCGCGCCATGTTCCAGCGAGCCTATCTGTGGCCCCACAGGCACGCCGCCGCACAGGGTCAGGATCTTGATGTTGTGAATGCCGCGGGCAAAACGGCGCAGCTCCTTGGCCACCTGATCGGCCAGCTCCCGGGTAGGGCAGAGCACCAGGGACTGCACCCGAAAACGTTTCACATTGAGTCGATTCAATAGCCCAAGACCGAAGGCCGCCGTTTTGCCTGAGCCGGTTTTCGCCTGAGCCAACACGTCGCGACCCTCAATAATGGCCGGCAGGCTGGCGGCTTGAACCTGGGTCATGGCGGTGAAACCAAGATCGTTCAGGGTGGCCAGCAGGGCGGGTTTCAACGGCAGGCTGGAAAAGGGTAAATCACTCAAGCTGTGTCCTATGGGCTCGCAAATGGAGCAAAAATGGTAAAGGGGTATTGTAACAGGCGGGGATGGTTTTTAGGCAGACTAATCTTGCAGCATTGAAAAAGCCCACTCGGGTGGGCTTTCAATCTCAGGCTTGATTGAGCTTAGCGCTCATTTCTTTGCCGGGAGCCGCGCGCTTGTGAGTCGCGGTGCTGTGATGTTCGGCCCTGGTTATTGCGCTGCTGGCCTGAGCCGCTATTGCCCTTGCCGGCGCCCTGGGGCTTACTCTCCTGGGAGCGACCGCCTTGAGGCTTGGCGTTTGTGGGCTTACGTCTGGCACTTGAGCCCTCGGTCTTGGCGCCCTGGGCCGGACGACGATGGCGGTTTTCAGCATTGGCAGGCTTGTTGCCATTACCTTTGTCCAGGTTGCCGCTGCGCTGGCCATCCTGATGTCCCTCTTTGGGCTTTTTCGGCTTCTTGGGCTTTTTCGGGCCTATCTTGTTCGGGTTGAGTCGCGATTCCGGCAAGGCTTCCTGAGGTTCGAAGCCATTGACGATTTCACGCTCGATAGTCTTGCCGATCAGCTGCTCTATGTCTTTGAGCTGCTTGAATTCTTCCGCACTTACCAGAGACACTGCCTGACCACTGGCACCGGCGCGGCCGGTACGGCCGATGCGGTGCACATAGTCTTCGGCCACATTGGGCAGATCGAAGTTAACCACTTGTGGCAATTGATCTATATCCAGGCCGCGGGCGGCAATATCTGTGGCAACCAATACCTTGACCTTGCCACTCTTGAAATCGGCCAGTGCCTTGGTTCTGGCACCCTGGCTCTTGTTGCCGTGGATGGCCGCCGCGCCAATTCCTTTGCCATCCAGGTGCTTGGCCAGACGGTTGGCACCGTGTTTGGTGCGGGTAAACACCAGTACCTGTTGCCACTTGTACTCTTTGATAAGCGAGGTCAGCAGCGCCGATTTCTTTGACTTGTCTACCGGGTGCAACTTCTGGCTCACCCGCTCGGCGGTGCTATTGGCCGGAGCCACTGAGATCTCGGCGGGATCGTGCACCAAGCCCTTTGCCAGGCGGCGAATGTCGTCAGAGAAAGTGGCACTGAACATCAGGTTTTGTCGCTTGGCCGGCAGCAAAGCCAGAATTTTTTTGATGTCGTGAATAAAGCCCATATCCAGCATGCGGTCGGCTTCGTCCAGCACCAGCACTTCCAGCTGGCCGAACTTGACGGCATTTTGTTGGTACAGATCCAACAGGCGCCCCGGTGTGGCCACCAGGATATCGACCCCTTTTCTCAAGGTCTGCATCTGTGGGTTAATGGCAACACCGCCAAAGACCACTGAGCTACGCAGATCCAGATGCTTGCCATAGAGACTGACGCTTTCGGCCACCTGAGCGGCCAGCTCACGGGTGGGTGTCAGCACCAAAGCGCGGATATGGTTGCCCCGCGGACGAATGCCACCATTGAGACGCTCCAGCAAAGGCAAGGTGAAGCCGGCGGTTTTGCCTGTCCCTGTCTGGGCGGCAGCCATCACATCCCGGCCCTGCAATACTGCGGGAATGGCCTGGGCTTGAATGGGGGATGGAGTGGAGTAACCTTGTTCGGCGACAGCGTTCAAAATCGGGGCCGACAGGCCCAGGGAGGCAAAACTCATGCAATCTTCTCAATTGACAGCGCGGAGCTGAGATATGGGAGCCGCAGTGCACAGCGTTGCGGCGAAGGCGGCAAGCTTACAGCATTTGCGGCTAAAGTGCTAATTGCAGCCAACTTGAACCCTTTTATTTTACGCTTGTCTTAACTTTTACTGTTGCAAAGCAGCCGCTTAACCTATCTTGGAAAAGCAAGAGCCAAATTCAGGCCTCGACTCGGTGAGGTGTATGGGGGCAATAGAGCATATACAGGCACAGGCCCTGCATCGCAGGGAGTATGCCCTGAGCGTGATCAAGAATGTGCAGTTGATGTCCGCCATCGACACGGCACGGCTTGCGCTCGGGTTGAATATGCTGGCTCAACATGGCCGCATCGCCTTTCATTTCCACCCGGACAGAATCGACTCCCGCGGTTGGCCCGTATTGGCCGGTATGCTGGCCGACGGTATTTACAAGACCCAGTTTGAAACCCGGGTATCCAACGGCAAACTCTCGCCTCAGGTTGGTGGTCCGCGAGATCATTGGGAAAACCAGCTGTTTGGCGACTGTTATCGTGGCGCCAGAGGGCGCCCCAAATACGGCGCCCTGGATCTGGGCATGCACCAAAACGGCCCCTCGGCCCGTTTCGGCAGTTGTTATCTTTTGTCATCACCTGCGTTGCTGCACCGCTGCACTTTCAGCTATCTGGACTCCTGCCGAGAGCCCAGGGAAAAAGGCACTGCGGCCTGCTTTGAAGATATTTTTGCTGCGCTGTTCAACGAGTGCTTTGAGCGTAGTTCGGCATTGGGTGTAAGTCAGTTGCGCCCGGCGGCCTTGGTCGATTATCTAGTTGATGCCTTGCCTTTGGGGGTGGCAGCCAGGTTTGAGCGCCCCATGAGCGGTGACCTGGATCATTACATTGAGGCTCAATGCCATGGTGAGCTGGTGATAGGTGAAGACTTGACTCACTTGGTGGCCGATCCGGCATTCAAAGGCACAGAGATGGAGATTCTGATGCAGCGCTTGTGTGACAAGTACCGACTGCAGCTGTGTTGGCATCAGGGCTATCAAATGCCGGTTGACCAAGTGCCGCCAGATTTTCGCGGTGCCGCCATGCCCAAGCTCGCCGCCTTGGTGGCACCGGATGGCCTGCTCGATGCCCGTCTGATAGGGGAGGCGGCGCTGGCACTGCATAAAGATCCGCAGCAGTGGCGCATGCATGGCAATGAAACCGAGCTCAAGCAGCAGCTCAAGTTGCTGTGGCATGTGCTGGTGCGTTTTGGTCACAGCCGTTGAGGGCACTCCATCTCTGGTCGGTAGTCTCAATTGAGCTGGTATTACTCCGTGAGTATGCACCGTGTGCTCACTGCGGTAGCTGTGCCATCGAAGTGACCCTCTAGCGTTAAGTAGATCTAGCGTTAAGTAGATTGTGGGGATGGCGTTAACCTGGGCTTAATCCGTTCGGCTTAAGATACGATTATTTGATCTGGCGCAAATTTTGTGAGTCCGGTAACAGTTCCTTGGCGGCGGGTTTCTTCCCTTGGCAATGCCTGCGATACTGCTTGCCTACCGAACGATTCGCCTTAGGTCAAGCTATTGCCTTGCGGCTTTGGCAGCAATAGAGTCATTAGCTGATTTTGCAGTAGGATCCCATGGACAAATCCTTAGAGAAACAACTCGGTCGCTGGCTCAAAGCGCAGCAATCTGCCTGTGGCCCCTTCCTTAAACTCTCTGTGTTGTTGGGCGTGCTCAACGGCTTGGCGCTGGTGGGCCAGGCCTGGGTGCTGGCCACTGTGTTGCAGGGGCTGATCATCAACGAGCTAGAGAGGCAGGCATTTATTCCGCATATGTTGGCCTTTGCCACTCTGGTGTTGCTGCGAGCGGTTATCGCTTGGCTCAGGGAGCGAGTCAGCTTCGAGGCCGGCAGGCGCCTTAGAGAGCAGATGCGCGCCGCTGTGCTAAATAAGCTTGAGCGCCTGGGGCCGGCCTTTGTTAATGGCAAGCCTGTCGGCAGTTGGGCCAGTATAGTGCTGGAACAGATAGAAGACTTGCAGGATTTCTACGGCCGTTACCTGCCGCAGATGAGCCTGGCGGCTTTTATTCCGCTGATCATCTTGGTATGTGTTTTCCCCATCAACTGGGTCGGTGGCCTGATATTGCTCGGCACAGCTCCCCTTATTCCACTGTTTATGGTCTTGGTCGGCATGGGCGCCGCCGATGCCAACCGCAAGCATTTCAGTGCGCTGCAGCAATTGAGCGGCCACTTTATGGATCGCCTCAAGGCTTTGCCGACACTCAAGCTTTTCTATCGCGCCGAAGCGGAGCAGCGCGCCATAGGCAAGGCCTCGGAAGACTTTCGTGAGCGTACCATGGCAGTGCTCAGAATGGCGTTTCTCAGCTCCGCCGTACTGGAGTTTTTCGCCGCGGTATCCATCGCCATTTTGGCGGTGTATTTCGGCTTCAGTTATCTGGGGCACCTGGACTTTGGCCATTACGGCATGGGTATCAGCCTGTTTACCGGGATGTTTGTGCTGATTCTGGCACCAGAGTTTTATCAGCCGCTGCGCGACATGGGTACTCACTACCATGCCAAGGCCCAGGCGGTGGGCGCCGCCGAATCCTTGATGGCACTGCTGGAATTGCCTGAGCCGCTCAAGCGTGGCGAACAGCCCCTCCCCGGTGAGAGCATTGAACTGCAGGCCCGGGATCTCAAGGTGTTGAGCATAGACGGCGTGCCTTTACTGGGGCCGCTGAGTTTTAGCTTAGCGGCGGGCGAGAAGCTGGCCTTGGTGGGCCCGAGTGGCGCCGGTAAAACCAGCCTGCTCAACGCTCTGCTGGGGTTTCTGCCCTATGAGGGCAGCTTAAAGCTCAATGGTATTGAACTGGCCGAGCTGGATCCTGCCGCCTGGCGTAGCCGTATCGCTTGGCTTGGCCAGAATCCTCAGCTGTTCCACGGCACCATCGCCGATAATCTGCGCCTCGGCCAGCCCGAGCTGACCGAGGCGCAATTGTGGGATTATCTGCAACAGGCCAAGGTGGCCGACTATGTTCGCGCCTTGCCGGATGGGCTGGCGCATCAATTGGATGAATACAGCGGAGGCCTGTCTGTGGGGCAAGCGCAGCGGTTGGCACTGGCCCGTGCCCTTGGGCGTCAGGCGCAGCTGTTTGTGCTCGATGAGCCCAGCGCCAGCCTCGACAGCCAGAGTGAACAACTGGTGCTGAGTGCGCTGTGGCAGGCGATGGCAGGCAAAGGCTGCCTGATGGTGACCCACAGATTGGATCAACTGGATCGGATGGACAGAGTCCTGGTGCTGGATCAGGGAAAACTGGTGCAGCAGGGCACCTTTGCCGAGCTCAAAGCGCAGCCGGGCTTGCTGGCGCATATGTTGGATGAGCTGCCGCTGGCGGTCTCCCTCGATGATACGTCAAAAGCATCGGCGCCGCCGATTGTAGCGGCCACTGAGGCGGAGGCCGGGACAGACTCAAAACCCGCGCCCGAGTCAAAGTCAGAATCAAAACCAGAACCAGAGTCAGGGGAGGAGCGCTGAGATGAAGCTGTTACTGCCCTTTATCCGTCTGTTCCGCCGCCAGTCTTTGATGATGTTTGTCGGCCTGCTGCTGACAGTAACGACCCTAATGGCCGGTATTGGCCTGTTGTCGCTCTCCGGCTGGTTCTTATCTGCTACGGCAGTGGCCGGTCTGGCTCTGGCGACGGCGGAAACCTTCAACTACTTTACTCCGGCGGGCGGGGTGCGTTTCCTCTCTATTGCCCGCACGGCAAGCCGCTACGGTGAAAGGCTGGCTACCCATGAGGCCACTTTCAGGATCCTGACCGATCTCAGGTTGTGGGCCTGGCGCTCTTTGCTGCCTTTGAGTGAACGCAATCTATCCGGGATGCGCCGCGGCGATCTGCTCAACCGTTTGGTGGCCGATATCGACACGCTGGATCACCTGTATCTGAGGTTGTTGACGCCGCTGACGGCCTTCTTGCTGATGTTGCTGGCATTGACCACCTTTATCGGTTGGTTTGATCTCAACTTGGCCATCCTGCTTTGTACTGGCCTCTTGCTCAGTTGGTTGTTGTTGCCGAGTGTGTTCTATCTGCTTGGCAGGCAGCCCGGGCGCGAGTTGATTGAAGCGCGGCGCAGCTACCGGGTTCGGCTGTTGGAATGGTTGTCCGGCCAGGCGGAGCTGAGTTTGTTCTCCGATGCCAAAGGCGGCGCTGCTGAAAGCTTTCGGGCGGAACTCGACCGCGCCGAGCAGAGCTGGTTTGCCAGTCAGAAGGCGATGGCGGCGATCACCGGCCTGAGCCAGGCCATGTTGATCCTCTGTCACGGCTTGTTGGTGTTGCTGTTGCTTTGGTTTGCCGCCGCTGGTGTTGGGCCGGCCGTGCCTCCCGGGCCTTTGCTGGCCATGGTTTTGTTTGCCACTCTGGCCTGTATCGAGATGATGATGCCGCTGGCCGGCGCCTTTCAACATCTGTCTTCTGTGCTCTTGGCCGCCAAGCGGGTGTCCGAGCTGACAGAGCAGCGCTCTGACATTGAATTCCCTGCCGTCTCGGCAGCCATGCCCGAGAGCGGCGCCCTTATCATTAAAGATGTGCATTTCGGTTACACAGATACCCAGCCAGTGCTGCAAGGCTTGTCGCTGCAGGTACCGGCGGGCAGCAAGGTGGCGCTCCTTGGGAAAACCGGCTCGGGTAAGTCCAGCCTGCTGGCCTTGATAACCCGTCAGTGGCAGCCGCAGCAGGGTGAGATACTGCTGGGCGGCGTGCCTGTGGCCTCCTTGGATGAAAAGACCTTGCGGGCTTCCATGACAGTGCTCAGTCAGCGGGTGCAACTGCTCAGCGCCAGTCTCAGAGATAACCTGCAGCTGGCCTTGCCGGAAAAAGTTACCGATGACACGCTAGCCGAGGTGCTGCGCCAGGTTGGACTGGAGGGGCTGCTTGCGGGTGAGGGGCTCAAAGCCTGGATAGGTGAAGGCGGGCGTCAGTTATCCGGTGGCGAGCAGCGCCGGATTGGCGTGGCTCGTGCATTGCTGCGGGATGCGCCGCTGCTGCTGCTTGATGAGCCCACAGAGGGGCTTGATCGGCGTACCGAGCAGGAGATCCTCAAGTTGCTGCTGCAGTTTGCCAAAGATAAGACGCTGGTGATGATAAGTCATCGCCTAACAGGTATGGCGCAGATGGATGCCATTCACCTGTTGGATGAAGGTAAGCTAGTGGCCAGTGGCAGCCATGAGCAACTGCTGCAGGAGTCGACCGTCTACAGCGCCCTGTATCAGAGGTTACATTGAGCCGCAGAGGTTCAAAAAGAGACTCAAGAAGAGGCTCAAGAAGATACTCAAAAAAGACTCAAGATAGACTTATTCAAAGGGATGCATCGGCATCCCTTTTTGCTTTAAAAGCGCTAAATTCTCGCCTGGATCACAGATCCCATACGGGTTCAAAGTCAGAATAAAGTTATTGGCATATGCTAATAACCAATAAGGATACTCCCATGCCCAGACCCAGAAAATGCCGCCGCCTGCAGCATGGCACGCCCTGCCGCTTCTACAAACCCAACGGCATTCCGGCCTCAGCCCTGGAGGCGGTCGCCTTGGCGGCCGATGAGTTTGAGGCCCTGGCGCTAGCCGACTTTCGCGGTCTGGCGCAACAAGAGGCCGCCGAGCAGATGGGGATATCCAGACAGACCTTTGGCAACTTGATTAAGCAGGCACGCCATAAGCTGGCCAAGGCCCTGATAGAGGGACAGATGCTGGAGTTGCCCCACACTGAGGAACAGAGATGATAGTGATACCCTTGAGCCGGGGCCGCTTGGCCGGGCATTTTACCAAGGCCAAAGAACTGGCCTTTTATGATAACCACCATAACCACTGTTTTACCCTGGATAACCCGGCAGTCGCAGGCGGTAACTGCGCCGCCAAAAAGGCGATGCTGCAACTTATCAAGGACAAAGGTGGCCGCATTGTGTTGGTGGATCAAATCGGCGAGCGAATGTTGGGTAAGCTGCTCGATGGCGGCATCAGCGTTTGTCGGCCAGGCAAAGAGAGCTGCGATATCGCCGCTTTGCTGGTTGCGGCCAGCGATATTCAGTTGCGGCTGACCAATGCCGCGGCTGGACGTCCATCACTCAAACATCAAGCCAAAGGAGGTTGTGGTGGCGGCTGTGGTTGCCATGGTCATAATGAAACCGGCGCAGCTTGTCATGGTGATGATCATGGCCATGAAGCGGATGCGAAAGGCGGTTGTGGCGGCTGTGGCTGTAAGAGCCGCACCGAGGCCAAACTAAAACCTCTTGGTGACCCGTTAAACCAGCAAGGCAAGTTGAGTTACGCAGGCTTCAGGCCTTTGCGATAAAGCCGTCTACAGAAATAGATACAAGAGTGCCGGCAGAAAGCCGGCACTCTTTTGCCCAAAACCTTGGGTTAGCAAAGTCTTGCGCTATCAATCATCCAGGCGGCACTGGCTCAGCAGTTCGCCACTGAAGCGGCATTCCAGGTCGACCCTCTTGCCGATATGAGGCTTGAGGCTGTCGTCGCTGGCCTTATAACCCCAGAGGCTGGCGCCTTGACCGTCATCATTGACCAAGCCCTTGAGCTCTATGTCCGCTTCCTGCACCTCAGGTTCGATTTCCATTACCAGGAATTGGCCATTTTGCTCTGATCCTTCAACCTGTACCCAGGTGCCGTTGAGGCTGGCTTGGTTCAAACCATCTTCAAAGCGGGTCTGAGGCGTCAGTGTCAGCACTATGCCGTTGATGCTGAATACACCGGCCTCATACACTGCCTTGCCTTCAACCTCGAAGCCGTGGCCTGCAATTACAGGAGGCTGACTCTGTTTCTCAAATTCAATTTCGATGGCCTTCAGCTCTTGAGTATCGTCTTGCCACAGGCCTTCCACATCGACCAAGGCACCGGGTTTGAGATCGGCAACAGTGCCATCTTCAAAGAGAGTCTTGCCATCCAGTGTCACTTGCCATTTTTGGTTCAGGGTAAAGCGGGTTTGCAACTCGTTGACCCAGGTAACCTGACCTTCAAGTTCCACCTCAGTGCCGTTGTCCAAATCCGGGGCGCGTTCGACTTCCACTTCAGAAGCCAGTAATACTTCACCCTGATATTGACCTTCAACTTCTACCCAGGAACCATTGGCCAGCGTGCCTTCTACCTGCACGGCATTGGCACCATAGTCCACCTGCATGCTACCGATATAGAACTGCTTCAGATGGGTGTCCAGCTTGCTTACCCGGCCTTCAACTTCCATCTCTTGCCTGTCATTGTCGATAGCAAAGTAGGTGGCCTTGAACTGGTTATCACTCAGGTTATAACCACTGATCTCAACTATGTCACCGGCCTTGATTTTACTTATGTCCAGCCCAGTCACCCGGTAGCCGGCCACAACAGCTTGCTCGCCATCAATAGCGCTCACCGGGGAAACCAGCACAGGGTCATAATCCACGCTGGTGGCACTGCTGCCATCTGTCTTGATGTTGAGCTGCATACCGGGTTTCAGCTCGGCGACACTGGCCTTGGTTTCATTGATTTCAACACTGGCCCGGGCCGCCGGGATTTCTACACCATTGACCCAGAGCTTATCCGTATCGACCTTTTGCAGGGTACCTTGGATAGTCTTGGCCAAAGTGGAAACCGGCGGTTGGGGATCGGGATTGTTCGGCTCATTGGAGTCTGAACCGCCACAGGCGCTCAGTCCGGCAACGAGAGGAACCAGCCATATGCTTCTTTGCATTCTGTTCTCCTTAGGGTCATGGATTTCAACAACGGCGGCAGAATAAACAACTGCAGATGAGGCCAAGATGAGGAGGGAATTAAACTTTGTTAATAATCGGGTGTTGCCGTTAATAAATAGCGGGTTACTGTGAAAATCCCCGTGCTGTAGTGGTTTTTTTCTGAAGCGGTTATGGGAATAAATCTCTCATATTGGCCGCAATTGAGGCACAAACATGCGGTTGCAGCGCAATCAATGCGCTTTGATGTTTTTTGCCTTGTAGGAGCCAGGCTTTTATCCCGTAGGAAAACATTAATAGCTAAAAAAGAGAACAAGTTACTACTTGGCTCAACACCTTTTTATGGCTAAAGTTATCTGTATTAGGAAAGTCGTGACAATGATGTCCACCCTCAATCAGGAAGATACTATGAACCCTACCAAAGAAAGCTCCTTGGATTTGGAAGTGATCAGTTTGCTGGAAGACAAGCAAAAGATTCTTGCAATTAAACACCTGCGTGAACGTGAGAACTTGAGCCTAAAAGAGGCAAAGAGGAAGGTGGAAGACTATTTGCAGGGGCATCCGGAACTGGAATTGGCCGACCAAGAGCCGGGGAGCGGCAATGCGATGGTCTGGATAGTGCTGGTGGCATTGGCCGCAGCGGCAGCCTTGGCAGTTTCTACTCAGCTGTAGGCTTTGAAATATCTCTACTTCTGGCCGCTGAAATCCAAGTTTTTTTAAACTTTCCTCATTTCTAGGCAAAGAGAATTGAATTTTTCCAATTCTCTTTGCATCTTTTGCCATTTTTGACTAATTGTTGAGCCTGAGTCGAGAAAACTCACGGAAGCGATTGGCTTGAATGTGGTACCTTTGCCCGCTTTGATTTTGACAAGATGACGCCCTTGTGCGGCGGGGACATAACAATGAATAACAAACACTGGATTGGCAATATCGGCGTGCAAGTCGTGATTGCCATGTTTTTGGGGGCGGCTGTCGGCTGGTGGTTGGGCAAAGATGCCAGCATGTTTGCCCCACTGGGGACTATTTTTATCCATCTAATCAAGATGTTGGTCATTCCTCTGGTATTGGTGGCCATCATCTCCGGTGCCGCCAGCCTGGGGGATACGCCATCGGCGGGGAAAATCGGTCTCGGAACATTCGGCTTCTTTATTGTGACTTCGGGCATTGCCGTGGCGATGGCATTGGCGCTGGGAAACCTGTTTGAACCGGGCAAGGGTGTTGATTTTACCGCTCACAGTATGACGGATCTGATGGAGGTCACCAAGGAGCAGGGCGATCTCCCCGGGGTGATGGATACCTTCATCGGCATGATACCAACCAATGTGTTTGAGTCGCTTACCGGCGGCAATATTCTGCAGATCCTGGTGTTCAGTATCTTCTTCGGCATAGCACTGACCAAGGTCAAGGGCGATGGTGCCAAGCCGATCCTCGGCGCGCTCAACGCCATCACGGAGGCCATGGTATGGATGATCAACTGTGTGATGCTGGTGGCTCCCATAGGCGTATTCGGTCTGATGGCTGACTCAGTCGGCACCTTTGGTTTTGAAGCACTGGAGGTGGTATTTAAACTGTTCATCGTCTTCGTTGGGGCAATTTTGATTTATGGTTTCATCTTCTTCCCCTTGGTGGTGCAACTGTTTTCCAAGGTGTCGGCGGCACGCTTTATCAGTGCAATGAAAAAGCCACAGGTCATGGCGCTGTCCACCGCTTCCTCCATGGCAACCTTGCCGGTGAATATGGAAACCTGTGAGCAGGAGTTGAAAGTCTCAAAAGCCACGGCTTCTTTCGTATTGCCGTTGGGCGCCACCATCAATATGAGCGGCAACGCCATCTATTATGGTTTGGTCGCCATGTTCTTTGCCCAAATGTATAACATTGATCTGAGCCTTGCCGCCTATGCGGCTATCATCTTCACCTCTACCTTGGGCGCTATTGGCCAGGCAGGGGTGCCGGGACCTTCTTTCCTGGTGGTGGCCGTATTACTGGCGGCCAAGATCCCTATTGATGGATTGCCACTGCTGTTTGCCCTCGACAGGGTATTTGACATGATACGTACATCGCTGAATATTACCGGCGATGCAGCCTGCGCTCTGGTGATGGACAACTTTTGTCCCGAGGAAGCCAAGAGCTGATAGCGCGAGTTTGTTTGCCGCGAGCAGGTAATAAAAAGCCAGGAAACTATTCCTGGCTTTTTTCATGGGTGGAGATTATTCCGCATCACCCAGTGACAGCAGAGTGGCATTGCCACCTATGGCTGTGATGTTGTTGGTGCGGGTCTTTTCCGTCATAAAGCGGGTCAGGTAGTGTGGCCCGCCAGCCTTGGGGCCTGTGCCGGAAAGCCCCTGACCACCGAAGGGCTGCACACCCACCACGGCGCCAATCTGGTTACGGTTGATATAGACGTTACCTACATTGACTCGGTCGGCAACGCTCAGGGCGTGGCCTTCATTGCGGCTGTGGATCCCCAGAGTCAGACCAAAGCCTGTGCTGTTGATATCGGCAATCACCTTGTCCAGCTCTGAGGCTTTGAAACGGATAACGTGCAGTATCGGGCCGAAATGTTCTTTCTCCAGCACCTTGATGGAATCGATTTCCACCGCGGTTGGAGCAACGAAATGGCCATCCTTGCAGTCAGCGGGCAGCTCCACCTGTTTGATAAGCTTGCCTACCTGTTTGATGTGCTCGATATGAGCGTTGAGATTGGCCTTGGCTGTGGCATCGATCACAGGGCCGACATCTGTCTTCACTGAACCTGGATAGCCAATGCTGAGTTCATCCATGGCACCCTTGAGGATCTCCAGTACCCGATCGGCGATATCTTCCTGCAGATAGAGTACCCGTAGCGCCGAGCAGCGCTGGCCGGCACTGGTAAAGGAAGAGGCAACCACATCGTTGACCACTTGCTCCGGCTGGGAGGTGGAGTCCACCACCATGGCATTTTGACCACCGGTTTCGGCGATAAGCGGAATGATGGCGCCTTCGCGGGCAGCCAGAGCGCGGTTGATCACCTTGGCCGTGCCGGTAGAACCTGTGAAGCATACGCCGCCGATACGTTCATCGCTGGTCAGTGCGGCGCCGACACTGGCGCCTGTACCCGGCAGGAATTGCAGCGCTTCTTTGGGGATCCCGGCTTCATGGGCCAGTTGTACGGCGCGGTAACCCACCAGGCAGGTTTGCTCGGCAGGTTTGGCGATAACCGTGTTGCCGGCAGCAAGGGCAGCAGTCACCTGACCGAGGAAAATCGCCAACGGGAAGTTCCAGGGGCTGATACAGACAAACACACCGCGGCCTTGAACAAATAGCTCGTTCAATTCACCGGTTGGCCCAGGGAGCAGTTCGGGCTTGCTCATCATCTTCTTGGCCTGCACCGCATAGTAGCGGCAGAAGTCGATGGCTTCACGGACTTCATCTATGCCGTCCTGCAGGCTCTTGCCTGCTTCCCGGGTACAGAGCACGATCAGTTCTTCGCGATTTTCTTCCAGCAGGTCGGCCAGTTTTTGCAGCGCGCTGGCGCGCTTTTCCACCGGCGTGCGACACCAGGCTGGGAAGGCGGCGACCGCTGAACTTATGGCCTGCTCGACGGCTTGGTTGTCGGCAAAAACCACCTGACCGACGGTTTGTGTCGTGTCATAGGGGCTGACAACCGCCTTTGACTCGCCGCTCAGGGTTTCACCATTGATCAGCGGGCCGCCATGCCATTGATGAGTCTTGAACTGATCCAGTGCTGCGAAGAAGGGTTCGGCTTCAGAGAGAATGTTCATATTGAGTCCCTTGGAGTTTTTGCGTTCACTGCCAAAAATGTCGGCAGGCTTCACTATCTTGTTATTGGCCAGGGTTTTGTATTGTTTGACTGTCACCAGAGGGTGGGTGATCAGTGAATCGATCGGTGTCTTGGGATCCACCAACTTATGCACAAATGACGTGTTGGCACCGTTTTCCAGTAGACGGCGCACCAGATAGGGCAGCAGATCTTTATGGGCACCTATCGGGGCATAAATTCTGACGGTGCGAGCTCGGCTTTCCGCCAAAATAGTGTCGTACAGTTCCTGTCCCATGCCATGAAGACGCTGGAATTCAAACTCACGATCGCCGGCCATATCGCTGATGGCCGCGACCGTCTGGGCGTTATGGCTGGCAAATTGTGGATAGATGGCACCACGGGTCTTGTCCGACAGCAGGAAACGGGCACAGGCCAAATAGGAGAGATCCGTCCCCACCTTGCGGGTGTAGAGAGGGTAACCGGCTTCACCTGCCTGTTGAGCCCACTTGAGTTCGCTGTCCCAATAAGCGCCTTTCACCAGTCGCAGCGGGATTTCATCGCCTTGCTCTTTGGCAAGCTTGGTCAGCCACAGGAGTACAGGCAGTGCCCGTTTGGAGTATGCCTGCACCACTATTCCCAAAAGGCCCCAGCCCTTGGCGGCTTCTGAGTTGTATAGCTTGCGGAACAGCTTGAGCGACAACTCAAGACGGTCTACCTCTTCGGCATCGATAGAGATACCGACATTCAGGCTGCGAGCCTGCTCAATCAGTTTGATCACTGTGGCATACAACTCGGACATGACTCTGTCTTCATTGGCCACTTCATAGCGGGGATGCAGCGCCGACAGTTTGATGGAAATCGTCGGTCTGGGCGCCTGGGATTCATCGTACTGCTGGGCTCCCAATTCGCTGATGGCGTGGGAGTAATCCTGGAAGTATTTCTGGGCGTCTCTCTGGGTCAGTGCGGCTTCACCCAGCATGTCGTAAGAGTGGGTATAGCCCTGCTTGCGCTTGTCTTCACTGTTTTTCAGCGCTTCTTTAACTGTGCGGCCGAGTACGAACTGCTTGCCCATGATCTTCATGGCGGCATACATGGCTTGACGGATCACCGGCTCACCCAAGCGATTAACCAAGCGCTTCAATAAGTTGCTTGGACTGCCATCCAGGTTGCGATCCAGTTTGACGATTTTGCCCGTCAGCATCAGGCCCCATGTCGAGGCGTTGACCAATACAGAATCACTCTTTGACAGATGCTCGTCCCATTTGGCACCTGATAGCTTGTCTTCAATCAGGGCATCGGCCGTTTCCGGATCCGGGATCCGCAGCAGGGCTTCGGCCAGGCACATGAGTATGATGCCTTCCTGAGTCTCAAGGCTGTATTGCTGTAAAAAAGCGTCTATACCTACCATCAGACCTTTTTTGTCATATTGACGAACCTTGCTGACCAAGTCGTGGGCGCGACGGGTCACACGCTCTATGGTTTCGTCACTCGACGGGACTAGCTTGATCAGATCGGACAGATATTGCTCTTCGTCGACAATATAGTTGTCACTGATGGCTTTAAAGAGTTCGTCGAGATTGGCGCTATCATAGTGGCCTGCCAGAACTTCACTCGCTTTGAACATAGTTATCGCTTCCATCTAAGCCGGTTGGGGGGCAGTTAAGGACTGCTCGAATTACCTGGAATATGTCTGACGCAAAAGACGCTTTATTATTTTTGTATACAATATTGGCGCTTGCGCGCGCCGATTATACAATCAAAATGTGATCTGTGACACCAATCTTGGTGGGAATGTGAAAATTGTTTAATTGGCTTTACGTACCCCAGCTGTAAAGTCACATAAACAAAAGGCCAGTGGTTTTAAACACTGGCCTTTGAGAAGGGAAAAATGCTATTACATCCAACGATCTTTCTTGCGTCGCTGTGGTCTTGGCATGTAAACCAGAATGACCCCGAGGATTAAACCCAGGGCGGCGATGAGTCCGCCTTCCTGCCACATACGGAAGCGTTCATTGTCTTTCATCGACTTGAGCTTAGCTATGGCTTCATCGCGTTCTGTGCTGGCTTCAGCCAGTTCCGCCTGGGCCTTGCTCAGCTGAGACTTGAGGCTGCCAAGCTCGCCCTTGAAGTCACCATTTTCGCTCTGAAGTCCTGTGAGCTGGCCTTTGGCTTCGGCCAACTGGCTTTCCAGTTCTGAGACGCGAAAACGCAGCGACTTGTCCTTGGAGATCATGCTGGTCAATACCCAGCCTTCACGATCCTTATGGTCGATAATCTTGGTGTAATCGCCTTGGCGCTCAGGCAACACGCTTATCTGCTGACCGGCTTCGACACTACCCAGGATCCGGTATTGAGTGCCGGGTCCACCATGAATGTAGATGAAGACATCGTCCGAAATATAGCGCGTCTGGCCTTGGGCCAATAGGGTGGGAGACAGGAGCATCATCCCTATGAGAGTCAGGAGTCTTAACACTTAGTCATTCTCTGTCGCAAAATACTGCCCACATGCTAGGGATTTGAGGGCGCCAATGCAAGAGGGAAGTCATTCGACTTCCCTCTTATAATCATGATATTTACCGTGATTTCTACAGCTATTTCTGTTAGCCGAACACACCTTTAATGGTGAAGAAGAACAGAATAGACAAGCCGGCACCGGCTGGCAGGGTGACGACCCAAGAGACCACAATGTTGCGAACCACACCGATATTGATGGCGGCAATACCCCTGGCCATGCCCACACCCAGTACCGCACCCACCAGAGTTTGAGTGGTGGAGATAGGCAAACCTGTGCCCGAGGCGATAACCACGGTTGACGCAGCAGCCAGCTCGGCGGCAAAGCCGCGACTTGGAGTCAGGTGAGTAATATTTTTGCCTATGGTGGTCATTACGCGCTTACCGAATATGGCCAGTCCCATAACGATACCGACGGCGCCTAGAGGCAGAATCCACCAAACCAAAGCTGACTTAGAGCCGATTTCTCCGCCACTGCTGACTACAGAGACTACCGCGGCCAATGGGCCGATGGCGTTGGCCACGTCATTGGAACCATGGGCAAAAGCCATACAACAGGCAGTCACTACCATCAGGATTGCGAAAACTCTTTCCACGTTACCAAATTGAGTTTGGCGGTCATTTTTGCTGCTCATTTTCAGGCGGCTGATGGCAATTTTACCTGCGATACCCACCAGAACGGCAATCGCCAGTGCCAGCAGATAGGCTTCCACTGTGCTGAACTTGAGACCAACGTGTTTCAATCCTTTGGTGATGGTGACCAAAGACATTACAAAGCCGGCAAAGGCCATGTAGAAAGGCACATAACGTTTGGCGTTACCCAGAGGATCTTCGGTGTTGAAAATCAGTTTTTGTACGCTCTGGAAAATCATAAAGGCGATAAAGCCGGAAATCGCAGGGGTGATGACCCAAGAGCCAACGATACCAACGACTTTGCCCCAGGCAACGGCTTCAGTGCCCACGCCCACGGCGGCAAAACCTATGATGGCACCCACGATAGAGTGAGTGGTGGAAACCGGCCAGCCCAGAGCTGATGCGGCGACCAGCCAAATGCCTGCGGCCAGCAGCGAAGCTATCATGCCGTAGACCAGGAGTTCCGGCACTTCGGTAAAGTAGCTGGAATCTATGATCCCATTGCGAATGGTGCTGGTGACTTCGCCACCGGCCAGATAGGCCCCGGCGAATTCAAAGATCATTGCGATAATGATCGCTTGCTTAATGGTAATTGCGTTTGAACCAACAGACGTACCCATTGCATTCGCCACGTCGTTGGCTCCAATGCCCCAGGCCATAAGAAACCCGAAAACAGCCGCGATACCTATGAGCCAGGGGCCATAGGTGACTAATACATCAACCATGTTGTTACCTTGATAACCTTTTGTTTGTTAGACGCGAGCCAGCATCAGCTCAAGGCGGGAACCGACACGTTCGGCAAGATCTGCCAGGTCACCAACCCACTCAATTATCTTATAGAGAAACATGACATCGATAGGATTCAGTTCAGCTTCCATAGCGAACAGCTGTCGACGCACCTGAATTTGCAGATCATCAGTGTCTTCTTCGATGGCATCGAGTTCACTGATCATTTTGGCTACCAAATCCACTTCACGGCCACGGAAGCCTGCTTCCAGCAGATCATCGAGCTCGTTGATCGCTTCTTTGGCCAGGGCGACTGCATCCAGGCAGCGCTGCAAATAAGCGATGAAAGGGGTTTGGATGGTTTGAGGGACAAGCAGTTGGCGGCCGATGATTCGACCTGAAATATCTTTGGCTTTATTGGCGATTTTGTCCTGTTGAGTCAGGAGCTCCAGCAAGTCAGTCCTTTCTACTGGCATAAACAAACCACCTGGCAGTGTCAGGCGGATTTCGCGTTTCAGTGAGTCAGCTTCTTTTTCCTCTTGGCTGATCTTCTTGCGAATAGTGACCGCATTGTCCCAATCTTCAGCTATGGTTGCTTCGAAGAAGGGCACAAGTAACGAAGCGCAATCGTATACTTTGTCTATATGCTCTTGCAGAGGTTTTATCGGCGATTTTGCAAACACGCCTAAAATAGAGTTTACTGGCATAGCCGTTTACCTATTTAGGTTATTCCATTATTGGAAAAGCGGGCGAATGTTAACCCAAGCGTCCGCTTATTGAAACTGTGTTTTTACAGAAAACACGTCAGTTCTTATTCTATCGGGTTATATATCACCCGACAGGATAATCCTAGGTCATTTTTGTGACAACAATATGACATTGTGACCTCGAAATGACGAGATGATGAATTTTTGATGACAAAATGAGCAGTAGTGCACCATGGATGCCGACAATCAACAAAATGAGATAGAACTTAAGCTCTTTTTCCCCGCCACGGAAGTCAGTCGCCTGACCACATTTCTGAACTCCTTACCCGCTGCCACATCCCAAGGGTGCCAGCAGCTAAGTAATGGCTATTATGATACGCCCGAGCTGGCACTGCGTCAGCTGGATATGGGCCTTAGAGTCCGCGGATGTGATGGCAAGCGGGAGCAAACCATAAAAACGGCCGGTCGTGTTAGCGGTGGGATCCATAGTCGGCCGGAATACAATGTCGATATAGACGCCAATAGCCCGGTTTTGTCGCTATTTCCCGCCGAAATTTGGCCTGAGAATTCCGACATCGATGCGTTGCAGGCCCGGCTTACCTGCCTGTTTCATACCGATTTTCAGCGTTGCCGCTGGTTGGTGGTTCAGGGGGAGAGCCTGATAGAACTGGCTCTGGATACCGGCACTATCGCCGCCGGGGGCCAGAGCGAATCGCTTTGTGAGTTGGAGTTTGAACTCAAGCGTGGCCGGGCGGCCGATCTCTTGCCGTTGGCACAGCAGGTTGCTGCCAATCTGCCCATGCGTCTTGGGAAGGCCAGCAAGGCGCAGCGAGGTTATCGTCTGGCGCAGCAGGCCAGTCCGCTGGCGTTGGAGGCGCTGCAATATATCAGCCTGCCCTGCGACAGTGATATCAAAGCTACCCTCCTGGTGGTGCTGGAAACGGCGCTGGAGCGTTGGCAGCTGTTGGAGGGCATGATTGCCGAGAGTTTGGATGACCCGGCAGGGCAAGCGTTATTGTGGCAGCGTCTGCGCTCCTGTGTGCGCCTGCTGCGCTTGACCCTGGGCCAGTTTACTCTGGGCAACAGCCAGACAGATGCGGGATTTTCCTGGCTGGAGCAGCAACTCGCCTTTGTAACAGAAGCCAACTCTCTCACGCGTCTGGCCCAGGATAAATTGTTGCTTGGTAAGTTGGCCAATGCCGAGAGCGTGCGCGAGCGAGCCGTGCAACAGTTGCAAAAGATGGATTTCCGCAGCCGCTTGCAAGCGCTATGGCAGGATTGCCGTTATGGTCAGCTGCAGTTGCAACTGGTGAATATGTTGCTTGAGCTGGCCAGTGGCGAGATGCAGATAGCCGTGGCAGGGGGCTTGAAGGGAACCTGTGACGGTCTGCAGGAGGCTTCCTGGCAAAAACTGCTGGCGGCCATGCCGGGAGACGAACTCAGCCGTGATGATTATCTCAAGCTGGCAGCTCCCTTGGATGAAGGCATTCTGGTGGGGCTGGCCTATGGCAGTCTCTACTCATCCAAGGCTCGCGATAGTTTCCGCGCGCCCTGGCAGGACTTAAGTCAGGGGATCATCAGTCTTGGCGCTTATGCCATGGCCGAGCAGTTGGCGCCAGAGCTTGCCGAGGCTTTGGCAGACAAACAGCAGAGTCTGATTTTTGCCATGGAACAATCCCGCAAGATGGCACTGCAGCAGCAACCCTACTGGCGCTGATGCCTGGTAAGAGTTCCGGACGAATAGCCCGGAAGTAAGCACAAAGAAGGACGCCTCGGCGTCCTTTTTAGTCGATTGATTAGTCCCGTTGCTGCTGCGCCAGCTTCTGTTTCAAGTCGGCGATTTCCGTCAGCATCTGTTGTTGGTTGGCTTCCATGCGTTCGAGTACCAGATCCAACTCGCTCTTGATGACCTTGCTTTGGTTTTCCAGGCTCTCCTGCTCATCGGGAGCGACAAACAGTGATGCCATATAACCGGAAATAACCCCGAAGAAACTGACCCCGCAGACGATGACCACGCCACCTATTACATGGCCCACTGTCGTCACAGGGTAAAAGTCACCGTAACCTACGGTGGAAATGGTCACTATTGCCCACCAGATGGCGTTTTCGGCGGTTTGAATATTGGCACCTTCGACGCCGCTTTCCACCAGCAACATCAATACCGAGGCTATGGTGATGATGGTGACCATGGATACCAGCAAGCTGGCGATGGTGGCCTGACGCCTTTGCTTCAGCAGTGGCCCTATCAGGGAACGACTCATGCGAATGAGCCTCAATACCCTGAGGATCTGAAATAAACGGGCAAAGCGCAGTGCTTCAATCGCCGGAATACTGGCGACAAAGTCGACCCAGTGAGACTTGATATAGGTGAGTTTATTCTCTGCCCGGAACAGACCCACCAGGAAATAACTCATAAAGATAAAGCAGATACCCGTATCGATATAAAACAACAACTTGTGGGTTTCAGGATCGACAGGGACAAAGGTCATGATAAGGATCACAACCACAGAGATCAGCGACAACATCATCATCGCCAATTCGAAAGGGGAGACCTGAACAGGCGGTTTCAGGAACCAGCGAGATTTATCCGGCATTGGTTCTTCCATTGAGAAACTTTGTATCCTTTCAGGGTAAAAGACTTGCCGTTAGCTGTAAACGCGCTTGTTTATTGCTCGTCTACGAATTGTACCAGGTCTTCCAATACCCGTTTTTTGATTTCCAATTGCGCATCCGGAGCAAGGCCGTATTTTTCGGCGAGCTGGACATAATCGGTGGGGCTGAGCGAAACGGTTAACCGTGGCCGCTTGGGACGCTTGGCCACGGATAAACCCAATATCATGCGTATCTGATCTGAAGGGCTGACACCTGTATCCAGGGCCGCCTTGCGGATGGAGTATTGAAACCTTTCATCCAGATCAAAAGCTACCTGAGTCGCCTTGGCAGCCTTTTGGTTTTGTAACCATTTTTCCGGATAAGGGTGGTTCTTGCTCATGCCGCATTATTCTCCTGGCCAGTAGTCACGAATATCGCTGAGGGGGCGGTAAAGGGTCAGCGCAACGTCGGTTTCGCCGCCTTCATAGACTTCGATATCCAGAGCGCGAGATTCATCGTCATCCAGCAACTGATAGCTTTCGAAGGCATCACCTGTTGCACCGTCAGCATCCTGAGGCGGCCTGAGTCCACGGTAATCTTCCCGGTGGAAATAGCCAAACTCAGCAAAACTGACCTGATGGTAGTGTTTCCCGAGCCATTGCTCAAGCATCTCAGTCTCGGCAGTGAGTGCCTTGGTACTCAGCTCAGCTTTCCCCGGCTCATCGAAGATCGCGGAGAAATCATCCAGATCGAATAAGGCATCGACCTGAGCGCGGCTTATCTTCAGCGAGAAAGCCAGCCAGGTTTCGTCGTCTTCATCCAGCCCCAGATAGATGGCTTCGCCGCTGTGCCCCTTGAGTTCCCATTCAGTCGACTGACTGCGCTGATACTCATAGGTATTGACGGCTTCGACCCTAAGCTGCTGCCCGCGCAGATGCGCGGGCAGGGCAAAGCTGTCATCAAGGGAGATCATATCGCCCTTTTGCAGCTCTGATGGGTGCTTAAGCTGACGCACTGGAGTTTCTTTTTTGCCAAACAGGCTGCCAAAGAATCCCATAGGTTATCAGCCTTTCTTGGCTTTCAAACGCTCGAGCACATCGCTGGCGTTGCTCTTCTGCTCGCCGATACCGGCTTCAGCCAGCTTGGCTTTCAGCGATTGGTCGCTGTTCTCGGCTTCCAGGTTTTCGGCAGCCTTCAAGCGGTCGTCAAACTGTTGCTGACGTGCCTTGATACGCTCCAGTGAGTCTTTGGCGTTGAGCAGCTTGGAGTTGCTTGACGCGAAAGAGTCGGTAATGGAAGCCGTGGCCTTTTGCACGCTTTCAGTGGTCTTGACCATGCTCAACTGACGCTGATAGTCGGCCAGCTGACGTTCGGTCTTCTTCACCAGATCTTTCAGGCGGGCAGCATGGGCGCTGAAGCTGTCGTTGGCAGTTTGTTGCTCGGCCAGTTCCATTTCCAGCTGGGCAATTTTCTCGGCCACTTCCAGTGCCAGAGTTTCATTGCCTTTTTCCAGTGCCTGAGTGGCATAGCCTTCATGCTCGGCGACAGCACGCTTAATGCGATCGATTTCACGGCTGGCTTGCATCTCTTTGGCCATCACATCTGTCAGTTCACGCTTGGCCTTGGTGAGGTGTTTCTCGGCGTCACGGATCTCCTGTTCGAAGATGCGGGTTGAGTTGGCATCCACTATGCTTTGGCCGACTTCGTTGGCCCCACCGCGGAATGCTGTAAGAATTTTGTTCAGTATGCCCATGATTTGGCTCCTTATTTCAAAAAGTCGACCAGTTCGTCAATGACTTCGAGACAGTTGTCAGACAGGACAGAGAGTTCCTGCTCTATTTCCAGCATGCTCGATTGCAGGGAGAGTGCACCGTAAACCACATATTTATCGTCAATCTTGGCGAATGAAGACAGTGGCATAGGGATGTTGAGTTCCAACATGGTTTCAAACATCTCGGCACGGCGTTCCTGCTTGAGTTCATCCTCTCCCCAGAGATAACTGATGCAGAGGATTTGGTTTTCCGTTACCGAAACAAATACGGGGATCTCTTCACGGCCAACCACATTGACCTGCAACACTTCTACATCCCCTTCAATGGGGTAACAGTCAAACTGGAACCCAGTAGAGCTGTTGTCGCCAAGTCCATTTAAATGATTGGCAATAGTGTGAATATTCATATTTGTCCTCTTTGACATATTATGTCTGCGTTTAAAGATAACACCGAGACATAATATGTCAAGCGTTATCTTTGCCTGTTTAAAAGGTTGCTACACCCTGTTCATCTGTCCATGCCTGCAGGTGGTAGTAATACAGCTGCAGTGAGCCTATGGTGTTGGGCTGAACCTGGTCCATCTTAGTGTAAAACTGTTTCGGAAACTCGAAGGCTCCGCGAATAAGCCCGGGCGTCAACCAGTCATCCTCTACCGGCAGTTGCTGCATCTGCTGCAGCCGGCTCTTGGCGTCCTGGCCATTGAGTGTCCCTATGGTCCAGCCCCATTCGCCAAAGCTGGGCACATTGTGGTGATACTGATTCACCTTGAATCCCGCCAGTGCCAGGGTCTTGCCTACAGAGATAAAGGCCTTGGTCGCATGGTAAGGCGAGGTGGACTGTATACTGATGGCCCCATCTGCGCTCAAAAGTTCCCTGAGTTTTTTATAAAACAGGTCTGAATAGAGCTTATTGAGATCCGGATGTGAGGGATCAGGCAGATCCACTATGATGGCATCGTACTTATCGCCGCGGGCCAGCAAGCGGTCGACACCGTTAAAGGCATCGTCGAAAACCATTTCCACCCTGGGATCGGCAAAGGCGTTGCCGTTGAGGCCGAGCAATGCTGTCCTGAGATCTTCCGGTACTTCAGCCCCAGGTTCTTTGAACAGTTTGACCATCTCGGCATCGAGATCCACCAGAGTGACCTGCTTGGGTTGCCATTTCAGTACCTGTTTCAAGCCCAATCCATCACCGCCGCCTATGATCAACACCTTGTCGTGACGGGCACTGGCAGCCAGAGTCGGATGTACCAGAAAGGCGTGATAGATATGCTCATCGCTGGAGGAGAACTGCAGCCGGCCATTGATATAGAGGGAGTAAACAGGCGGCAGATGGTTACCCATCAGGCGCTTGGTCAGTGTCAGTTGCTGAAACCGGGTAGCCTTGGCATAGACCACCTTGTCTTGATACAGGAGGTTGTTGAATCCTTGCTCCCAGGTCGGCCCCTTGATGGCCAGCATCAGCAGCACTCCTGTGGCCAGTACGTGTGCCGCCAGTAACCAGTTGGCGGCGCGGATCCTGTCCCTGAAGCGGATGATAAAGATAAACCCGGCCAAGAGGTTAAAGGCGGCGGTCATGGCTGCAGCCAGCTGGATATCCAGCGCCAGCATAAAGCCGACCCAGAGCGCCGCACCCACACCAGCACCTATATAGTCGGCGCCATAAATGGTGCCGGCATTGTGCAGCAGGTGTTCATCGGACAGTGCCTGACGCACCCTGGCAATGAGCGGGATCTCCATGCCTATCATCAAACCGAGCAACACACCCCAGAAATAGGGCAGGTAGCGGGACAACTCCTGAAAACGGCCGATAAAGCCACCCTGAGGCAGATGATCCGGCGGTAGCCCCAGGGTTCGTCCTATCAGTTCCGGCAGCTCGTGGCCAAAGCCGATGACGGCCGCGGTGATCAGAATCGCCAGTGAGCCCAGCAAGGCGACAGTCAATTCCAATACTGCAAAGCCGCTGAAGGCGCACTTTATCTTGCGGGCGGCAAAGGCCCCCAAGCCCATGGAGACTATCATCAAGCCTATCATGGTGTAGATGGCCGCCTCGAGGGCGCCCAAAATGCGCCCGGCATAATGGGAAAGCAGGTATTCGTATATCAGACCACAGGCCGCCAGTACCCCCATGATCCCCAGAAGCAGGGCATCATCGAGGGCACCTAAGTGACGTCTGTTGGGCTCTTGGGTGTTGGCGTGACTACTTAATGCCACGGGATCAGGCCATCAAAGCGGTGAGGATCAGCGCAACCGCTATGCTGATCGCCATTTCAACAGCGGCCAAGCCTATGTTGTGCTGCTTCTCCACCTCATCGGCGAGGTCAATTTTTGCCAGCACCAGGAGTTTGACCAAGGGTAGCAACAGGCTCAGTACCACCAACATAATGAAGGAGAACACCAGCCAGCCAAGGGCGTTGGTGACATAGGCTTCAGGGCTGAAGACGATAAAGTGACTGGCGGCATTGAAGCTCAGTGCCATGGCGATCATCGCCCCGGCATGGCGTATCGCCAGGGCGGTATTTCCCTGCGCCAGCGCTTGCTGCATTGAGCTGTCCTGGTTGCGGGCGGCGTAGCGATTCTCTCTGAGGCGGGTCAGCAACACCAGCATCAATTGAGAAATAGCAAAGGCGCTGAGGATGGCAATAAAGGTATCCAGGGTCAGATCTTCGGCCCATAGCAGCACGGCGCGGATAATAATCGCAGTGGCGATAGCGGCCGAGGCATCGACTATGGCAACCGACACATTGCCTTTGAGCACCAGGGCATTCTTGTCGATATTATTCAAGGCGATTTTATCGTGCAAAAAGCGCCCCAGTTTGATTAGCACTAGACCAAACAGGCCGTAGGCGCTCATGCCGATGGCTTCCTGCAGATAACTGTGAGCGGCGGCGCCGGTAATGGCGCCGGTCAGTACTATACCCAGTGCCGCCACAGCGCCGGCGGTGCTGATGCCGAAGGCGAAGTTGTCTCTGACTGCCAGCTCTTCACTGCTGTTTACCCGAACACTCCAGCCCTGCAGGTAGCGGGTCAGAGTGAGCAGTACCACGGCGATAGAAAGGTCGATGGCGAGTATGACGGCCAGTTCCTGAGTGATGCCGAATTCCTGAAATAGAGTCATGTTCATTCCTTAAGTTGTGATCCTGGCTGAGTTATTTGCCCCGGCTGACACCACGGCTGGTGCGACTGCCAGAATTACGGAAACTGCTGTCTTTAGAGTAATTTGAGCGAAACTTGCTGGCCGATTGTCCACTGCTGGATGGCTTGGGTGCGGCGCTGCTCTGACGAGAGAGGGCGCTGGAGCCGGAGCGGGACTTGGCATAAGGGCTGTCAAAGCGTTTGCCTTGAGAGTCGAAACGTTTTTTGGTGCGCTCATAGACCTGGGTTTGGGCCTTGGCCTGCTTGGGGGAGGTATAGCGATAGCGCCCCACATCATTGTAGTAGCTGTAATCCCTGCCTCTGGACCAGTTGTCATAATAAACCGGTCTGTGGAACAGGTTGGAAAACATGGAGTACATGCCATACCAGGCCCAAAAGGACATGCCGTTGGAATCGGTTTGCCACTGGCCATAGGCGGGGTTACCCACTAACTGGCTGCCGGCACCAAAGTCTTCCGAGCCATTGGCCAGGGTTGAAGCCTCGCGGCTGATGGCGTTGACCCTGGCGAGTTTGCCCTCTGACATATCGGCAATCACATTGACGGGATCTGACAGCATGTCGTTGAACAGGCTAGAGTCCAGCGCTTGATAGAGGTTGTTTCCCTCTTCCAACTGTTGGTCAAGATTGACAAAGTTGCTCGCCACCTTGGCGTCTTTCACCCTGCTTTCCAGTGACTTGTACAGTGGTCCCTTACTGGTGGCATCCAGTGTCAGTTGCTCCACCAGCGGCTGTAGCTCCGGCCGCTGCTGCGCCAGAATTTGACCATACTGTTTGAGTAAGATGCCATTGCGCAGCTGGTCTTTGTCCAGCATCTGGCCGAGTTTTTCCAGACGTTGGTCATTCAGCTGTTGCAACTGGGCAATCTGCTCGGGTCTGTCGTCACCGCAGGCTGTCAGTGATAACAGCATCAGCAGACTGAGAATACGGATCAGCATTCCTGCCATGTTTTCTCCATTATGATAAGCACTTGAGCCCGGCAAACGGTGCTAAAACCTCTGGTCCCCGTAGGCCGTCAGTGCAAGTTGGTGTAATCTGTGCACAGAGTATCACCCACAAGAATTGGGGTGAAGTCAGAATCATCTGCATCGGCCGGTTAAAATCCATGTCGAGCGGACGTTTGTGCGGCAAAGATGACATAATATGTCTAAATGGTCTTGAATACAATCGAACAGGGATAACTATGGAATTGGGGTGTGACAGTCAAAAGCCGTTTTCCGAGTTGCTGTGCAAACAGGCCGGTAAGCATTGGCATCTGCTGGTGGAGCGCTGGCCTGAGGTGGTCACCGAGCTCAGCCTCATAGAGCAGCAGGAGCTGCAGCGGGTTATGGGCCTGAGTGATTATGTTGCCACTCAGCTGTGCCGCCACCCTGAATGGATTGCCCCCTTCTTTAGCGGCCAGCTCACTCGCCTGGATAGACAAGACTTTGCCGACGAAATCCAATCCCTGCTCGACCCTGTCACCCAGGAAGAAACCGCCAAGTCAGTGCTGCGAAACTATCGCAACCGGCAAATGGTGCGCCTCGCCTGGCGCGACTTCATGGGTTATAGCCCGCTGCAGGAGTCACTGCTCGATCTCTCTGTATTGGCAGAGGCGCTGATCATCGGCGCCAGAGACTGGCTCTATCGCGAAATGTGCCAGAGTCTGGGAACCCCCTGTGACTGCAACGGCAAGCCACAACCTTTGATGATCCTGGGGATGGGTAAGCTGGGCGGCCGTGAGCTGAACTTCTCATCTGATATCGACTTGATCTTTACCTTTCCGGAACACGGTGAGACCCAGGGCGGTCGGCGCAGCCTGGATAACCAGCAGTTCTTTATCCGCATGGGGCAACGCCTGGTCAATCTGCTGGGGCAGGTCACAGTCGACGGTTTCGTGTTCCGTGTCGACATGCGTTTGCGCCCCTATGGAGAGAGTGGCCCGCTGGTGGTCAGCTACAGCGCCCTTGAGGATTATTATCAGGAGCAGGGGCGTGACTGGGAGCGTTACGCCATGGTCAAAGCCCGCGCGCTTGGTCCCTGGACTCAATACTCGGATGAGCTTCACGACCTGCTACGCCCCTTTGTTTACCGGCGTTATATCGACTTTTCTGCCATAGATTCCTTAAGGCGGATGAAGCGCCTGATTGCCCAGGAAGTGCGTCGACGACAGCTCAAGGACAACATCAAACTCGGTGCCGGCGGTATCCGCGAAGTGGAGTTCGTGGTGCAGAGTTTTCAGCTTATCCGCGGCGGCCGGGAGCCGGCGCTGCGCAGTCAAAGCCTGTTCGATGCCATAGATACCCTCTTTAGTTTGGGGCAACTTGAGTACCTGGCAGTAGATGAACTCAAGCAGAGTTATCTGCTGCTGCGCCGGGTAGAAAACCTGTTGCAGGCCATAGGGGATAAACAGACCCAAACCCTGCCGGATAACGGCCTGGATTGGCATCGTCTCTGCTACGCGTTGGGGATGGCCAATGAGGCAGAGCTGCGCAGTGAGGTTGAGGCCGCCATGTTCAAGATTCATCGCCATTTTCGCGATACCGTCGGCGGTGATGAAGACAATGAGGAGCAAAGTGATAGCTGGGCCTGCCAGCTCTGGGTCTGTGACAGCGAGGAAGACATACAATCGCTGCTGGCCGAGCGGGGCATAGAAGACAATGAACTCTGGAGCAGTCTGGCTCATTGGCGCGAGACGGTATCACGCCGGGCCATAGGGCCAAGAGGGCGGGATACCCTGGATAAGCTGATGCCGAAAATGCTTGAGGAGCTGACGCTGCAGCCCAATCCCGGCAAGGCATTCAAGCCGGTAACCGGCGTACTGGAGCAGATCCTGACCCGTACCACTTATCTTGAACTTCTGTGTGAAAATCCCGGCGCCCGCCAACAATTGGTGAGCCTGTGTTGTGCCAGTCCTTGGATTGCCCAGCAGCTGGCGAAATTCCCCATGTTGCTGGATGAACTGATCGATCCGGCGCAGCTTTATGACACCACCTCTCTGGATGACTACGGCAGTGAACTGCGCCAATACCTGCTGCGGGTTCCGGAAGAGGATATGGAGCAGCAGATGGAGGCGCTCAGGCAGTTTAAACTGTCGCAACAGTTGAAAATTGCCGCCGCGGATGTCACCGGGGTCTTACCTATCATGCAGGTCAGCGATCACCTGACTTTTCTTGCCGAGGCCATCATAGAGCAAGTGGTGCAACAGGCCTGGCAGCAAATGACAGAGCGCCACGGCGTGCCGCCTGGCCTGGCTGACGGCGAGATAGGTTTTGCCGTCGTCGGCTATGGCAAGCTGGGGGGCATTGAGCTGGGCTACGGCTCGGATCTCGACCTGGTGTTTCTGCACAATGCCAAGGGCGGCTCGACTGACGGTGACAAGCCGTTGGATGTAGGGCACTTCTATCTCAAACTGGCGCAGCGGATATTACACCTGTTTTCCACCCGCACCATGTCGGGCGAGCTTTACGAGGTAGACATGCGCCTGCGACCATCGGGCGCCTCCGGGCTCTTGGTCAGTGAAATTGGGCATTTCGGCGAGTATCAGCAGCAGGAGGCCTGGACTTGGGAACATCAGGCTTTGGTTCGTGCCCGCTTTGTCTTCGGTGATAACGCCTTGGCGCAGGAATTTCAGGCGGTGCGTGACAGCGTGCTGCGCCAAGCAAGAGACAGGAAACAGCTGGCCAGCGAAGTGCGTGAGATGCGCCTCAAGATGCGCGACCATCTGCTCAAAGCGCCGCAGGGAATGTTCGATCTTAAACAAAGCGTTGGCGGTATCGCCGATATTGAGTTTATCGCTCAGTATTTGGTGCTGGCCCATGCCCATAAGCACCCCGAGCTGTGTATCTGGTCTGATAATGTGCGGATTTTTGAGGTGTTGGCCGAGCTTGAACTGCTGCCCTTGATGTCGGCGCAGCATCTGACCCAGGCCTATTGCATGCTGAGGGATGAAAACCACAGGTTGACTCTGGCCGGTTTGCCTGGGCTGGTGGCACAGGAAAAAGTGGCGGAGCAGGCCGAACGGGTCAGTAACATCTATGAGCTTATCCTGGGGCAATAGTTTACCGGTGCGCTCAGGCTATCTATAGTTAACGGAGAAGTTTTGTCGATTGCTTTGCCTGAAGCCACTGTTGAGGAATGCCTATGCCAAGACCCCCAAAGCCCTTGGATGAGCCACTAAGGCTGGCTACCCTGCAAGGACTCGGGGTGTTGGATACCGAAGCAGAGGAGCGCTTTGATCGCATCAGCCGCATGGCGCAGCGACTGTTTGAAGTGCCCATCTGTTTGGTTAGTCTGGTTGATGCCAAACGACAATGGTTCAAGTCCAGCTTAGGGAAGGTGCGAATAAGTCCTCGCGGCACTCTGGCTGACACAGCAATTGGCGTTCAAGGCATCTGACTGAAGGCATGCCGGGGCCTGTCGAAGTCAGATAACGCAGAGAGCCGGTTGCTGTGAAAGCCCCGAAGGGCGTGGCTTACAGGCCTGCCTGCTGTGTTGTGCTTCTTGCAAAGGACTAGGGCCATTTGCTGCGAACCACGCCTTGCATCCAGGCCTGTAAGCCGACGCAGAGCACGCATGGGACTTGTTCGCACCTTCCTTAGGTATCTCCCTCAGGGAGACACCCAGAGATCAGTCGTTTTGTGGTCATGCCATCCTGTCGCCTGAATCCATGCTGATCCCGGATACTCTCAAGGACCCTCGTTTTGCCGACAACCCTCTGGTTACCGGCGCTCCCCATATCCGCTTTTATGCCGGTTATCCTTTGACTATGCGCAATGGTTGTCGGGTTGGCACCTTCTGCATCATAGATGTACGCCCAAGAGAACTGTCCCAGGAAGATAAGCTGTGTCTGGAAGATCTCGGCCATATGGTGGAAAACGAACTGCAGCATATGGAAGAGGTCTGTCAGGATGAACTCACCGGCGTGGCCAACCGCCGGGGCTTTGAGTTACTGGGGGAGATGGCACTGTCTTCCTGTTGTCGTGAAAGTTTCTACGGTGCCTTGCTGTATCTGGATCTCAACGAATTCAAGCCCATTAATGATACCTATGGTCACAGTGAAGGTGATGCCGTGTTGCAGGCCTTTGCCGCCATGCTGGTGAGCTGTTTCCGCGAGTCGGATGTGGTAGCCAGGCTTGGAGGTGATGAGTTTGCCGTACTGCTGACCCATTTGCGACCATTGGATGTCAGGGCCATCAAGTTGAGGTTCCGTAAAGCCTTGGCCGAACTCAACTTCCGCTTGGCAAAACCCTATCAGATCCGTGCCAGCCTCGGAGAAGCCCTATACGATCCGGCCCAACCCAGGAGCTTGGCCGAGTTGATGGCTCAGGCCGACGGCTTGATGTACCGCAGAAAGCCGGGGCGCGATTAGCTGGGTTTGCGTTTTGTTTTCTTAAGTAACCATCAAGTCATTGCAACGGGCGACCAAGTCCTGAATTAACCGCTTGCCCATATGGTTCAGGCTGGGCGCAGCATGCAGTACCAGTTCCATCGGTAATGGCGGTGGCAGAGTCTCTTGCTGAATATGAGCGTCTGTGAGCAGGCGTTTGGGCAACAGGCTCACTCCTATGCCTGCGGCTACAGCGGCTTTCACCTGTGACAGTGAATTACTGACTTGCACCATTTGCCACTCTATCCCGGTTTCATCAAGCAGCTGGATCATCTCACTTCGATATAAACCACCATTGGGAAAGGCAACCAAAGGTAGCGGGCGCTTTTCTGCCAGCGAGTGGCTGCGACTGTCGAACCAGCAAACAGGTTCTGGCCAGCAGGTGACGCCGCGACTGGCGCCGAGGCGTTGTTTCACCAGCACTATATCCAGTTTGCCATCACGAAATGCTTCATAAAGGCCTTGGCTCAGCCCAGATGTCAGTTCCAGTTGTAATGTCGGCTCCTGGCGTTGCAGCTCGGCCAACACCTGGGTCAGTACCTCACCGGCAAAATCCTCCGGCACTCCCAATCGAAGTGGGGTAAACGCCTCTTGTGTTCGACCTCCGGCTTCCCGCATCAGCGCCAGTATCTGTCTGGCATAAGTAAGCAGTCGCTCACCTTCAGGTGTGGTTTGGGCATAACGGCCACTGCGATCCAGTAAAGGATAACCCAATTGTTGCTCCAGACGGCGAAGCTGCTGGCTAACTGTTGACTGGGTCAGGTGAGTGGCGGCCGCGGCGCGGGTGAAACTGCCACTGTCGGCGACGGCGACAAAGGCCCGCAGTAATACAGGATCGATCAGTGCCAGGTTGGCGGGAGAATGAGGTGTTTTCATCAGTACCGGATTAGTGAGAATTCCACTGATGAATATTTCATTATTTAATTTCCAAATCAAATAGGCAGTTTTTAGACTGGATGGAAAATTTGCCTGGAAGCCACAGAATGAAAGCAACACTCACAAGCATGCCGCTGACAGAAGCCGATCTAATAGAACACTTGGTGATCAAGGCCAAAGATAATCTGCTGTCCGGCGCCAGACCCTTTGCCGCCCTGTTGCTGAAAGACGGGGAGATTATTGCACAAGGTGTCAACCGAGTCGCAGCCGACTGCGACCCTTCGGCTCACGCCGAAATGCAGGCCATACGTGCGGCGGCCAAGTCATTAGAGACGACACAACTCGATGGTGCCGTGCTCTACGCCAGTGGTCACCCTTGCCCCATGTGTTTGGCTGCCGCCTTGATGGCAGGTATACGTGAGATACGCTATGTATTCGATAATCACGATGCCGAATTCTGGGGATTCTCCAGTGAAGCCAGCTATGGTTTGCTGGGTTTGGAGAGCCAAAAGCTTGCACAAAGCCCGGGGTTTACCATTCGTCGTTGTCAAAGCTCCTTTGAACCTGCCTGGCTCTATGGCGCTTTGGCACATGATGCTCAGGCAAATCCAGCTGGGGATAGCGAAGAGCAATGACACTTCAACAGCCGTATTTGACCAGGCTGAAAGCAGTGGCTCTGCTGCTGTTATTGTTTGGTGGTGCACTGGCGTTGAGGCCTTTTCTGACATCGCCCGGGCCTTTGCTGGTACAGCTCAGTAGCGAGCTTGGTATTGAGGTGCAGGCTCTGGGATGGCTGACCTCAATGCCCATGTTGCTGATGGGAGTTGGAGCACTGACTGCCCCTTGGCTACCTAAAAGGCTCTCCAGCTTGCCCGGTGTGGCTCTTAGCCTCGGCTTGCTGACTTTGGCGCTGGTACTCAGAGCAAGAGTTACTATGCCACTGCTTTGGCTCTCCACCTTGCTGGCCGGGCTTGCCGTAGCTTGGATGCAACTGCAGTTACCAGGGCTTATCAAACAGCATTTCGCCGGACACTTGCCGGTATTAATGGGGGGATACTCGGCGCTGTTGATGGGCGGCGGCGCTCTGGGCGCTGGAGTCACCCCTTGGTTGATGACGCTGTTTTCAGAGGGGGCTTCGGTGTTGGCATTGTGGGCGCTGCCTTGCATACCTGTATTGTTACTCGCACTTTGGTTGGCCAGGCGTGACTCTCAACCGGCTGTTTCCAGAGTTGCACCTCTGACTGAAGGCTCTATTGTGAGTACATCAGGGGAGGATAATCCCGCGCCCGCTAAACCAAGCTTGCCATGGCGCCGGGCGAAGGCCTGGTCTTTGTTGCTGAGTTTCGGGCTTATCAATGGAGGCTATGCCAGCCTGGTGGCTTGGTTACCGCTCAGCTATCAGAAACTGGGCATGTCTCAGCTTGCAAGTGGGCGGCTGGTGGCCCTGATGGCGCTGGCACAGATGTTTTCAGCCCTGACGTTGCCGCTGCTGGCAGGTCGTTTCGCCGGCAAGCAAGCAAAAGCCGACCGCCGTCCCTGGTTGTGGTTGGCTCTTATCGCGCAATTAGTAGGCTTTATGGCCTTGGCTTTGTGGCCTCAGGGCGCCCCTGTGCTTTGGAGTCTGCTGCTTGGCGTGGGGCTTGGCGGCAGCTTTTCACTTACCTTGCTCCTGGTGCATGAAGAATACCGCGGCGCCGAGCAGACGGCCGGCCTCAGTGCCATGGTGCAGGGCGGCGGCTTCCTGCTGGCGGCGCTGCCTCCCTTGATCTTACCGCCCTTGTTGCTTGATGGCGCAGCGCCTGTGATGCAGAGCAGTACCGATTTTGCTCCACTGTGGTTGTTGCATTGGTTGTTTGTCTTGGTGGTGACCGTGCTTTGTTTTGGTTTTGGTCCATCAGGTTTGCCTGCGCGCCGGGTGACAGATGAGCAGCAACGAGTTTCCAAGGTTCATGCTCAATAAGGCCGAAATCATTCCTCGGCAGGAGAGGTTGGCGTTGTAACTCTCCAGAGACCTGGAACTGTTGATAACAATTTGTTTATTAGACCTAAAATAATAATTAAGGAAGCCGGAATGTCATTGAAAAAACTGTCGCTGTTATGTCTCTTGGCCACATCATTTCCCCCGCCGCTGCAGGCCAAACCCCATGAGTGGCTGCTGACCAATTTCAGTTTGCTGGATGTGGAGCAGGGGCGTTTGCTATCAGGTAAACAACTGGCGATCGATGAGGGGCGGATCAGCGCCATTGAAGACAGCTCTGCCAAGTTAACGGCTGAGCGCACTGTGGATCTTCAGGGCGGCATTTTGATGCCATCTTTGTGGGACATGCATGTGCACTTCGAAGGCCGGGAACTGGTGGAGGACAATGCCCTGTTACTGCCGCTTTACTTAAGTTACGGCATTACCGCGGTGCGTGAAGCGGCCAGCGATCTGGCGCCGGAAGTGCTGTTATGGCGTAAACAGATTGAGTCCGGTAACCGTTTGGGGCCGAAAATTTTCAGCGCCGGGCAGAAGTTTGAAGGTCCGGACTCTGTCTGGAATGGCGATCTGGAAGTGGCCGACGGCGCCGAAATGCGTCAAGGCATGGACAAGCTTGAAAGTATGGCGGTCGACTTTATCAAGATCACTGAAAATACCATGCCGGCGGCTCTCTATCTGGAAACACTCAAAGAGGCCCGTGCCCGTGGACATCTGGTATCCAGCCATATTCCCTATGGGGTCAGCATTTTCGAAGCCGCCAAGAGCGGGCTGTCCAGCATAGAACATGCTTCATATGTACTTAGGCTGGGAAATGCCCAAGAGCCTCAAATTGCTGCTGCGGTTGCGGCCGGACGTATGAGCACTAAGCAGGCGAGTCAGGCGTATCGTGATGGGTTCGACCCGGAGCAGGCGCAGCTGGGTTACCGCATGTTGGCAGCCAAAGGCGTTGCCGTGACACCAACCTTGATTGGCGGCCACCAGTTGGCCTGGCTCGATACTCAAGATCACAGCCAAGATCCTTTCATGGCGTTTCTGACCCGAGCTTTTACCGAAAAATATCGTTGGCGAATTGAGCGTATGGGAGCGCAAACACCTCAGCAGTGGCAGACACGTAAGCAGCATTATCAAGCGCTGGCTGCCGAGTTGCCAAAACTGTTGCAGGCCGGGGTTACCCTGCTGGCGGGCAGCGATTCTGCTGCGCTCAACACTTATGTTTACCCCGCCGAAGGGCTGCACACTGAGCTGCAACTCTGGCAACAGGCCGGGGTGAACAATGCCGATATTCTGCGCTCGGCTACCATTAATGGCGCCCGCTTCATGGGCCAGAGCAAGGACTATGGCAGCATTGAAGTCGGCAAAAAGGCAGAACTGCTATGGCTGCAGGACAATCCGCTGCAGGACATAGGTGCCACTCAATCGATAAGAGGGCTCTTCTATCGCGGTACCTTGTTTGATAGCAAAGCGCTGGACGCTATGCGTACCGAGGCGGCCGAGTCAGTGCGCCTATTGGATAACGCCAGGCGCCAGCTCTGAGCTGCCCAGCATCTCGGTTAAGCGGCTATAGGTGCGGCGAAACTCGAAGCTGAGGGCGCCGCCCTGATAAAGCTGCTCCAGTGGTACTTGGGCATGCAGCACCAGTTGTTTACCCCTGTCATAAAACTCATCTATCAGGGCGATAAAGCGCCGGGCGGCATCATCCTCCGGAGCATAACTGAGTTTTCTATCGCCTGTGCTGACGGCTTCGGCAGCATCTTCGGTGCCGCGGGCGCGGATCCAGCCGCGGCGCTCACCGCCAAGCCTGGGCACATGGCTCAGCAGCAGAGTATCCAGTGTTTCGGCCAGCTCCATATAATCCAGAGTGGATCTCGGCCCTTCGCAGAGCTGATCGAAGCGAAACCAGGCCAGTGATTGTGTGGCTTCCATGGCTTGGAAAAAAAGCGCTCTGCCCATGATGTTGAGTTGCCCTGGACCCGAGGCGTTTTTTGAAAACCACTGGCTGAAGTCAGGTTCATTGCCAAGCTGAAGCAGGGGAAGTGCCGCCTGGGCATGGGGCGCGCCTTTGGTGAGGCGATGGTCCTGCTCGCCATTGAGGTGCAGCGATTCCATCTTCTGTTGCAACAAGTCGATAGTCGGTAAAAAGCGCTCTCGCTGCAGGCCGTTTTCATAGAGGCGCTCGATTGGCGTATTGGAAGTGCTGACCAGCATAACGCCACGGTTAAACAGGCCTTCGAGTAAACGTCCGAGAATAATGGCATCGCCGATATCCGAGACGAAAAACTCATCGAAGCATAACAGGCGGCATTCTTTGGCCAGTGTGGCGGCAATCTGATCCAAAGGCTCACGGGTGCCGCTGATGCGGTTCAGATCTCTGTGAACCCTGGCCATAAAGTGATGAAAATGCAGTCTGAGCTTGGGTTGCCCCTCGACGGCATTGAAAAAGAGATCCATCAACATGGTCTTGCCGCGGCCGACATCCCCCCACAGGTAGAGCCCGGGGACTTTGTTTCCCTGACCGAGCGCCTGAAAACGCTGATCAAGCGCTGCCAGCGCAGGCAACTGGGCGGGGTCTTGCTGCCAAGGGCCTTGGGCATAGCGTTCAGAGAGTGAAATTGTGTGCTTCATTCTGGACGTCTCATCCTGTGACTGTTATTTAAGTGCCATATAAGTGCCGCGGGCGGCCAGTATAGCAAGGGCTTGAGCCTGAAGGAAAAGTGCCTGCCATGCCGCTTCATCTATTCATGGAATAGTGTTCAGTTCCTTTTACGGCTAAGATGCGCCTTTTGAGCCATAGGTTGAGGAACAAGCCATGACGGCAGAATTGGCAATCATAGATATTGAGGAAGGTCAGGGCAAAGCCGCGATGAAAGGAGCGCTTATTACGGCTCACTACCGAGGTTGGTTGAGTGACGGTACTCAATTTGATTCTTCCTGGGACAAGGGCCGTCCCTTTCAGTGTGTCATTGGCACAGGGCGGGTGATCAAGGGCTGGGACCTGGGTTTGATGGGGATGAAGGTCGGTGGCAAACGCCGACTCAAGGTTCCGGCACATTTGGCTTATGGCGAACGCCAGGTTGGGGCGCTGATCAAGCCGAATTCGGATCTTGAATTTGAAATTGAACTGCTGGAAGTCCTGACCCGCGACGATTGAGTCCAGGGCTTTTGAGCGCTATTGGCTCAGATGGATTTTGTTTTTATATAAAGCTGATATTATAGCTTTGCCCTTCATTCATCTGAGTCATAAAAGCACTATGAGCCGTTCCCCCTTCGCATCTTTTCAATGGCATTCAGACATTTTTGCCTGCGACAGTACGGATATCGAACATTTCTATGCCCAATTGCAACAGGAAGTTGATCGTCTGCAGTTGGGGCGCAAGAAGCTGGGCGAAATAGGTGATTATCCACTGGAGCTGTATCAGTCGCCCTCAGCGACGGCGGAGCTGCCCTCTGTGTTGATCAGTGCCGGATTCCACGGTGAAGAGGCTGCCGGCCCTTGGGGGATGCTGCATTTCCTCAGTGAACTGCAACAGGATATTTTCGAGCGAATTAATCTAAGCTTGTTGCCTTTGGTCAACCCCACTGGCTTTGCCAAGGGGCACAGATTCAATAAGTTCGGTGAAAACCCCAACCGGGGGTTTTTACAGCCCAAAGAGGGCGAAGCCAGTTCACCTTCGGTTGAAGGCAAGCTGCTACTGGAATATGGCCAACTGCTGCAGGGCGCCAGCCGTGAAGGCATATTGACCTGTCATGAAGATGTGTTGCAGCAGCACACCTATATCTATTCTTTTGAGCCCAGACAATCACCCGGCCAGTTCAGTTTGCAGCTGCGTGATACTCTGGGGCGTTTCTTTGATATTGCCGCCGATGGTGATATCGATGGCTGTCCGGTGCAAGACGGGGTCATCTTCAACCACTTTGATACTTCGTTCGAGGCCTGGCTGGTTCGCACCGGTGCCAAGGTGGGTGTTTGCAGTGAAACACCGGCAACCCAGAACCTGGATCAGCGAATTCTGGCCAACAGCGCCGTGATGCACGCCTTTGTGCAGCAGCAGTTGGCTCCCATCAAGGGGTAACAGCCAAAAGCGATACCGCTCAAAAGCAAGACCCCAGCCTAGGCTGGGGTCTTGCTTTTGAAAGGCTTTCAGGGATTGAGGCGGGTCGGAATACCGCTTCTGTCATCCAACAGGCGTTTGAGCACGGTCGAATCGGTGTCGGCATGGGCGATAAAGCGGCTGATGGCCGGGGTCATCTTCAATACCACAGGTGCGGTGGATTCAAACTCGGCCTCGGTGCGCGACAGCGGCTGATGCACTTCCAGATAGCGACCGCCATCAGGCTCCAGGCTGGCCTTTATCGGCTGATTGACAAACTGTACCCGGGTGCCGTTGGGCACAGTATTGAACAGATGCTCGATATCCTGATTACGCAGGCGGACACACCCCTGGCTGACACGCAGGCCTATACCGAAGCTGGCATTGGTGCCGTGAATGGCATACAGGTTACCGATATAAAGCGCATACAAGCCCATGGGGTTATCCGGGCCTGCGGGCCAGACCTTGGGCAGGGTGATACCGTTGGCGGCATATTCCTTGCGGATCCTGGCCGTTGGGGTCCAGGTGGGGTTGGCGCGTTTGCGATAAACCTTGGTCACCCAGTTTTCCGGGGTATCCCGACCTATCTGGCCTATGCCTATGGGTAAGACCTGTACCGTATTGCTGTCTTTGGGATAGTAGTAGAGGCGCATTTCGGCCACGTTTATCACTATCCCCTTACGGGGGGCATCCGGCAGGATCAGCTTGTGAGGGATCAGCAATGTGCTGCGGGGCTTGGGAAGAAAAGGGTCGACCCCTGGGTTGGCCTCGGTCATGTTGGTCAGCCCCAGTTGATATTCGTCGGCAACACTCTCCAGTGTGCGCTTGTCATCGGGCACCACATAATACTGGTTGTCACCGACGATACTGCTGCCCTCTGGCGGCAGAGGATATTCAACGGCCTGCGACAGGCAGGCGGGAAGCAACAGGCCCAGTAACAGGGCGAGGCGGGGAATTCTTGTCATAGGATATTTTTCTTCATTAAACGCTGTCAGTCGCCATGGTTTCAGGCATCAGAGTCGAGCAGGCATCCTTACCTTTTCCGGCGCAGATTTCAACAGATTGCGGCAAAAAAACTATTTCAGTTGCAGGCGTTTTGCCAGTCGATGCAGGTTGCCAGGGTCGACACCCAACTCGCGGGCACTGGCGGCCCAGTTGTATTGGTGCCGTTCCAACACACTGCGCAGCAGCTGTCTTTGGAACTCCGCTGTAGCTTGCTTGAGCGTGATGGCTTCTGCAGGCACTGTGGTGTCCAACTGGCGCGGCAGCGCACTTGGAGAGGGGCTCTTTGACTGCAACTCACCCAGTTGCAACTGGCATTGGTTATGGTCACTGGCGGCGCGCGCCAACACGCTGGCACGGTGCAACAGGTGCTCCAGTTCCCTGACGTTGCCGGGCCAGTCGTTGGCCAGCAGCCAGGCTTCCGATTCGGCGGACAGACTCAGGCGCTCCAGCCCCAGCTTGCTGCGGCAACGTTCAAGAAAATGCCCGGCAAGCAGCAGTATGTCGCGGCCCCTTTCTCTCAGTGGCGGCACAAGTAGCGGGAAAACACTCAGCCTGTGGTAGAGATCGGCGCGAAAGCGGCCTTCAACCACCTCGGTTTTGAGATCCTTATTGGTGGCGGCGATAACCCGCACATCCACTGTCAGGCTTCTATCTTCGCCAACCCGTTGCAGATCGCCGTATTGCAGCACCCTGAGTAACTTGGCCTGCAGCGGTAGGCTGAGCTCGCCTATCTCGTCGAGAAACAAAGTCCCCTTGTCGGCCAATTCAAACTTACCGGCGCGATTGCTGATGGCGCCGGTAAAGGCGCCTTTGACATGACCGAAGAGTTCACTCTCGGCGACCGACTCTGGCAGGGCGGCGCAGTTGAGGTACACCAGAGCCTTGTTGCCTCTGGGCGAGGCGGCGTGTACTGCCTTGGCAACCAGCTCCTTACCCGTGCCGGTTTCACCGAGGATCAACACGTTCAGGTCGCTGGGAGCGACCACGGCAATTTCCCGCTTCAGCGCCAACATCTGCGGGCTTTCCCCCAGAAGTTCACTGTGGCCGGTTTCCGGCAGCGGTTGACTCTGGCTCTGTAGCGACAGGCTTTCCAACTTATCCAGCAGCAGGGCATTGCCGAGGGAGGCGGCGGCGATGGCGCTCAGGCTTCGCAACTCTTCATCGCTGAAATCGTCGAACTGGCAAGGGTCCAGACCATCTATGGTCAAGGCGCCTATCAGTTGTTCCTTGTCCAGCAGCGGCAGGCCGATACAGGCATGCACCTTGAGCTTATCTGTGTGGGCGGCTATCAGGCCATCGTAGGGATCCGGCAATTGGCTGTCTGCCGGAAAGCGCACCAGATCGCCGGCGCGGGCGATGGCCTCCAGTCTCGGGTGCTCTGTGATGTTGAAGCTGCGACCGAGTACATCGGCCCTGAGGCCGTCGATTGCCAGTGGGATAAAGCTATTGCCCTGAAATCGCAGCAGAGCGGCGGCATCACAATGGAGATTGTCCCGTACCGTCGCCAGCAGACGGCTGAATCTGTCGCTGTTTGGCAAACCTGAGGTGATATCCAGCGCGATACGGGTGAGATCGGAATGGCTGAGTGGCATAAGCTGACCTGAATAAAATCCCTGGGGTGAGTCTACCCCAGGGACAGTGGAATGTCATTTTGACATTATTTTTCAGTGTGAGTGGCTAGTGACTGGTAGCAATGGCCAAGCGTTTGGCCTTGACCGCCTGTCGCAACAATCCCAGCAGGAAGGCGCCCAGCAATAAACCGCCGACGGAGAAGATGATGTCACCGAACATCCGCATCCATACCAGGCGTTCTACCAGCGGGCTGTGGATCACCTCTGCCGAGCGGGCAAACCAGTAGCCATGATCCAGCACGGCAAAGAACTGCACTATGCCCACCGGCAGCAATGACAGGAACAGCATGGCGGCCAGTCCCAGATTCAGGCTCCAGAATGCCCCCTTGAGCCACTTGTCTTCCCAGCGCAGTTTACCGGCAAGTCCTGACAGGCAGAACAACATCAGGCCTATCCCCAACATGCCGTAGACTCCCATAAAGGCGCCGTGGGCGTGGGTGGCAGTGGTATTCAGCCCTTGAATGTAATAGAGGGCAATCGGTGGATTGATCAGGAAGCCCAGTACACCGGCGCCCACCAGATTCCAGAAAGCGGTGGCAACAAAGAACATGATGGCCCAGTGATAGCGTTGCATCCAGGGAGCGGCCCGGCGCAGGCGATAGCTTTCCACCGCTTCAAAACCGATAAGGGCCAGAGGCACCACTTCCAGCGCCGAGAAGATAGCGCCCCAGGCGATGACCGAAGTGGGTGTGCCGGTGAAATAGAGGTGATGCAGTGTGCCTATCAGGCCTCCGGTCAGGAAGATCAGGGTAGAGAAGAGTACCGCACCATTGGCACTGCGGGCACGGATAAGCCCAAGACGCACAAACATCAGGGCGATAACCGAGGTGGCAAAGGTTTCAAAGAAGCCTTCAACCCACAGATGTACTACCCACCAACGCCAATATTCGGCGATGGCAAGGTTAGTGTGTTTACCCATAAACAGCCCGGCACCATAGAAGAGGCCGATAGCAACACAAGAGGCGTAGAGTACCCAGAGCACAGGCTTTAGCTCAGATTCCTGTTTCAGGGCGGGCAACATAGCGCGGCTCACCAGCGCCAGCCAGATCATCAATCCGGCCAACAGCAGCAATTGCCAAACCCGGCCGAGATCTATGTATTCATATCCCTGGTGACCGAAGAGGAAGTTGTTGTCCAGTGAGAAGTATTGTTGTACCCCCAGCCATTCACCGGCCATGGAGCCCAGCACCACTACCAGCAGAGCGACCCACAATAGGTTGACACCGAAGCGTTGATATTTGGGCTCGTGGCCGGAAAGCGCCGGTGCGATATAGAGCCCGGTACCGAGCCAGGCCGTCGCTATCCAGAATACTGCCAGTTGAGTATGCCAGGTGCGGGTCACTGAATAAGGCAGGATCTCACTCAAGGGAATACCGTAAAACTCCTGGCCCTCAACCGCATAGTGCGCCGTGACGCCACCGAGCAGTATTTGCAGCAGAAATAGGCCGATAGCGGTAATGAAGTATTTACCCGTGGCCTTTTGTGAAGGGGTGGGTTTGTGTCTGAACAGGGGATCTTCAGTGGCAGGAGCTGGCAGGGCTTCATGTTTGCCGGCGGCATGATACCAAACCAGGGCACCGATACCGGCCAGCAGAGTCACTATGCTCAGAATCGACCAGACGATATTGTCTGATGTCGGTGTATTGCCCAGTTGTGGATCGTAGGGCCAATTATTGGTGTAGCTGTAATTGGCATCCGGGCGCTCGGTCACTGCGGCCCAAGCGCCCCAAAACAGGAAGGCATTGAGCTGTTGACGGCGCTCGGCAGAACCTATGGTATTGGTTTTCATCGCATAGGCTTCCCGAAGCTCATTCAGCGCGGGATCGTCACCAAACAAAGATTGATAGTGCTGACTCACTTGCGCCATGGCGGCGATACGGGTGTCGGAAAGCACCACCCGGGTGTGACCTCTCTCGTCTGTAGTGACAGTGTTATGGCGCAAATCGTCCCTTAAAGCTTGCTCCAATGCGGCCTGAGCACTCTTGTCCAGGCTATTGAAAGGCTTGTTGTATGTCTCCTTGGCTCGAATATCCAGCCAGGCTTCGGCCTCACGGTGTAGCCAGTCTGCGGTCCAATCCGGAGCCACATAGGCGCCATGGCCCCAGACTGAGCCAAGTTGATGTCCGCCCATGGAGCGCCAAACCAACTGCCCTTGTTCTATGTCCTTGTCGCTGAAAACCACTTGGCCCTGGCTGTCGCTATAGACATCGGCAATCGGTGGTTTTTCCCGATAGATTTCACTGCCGATACTGAGAAGTACAGTGAAAGAAGCGACCAACACAAGTAACAGTGCGATCAGGGTGAATTTTTGTCTGCTCATTGGCATCCCTCTGACAAAGTCTATTTGATAGGTTTTCCTACATAGAGCAGCCAACGTGCCAACTTTTATTCTTGTTTTTAATCAGTGCATTACTTGTTTGTGTGTTTTTGATGGTGTCATCTTGATTGTGTTTAAAGTGTCTTTTTAACATTGGTAGCTGTCATTATGACACTGGTTGTTTGTCCAGAGGCCATAACTGATATCTTGACGAGAATTCTTGGATTTCAAATTCTTTAATTATTTGAAAAAATAAAGTTTTTTTCATTAATTTGAGTTTATGTTTCTTTGGGTCAAGATTTGATGTTTTATAGGTAAATTTTCCATTTTTTAAGGGTTTACCTGGCTTCTTTTACTGGTCTTTTTCGCTGGCAGTAAAAATAAGTCAACTGTTTCTACTGAAAAATAACCCGAATTAATGATATAATCCCGTCTGTAACCCACGTGTTTTCCGGAGTCTCGTTAGAGCCAGGTTTCTCTTTTATTAGCTTCCCCGCATTTTCAACTGGAGGGTCATTTGAACGCAGATATCATCAACAGCTTTTTCCTTGTCGGGGCCTTGCTTATTGCAGTCAGCGTGCTGCTCAGCCCATTGTCTTCGCGACTCGGTATTCCTATTTTGGTGGTATTTCTGGCGGTGGGTATCTTTGCCGGTGAAGATGGCCCAGGCGGCATAGTATTCAATGACTATTCAGTTGCTTATTTGGTCAGCAACCTGGCTCTGGCGGTTATTCTGCTCGATGGTGGCATGCGTACCCGGGTTGCCAGTTTCAGGGTGGCATTGTGGCCGGCCTTGTCATTGGCCACTTTTGGGGTGGCGTTAACCACCACGCTGACAGGTTTGTTGGCTGCCTGGTTATTCGATCTCAATTTACTCCAGGGCATGTTGGTGGGAGCCATTGTCGGTTCGACCGATGCCGCGGCGGTATTTAGCCTGCTTAAAGGCAAAAACGTGAATGAGCGTGTCGGTTCGACACTGGAAATCGAATCCGGTTGTAACGACCCCATGGCTGTGTTTTTGACCGTGACTCTGATTGCCATTCTCGGCAGCAGTGGCGATGAACTCTCGGGCAGCTATTTGGCACTGAGCTTTATCAAACAGTTTGGCCTGGGCGGGATCCTCGGTGTCGGCGGCGGTTGGCTGTTGTGGCAGGTTATCAATCGCAATCAATTGCCGGAAGGCCTCTACTCCATTTTGGTGCTGAGTGGCGGACTGATGATCTTCGCTATCTCCAATGCCCTGGGAGGCAGTGGTATTCTGTCTATTTATCTGGTGGGTCTATTTCTCGGTAACAAGGCGACCCGTGGCAAACACTCGATTCTCAACGTGCTCGATGGTATGACCTGGCTCAGTCAGATAGGCATGTTCCTGGTACTGGGACTCTTGCTGACGCCATCGGATCTGAAAGATATCGCCTTACCGGGTTTGGCACTGGCGTTCGGGATGATCTTTCTGGCGCGGCCGATTGCGGTTTGGCTCAGTTTGCTACCGTTTCGCAGCTTCCATGACAGAGACAGATGGTTTATCTCCTGGGTCGGGCTGCGCGGCGCAGTGCCCATTATTCTGGCGGTATTTCCCATGATGGCGGGGCTGCCACAAGCGCAGCTTTACTTCAACCTGGCCTTCTTCGTGGTGATGGTTTCCTTGCTGCTGCAGGGCAGTACCTTGTCCAAGGCGGCGCAGCTGGCCAAGGTGGAGTTGCCACCCAAACCGGCACCTATTTCCCGCGCCGGGGTGGAAATTTATCCCACCAGTGAATGGGAGATATTTGTCTATCGTCTCAGTGAAAATAAATGGTGTATCGGTGAGCCTCTGAGGCGTCTTGCCATGCCGGCGGGAACCCGGATTGCTGCCGTATTTCGCAATAACGAACTGTTGCACCCTTCGGGGAGTACCAGGCTGATGGCCGATGACATTCTTTGTGTGCTGGGGCAAGAGGACGATTTGGAGCCTCTGAGTCAGCTGTTCAGTGAGGCGCCAGAAAAACGCGAGGCGCCCCGCTTCTTTGGTGACTTCTTTATTTCAGTGGATGTGATGCTGGCCGATATGGCACCGATTTACGGCATGCAGCTGGAACCCGAATATGAGCAGATGCGGGTTGCCGACTTACTGCTACAGCAACTCGGCAGTCACCCTGTAGTGGGGGATCAATTCCTCTGGCAAGGGCTGGACTGGATAGTCGCCGAGGTGCAGGAAGGGACAGTCAGCCGGGTTGGTTTGAGATTGCCCTCTGAAGACTGAAAAAAGCGAAGAACGAAGAAATGCCGACCTTGAGTCGGCATTTTTACGGCTACTTTCTCAATAGAGCGAGGGATCACTCTCATTGGGGCGGGTCTTGAACCTGCGGTGCAGCCACATGTACTGCGCCGGATTACGGCTGATCAACTGCTCGACAATGCCGTTACCGCGTTTGGCGTCTTCCACCTCATTTTCGCCGGGGAAGTTATCCAGCGGCGCCTGGATCTCTATGTTGTAACCCGTATCGTCGGTGTTGCGCTCAACAAAGAAGGGCAGCACTTTGGCTTTACCCAGCTTGGCCAAAGTGGTGCCGCCGGTGATGGTGGCAGCATCGGGAACGGCGAAGAAGGGGATAAAGATGGCGCTGGAGCGGCCAAAGTCCTGATCTGCTGTGTACCAAATGACATCAGGGTTACGCAGGCAACGCACCATCTGCCTTAGATCCCGCTTGGGAACCAGCGCCTTGTTTGAACGCAAACGGCCCTTCACCTGCAGATATTCCATTACAGGGTTGTTGTGGGGGCGGTACACACCAACCCCGGGCTGAAATTGGCCAAATATTCTTGCACCCATTTCCAGCGGCAAGCAGTGAACCGCAAACAGAATAACTCCCTGACCGGCAGCCAGTGTCTGCTCCACATGCTCCTGGCCCTTTATCTGCATGTGCTTCTGCACTTTGTCGTTGCTCCACCACCAGGCATTGATGGTATCGAAAATCGCTTTGCCGGTTTCCTGGAAATTACGTCTGAGCAGCGTCTCTCGCTCGGCCTCACTCATTTGTGGAAAACACAACTCCAGGTTGCGTTTGGCGGTGTTAACCCGGCTTCCGGCCAGCTTCATTGCCAGCAGACCTATGCCACTGCCAAGCTTCATCTGCCACTTGAGAGGCAGTAGGAGGGTCAGCCTGGCCAGACCGACAGCCAGCCACAGCAACCAGAATTTAGGGTGATACAAGTGAGCGGAAAATTGTGCTTTCTCTACCAAAACGATAAACCCGTTTACAGGAAAAATTACCGCATATTCTAACCCAATTCAGTGTGAAAATTAGGTACAATCGGGGTTTATTTTGCCTAATAAGACAAGTCCGTTATGAAGGTAACTCTGCCCCCATTTGAAAAAGCCAAGGTTCTGGTGGTTGGTGATGTGATGCTCGACCGTTACTGGGTTGGCCCAACCGGCCGTATTTCACCCGAGGCGCCTGTACCTGTGGTGCGTATCAATCAGATAGAGGATAGGCCCGGCGGAGCAGCCAACGTGGCGCTGAATATCGCGGCGCTGGGCGGTTCGGTGCAACTGGCCGGTATTGTCGGAGCCGATGAAGCCGCATCGGCCCTGAATACAGGTGTCAGTACTCTAGGTGTGGAGCCTAAGTGGCTGACGGTTGAAGATAAACCCACAATCACCAAACTGCGGGTACTGAGTCGTAACCAACAGCTTATTCGCTTGGATTTCGAAGAGACCTTTGCCCAGGAGCAGAGCCAGGCGCTATTGGCGCAGAGCGAAGCTCTACTGGACGATTGCAAGGTGCTGGTGCTGTCTGACTATGCCAAGGGTGCCATCTTTGAGCCTCAGGCCTTTATCGCCAAGGCCAGAGCAAAGGGGATCAGTGTCTTGGTGGACCCCAAGGGCAGCGATTTCGGCCGTTATGCCGGTGCCAGTTTAATTACTCCCAATATGAGTGAGTTTGAGGCTGTGGTGGGCACTGTCAGCTCAGAAGCCGATCTGGTGGCCAAGGCCCAGGCCTTGATTAGCAAGCATCAACTGGGGGCTATTCTGGTTACCCGCTCTGAAAAGGGCATGACACTGATCACCAGCGAAGGGGATGAGCTGCATATTCCTACTGTGGCACGGGAAGTCTATGATGTGACCGGCGCCGGAGATACTGTGATCTCGGCGCTCGCCACAGCTTTGGCGGCCGGCAGCGACCTGCCACAAGCCTGTGCCATTGCCAATACCGCCGCCGGTGTGGTGGTTGGTAAACTGGGCACTTCCACCGTCAGCCGCATTGAACTCATCGAGGCCCTGGCTCAACATCAGGGAGAGTCAGGCTTTGGTGTGGTCAGCGAAGATCAACTGCTGTACGCCATGCAGCAAGCCAAGCTCAGAGGTGAGCGGGTGGTGATGACCAATGGTTGCTTTGACATACTCCATGCCGGACACGTCAGTTACCTCAAAGAAGCCCGTGCCTTGGGCGATAGATTGATTGTGGCGGTCAATGATGACGCTTCGGTTAAACGGCTCAAGGGCGAGGGGCGTCCGGTCAATAGTCTTGAGCGGCGAATGGCAGTACTGGCGGGGCTGGCCGCTGTCGATTGGGTGGTGCCTTTCAGTGAAGATACACCGCAGCGAGTGATCTCTAGATTGCTGCCGGATCTCCTGGTCAAGGGGGGCGACTACCGGGTGGAGGAGATAGCCGGAGGTGAAGAGGTGATCGCCGCCGGTGGCAGTGTCAAGGTGCTGGGATTCGAAGATGGTATCTCCACCACCGCCATTATTCAGAATATTATGGCCAAGCCCTGATGTTGATGGCGGTGTTGCTATCGGGAAGCTTGTTTTGGGCTGATGTAGGTCCAAAACAAGCCTTGATATGCCCGCCATCGGAACTGCCACTGTGTCTGCAACAACTCCCCGATAGAGTCAAACAACAACTGCCCCTGTCTCAAGAGGCTTTCTTCGATGCACTGGGAATGAGAGGTGCCATGTCTCTGCCCGTCGAAGATGAAAGAGTTGCCGGTATGGTTCTCTGGGCACCGCACTATCTCCCTCAAAGTCAAAGTGCTATCTGGAACGGCCAAAACCATGAACTCTTGTTGCAATATCAGCCGCAACTAACCCTGTGGCATGAATTAGGGCATCTGGAAGTAAAGCGCTTGCAGGGAAACATTCTGCCTGCCGAGTTGTCTGAATTGGACCACGAGTGGTTGGCTGATACTTATCTCGCTTGGCGTTGTGCTAAAGAATGGAACAGTCTGGAACTTGTGTGGCAACAATACCACCGTCGTAACCTGGCAGTATTTTCCGATATCGGCAATTTGTCACATTGGAGCCCACTTTATCTGATACAAGTGTTAAATAAGTATGATCTGAAGCAAATCGCGGAATTTGCTGATTTTGCTACATTTGTGCTCAGTTTTTATCCAGAGATCCACCATTATTCTCCAGGTGAAGTGGCAGAGTTTTCCAGCTTGCTGCAGCATCTCTTTAACCGGGCTGGTCGGCAAACCCTTCTTGGCTATATGTTTTGGCGTCGTGAGCAACTGGGCAAAGTGCTGCAACCCACCCTGAAACAGTTGGTGGGAACTGAAATAGCCAATCGTTGGTTGGTTAAAGAAAAAATGTTGCAATAATGTGACAAATAAGGCTTTTTTTTAGACGTCCTAGCTGAACCCTTGCTGAACAAAAGTGAAAAACGCTGTTAACACCCCTCTTTTTGGCAGTATTCTCTCTATGCCTTTGATAAGCTCGTTGGCAATAAAAACAACGGGGATAAGAGGCAGACAAGAATGGCCAAGCGTTCAAAGGCTCAGACTGAGCTGACTATCAATCAGATTATGGACGAAGCTCTCAAACAAATCTTAACTATTGGTTTTGAGGCTATGTCTTACACAACTCTTTCAGAAGCAACGGGGATTAGCCGCACGGGGATCAGTCACCATTTTCCGCGCAAAATCGATTTTCTTGCCAGGTTGGATGTGCGCATTGGTCGGCTGTTTTTGGCCGCTCTGGATTTTTCCAGTGTTGAAGCACTCGAAAAATCCTGGATGCAGGCGCTGCAACAAGCAGAGCACAGGGCAGTATTGAGACTCTTCTTTAGTCTCTGCGGACACAACAATCCTGAGATAACCCTGTTTCGCGCCGTGGCCATGGCCAGGGAAAACGCCCAGATAGAGCTGGGTGAAAAGGGCGAGCAGATGATCAACGATCTCCTGGGGCGCAGCGCCGTTATGTTGCTTTCCGATCCCGGAATCGCCTGCGCCGCTTGAAATTCTGTTTAAGCGACTCTCATTCAAGCGATTTGTAGAGATAATTGAGACAGCAAGCTAAGGCTTGCTGTTTTTTTATCCATTCATTTTCTTATCGAATTACGCGTTATTGGCTCACAAAAGCCAGTCGACTTCAGCTTATTCCTTGGGACATTCCTGCAGGCCACTCTTTCGGGCCACTCTACTTGGGCAAGAAGTTGCCCGGCGAGCAAAAAATTGCCCGGGTTCGGGCAAGAAATTGCCCGGAGAGTGGGGGTGGGTTTGGATGTTGTTGTAAAACAGCAGCTTACGATTTGGCATGCTTCTGGCATTGGGTGATGAGGTTTTATCACTCATTCAACAGTAAAAGGAATTAACCATGCCAACACCATGTTATATCTCCATCGAAGGTCAAACCCAGGGCAACATCACTGCAGGCGCGTTTACGGCCGAGTCAGTGGGCGACATCTTTGTGGAAGGTCATGAAGACGAGATGCTGGTTCAGGAATTCAACCATGTGGTGACAGTGCCGACCGACCCACAGTCAGGTATGCCTTCGGGTCAACGGGTGCACAAGCCGTTCAAGTTCACTGTGGCGCTGAACAAGGCGGTGCCTTTGATGTACAACTCGCTGTCATCCGGAGAGAAGCTGAACAAGGTTGAGCTGAAGTGGTACCGCACCTCTATCGAGGGCAAGCAGGAGCACTTCTTCACCACCAAGCTTGAAGGTGCGACGATAGTGGACATCAACTGCCACATGCCACACTGCCAGGACCCGAACAAGGCAGATTTCACTCAATTGGTTGAGGTGTCAATGGCCTATCGCAAGATAGACTGGGACCATGTGAGTGCCGGTACTTCAGGTGCAGATGACTGGCGCAAGCCCATCGAAGCCTGATAGTGTGTGTCAGCCACCGCCTTGCGGTGGCTGTTTGCCATTGGGGTGTTTTCTGGCGAGGACGTCAACTGACAGTGTAAACGGTTGATTGAGAGCCAGAGAGCAGGCCAATGGCTTTTGGTGCAATTCGGCTAAACGGACATTCAACAGACATTCGAGTCAATCGCATTTAAACCAAGAGCAAAACGGCACTCAGCAACAGTGAACAAGCCCAACAGAAGTTCAGGGCTGAGGCAAGCCAGGCAGTAGCTTAAGTAACAATCCTGAGCAACAAGCCTAAGCAGCAAGAGAACCGCGAAAGGACAGGGACAATAAGGACAGCGAAGATGAGTCATCAAGGGAGCGGCATGCGTTTTGGATTCAAGGCGGGCAGTTTGGCAGAGGATAGCCTGTCGGTGCTGTCGTTCAAGCTGGAAGAATCGCTGTCGAGTCCTTATGTGGTAGAGCTTGAGTTGCTGAGTCGCCGGGACGATATCAAGGCGAGCGATTTGGTGGACCAGAGCGGGGTACTGAGTTGGTGGCAGGACGGCGAATGCCAACGAGAACTGCACGGCATAGTAAGCCGCTTTGGCCGCGGCGACAGCGGCCACAGACAGACCCGCTACCGGCTGAGACTGGAGCCGGCCCTGAGCCGCCTGCAACTGCGGCGCAACAGCCGCATCTTCCAGGAAAAGAGCCTGACCGACATCATCGCGGTGCTGTTCGGCGAAATGGGCATTACCGACTACGCCTTTCGCTGTGACCCGCGCCATGAAAGCCGCAAACGGGAATACTGCGTGCAGTATGGCGAGAGCGACTTTGACTTCTTCGAGCGCCTGACCCGCGAAGCGGGGCTGTTCTACTACTTCGAGCACAGCAGCGACAAGCACACCCTGGTGCTGTGCGATGCACTGGACAAACTGAGCCTGAGCCCCCACAGCTACCCTTACAACGCCCTGGCGGGAGGACGCGCCGAGCAGGCGAGTGTCCGCAGCGCCGAATACCGCCACCGCCGTGCCGAGAGCGGGGCCACCCTCAAGGACTACAGCTTCCGCAAACCGGCCTACAGCTTCCTGCAACCGAGCACAGAGGATACAGACTGGCAACAGAGCGGCTATGAACACTTCGACTACCCGGGGCGCTACAAGGACGATGCCGACGGCAAACTGTTCAGCAAGGTGCGCCTGGCGGGACTGAGACGGGAGAGCGAACAGCTGCTGCTCAAGAGTGACCAACTGCAGGCGTTGAGCGGGCAGAAGTTTGCCCTGAGTGAACACCCGGATGCGAGCCTTAATCGCGAATGGGTAATAGTGGGCGTCAGCCACACAGGCGAGCAGGGCAATGCGGCGGAAGAGGACAACAGCAGCCGCGGCACGACTTACAGTAACGAGATAGTGGCGGTGCCATCCTCCATGCAATGGCAAGCGGAGCCGAAGGCCAAACCACAGATGGCGGGGCCGCAGATAGCGACCGTGGTGGGGCCGAAGGATGAAGAGATATTTTGTGACGAATACGGCCGGGTGAAGGTGCAATTCCCCTGGGACAGATATGCCAGGGGTGACGAGCACGGCAGTTGCTGGATACGGGTCAGCCAGGGCTGGGCCGGTGGTCAGTATGGCTTTATGGCACTGCCACGGATAGGGCATGAAGTGATAGTGTCGTTTTTGGACGGCGACCCGGACCAACCCATCATCACCGGCCGGGCCTTCCATGCGGTGAACCAGGTGCCTTACGCGCTGCCGGCCCACAAGACCCGCACTGTGCTGAAAACCCAGAGCCACAAAGGCGAGGGCAGCAACGAGCTGAGGTTTGAGGATGAAGCGGGGGAAGAGGAAATCTACCTGCATGCGCAGAAAGACCTGAACCTACTGACCGAGAACGACAGGCACGAGCATATCAAGCACGACAACCACCTGGATGTGGACAATGAAAGGCGCAGCCGCATCGGCGGTAACGACCACCTGACGGTATTGGGCGAGTCCCGTCAGCAGGTAACGGGCGACAAGAGCCTGATAGTGGATGGCAGCTTACATCTAAAAGCCGGCTCCGTGTGGGTCAATGAAACCGGTGATGAAATTCATATCAAGGCGGGGCAAAAGGTGGTGTTGGAGTCTTCCTCTGAAATCACAGTCAAAGCCGGTGGCAGTTTTGTCAAAGTGGACCCGGCCGGGGTGCATCTTTCCGGCCCAGGGATCAACCTTAATGCCGGCGGCGGCGCGGCATCAGGCAGTGGTTATGGCGGTAAAGCGCCGGAGCTTCCGGGAGAAGTGGCCGCTGCCGAGCTTCCTAATCCCTTACCTCTGCAATTGGCTCCCGCCAGCATGGAAATGCTCTCCTACAACAATGTCGCCGTGGCTCGCTTGTGCCAAAAGCAAACCGATGGCAGTTGTCCTCTGGAAGATTGCCCCTGCTTGAAGCACAAGGGGTAATGGGCCATGAGTGAGTTACTGCCTGAATTGGCCGGTGTCGAATATTGGATGCTGACCGACAAAATTCGTTATCCCAAGGTGATGCAGCTGGCTTATCAACATGAAGCGGCTCCCGAATTGGCCGATCTCTTCATCAATAGTCCATTTGCCTACCTGATGCCACAGAGCCCGGTCATCTTTCGTTTGCGCCACGACAGCAACCTGTTGCCCATATGGCAAAATGACTCCCTCTGGCGCAGCTCGGCGGTGATTTTTGGCAGCCAGGCCGGGGCGTTCGACACACTGAAACAACACTTGATGGCCCTGTTACAGCCCAGGATCCTGGGGCGCCAGACCATCTTCAGATATTACAGCAATCAAACGCTGGACCCCTTGTACTCTGAACTGGATGCCGATGACAGGGACACCCTTCTGGGGCCTGCCTTGGCGCTTTGGTGGACCTCCCAGCAGGGCGAACTCAGGTCTCTGAAACACACACCCAAAGCCGTTGAAAGCTATAGCTTTAATTCAGCCGTTTTTAGTAAATGGATTTAGTGAAATGAATAATGAAGATCAACTGAGATTTAGAAGTTGTCAGATAGCCATTGACGAGTGTCTGGCTGTTTTGTCAAAACATTACAATATTCCAGTGGAAAAGCTGGAAAAAATGAATACCTTTCAGTTGCAAAATGCATTTAACGGTTGGGAAGCTGAACCTCTTGATATCGAGGTCGGCAATCGAATCGCCATAGTGGAACCTCCGGAAAATGGTCCTTGCGGTAAGGGAATTAGCACATGTGAAAGTGCTTATATTGAATTTGAAGATATCCTATATGTTCCTAAACATCCTCAGGATGATAAAAGCTATTGGTATGCCTTAACCGCAGACGCTTTGGAAAAGCTGAAACAGGAACGGGAACAGCTGTCTTTTACTGGAATTGACCCTGCATCCAAAGATTATAATAAGGATATCTTACAGAAACTGAATGACTTGGGGGTGCTTTCTCGATATGACTATGCGCCTTTTGAAACCTTTCTGAAAGATAAAACTAAAAAAGATTTGTATCGAGCTTTTACTGTTTTGAAGTATCAGCACTTTGCCGGTGAACTCATGTCTATGAGCGAGGAGAGGCTGCAAGTCAGTGCCAGTAGTGTTGGTTTTCCCTACCAAGAAAGAATCGAGAAAGTTACTGCCAAAAATATCAGAAATATCAAAATGATGTATTCGCTTTATAGTGGCTATTCAGCAGATTACTTAGTCGATTTTACCGAACAGGATAAGCAGGAAGCCAGATATCAAGCGACAAAAAAAGTGAAGCAGGAATTTTGGGACTTTATCCAAGAGGAAATCGAGAACCTCGAAGATGAGGCAAAAAAAAGAGCGGAAGAAAATACTACAGATGACGGTACAAAATTTATCTTTGATAAAGATCTTAAGTATTTTACCAGTGATCGTGAAAAGGTTATTTCCGGTGCTGTGAGTTGGATGAAAACGTCTCTCTCAGAGCATTATATGGATGATATATCTTGTACAGATTATAGCCAGGCTGAGGGTAGGTTTAAGCATCTTTGGGATGTTCAACTTAAAAAAGGGAAAGATTTTAATGATGAGCGGCGAAATCTTCCCATTGAAGAGTATGTAAATAGGCTGAGAGAGGATCCTTCACTAAATAATGCCTTTCTTTTTAATATGTTTTTTAATCAGTTATCCAACTTTGCCTTTGTTTTAAAAGAACAATGTCTGAGCTTGGATGAACTTAATAACTCAAATCTACTCGATGAGATGGCTAATCATCAGTCGAAGTATAACAGGGAGCTTTCAAAGTCGGCTGTTTTTTCAACTAATTGGAGGGAAACTCCTAAGCTTTTAGAGCTTTGGAAAGACGACTTTTTGGCGGAGCCGCAAATAGCGCTACTCTATGATATGTTACAGCGAGATCGCTTGGTAAAGGGAAACACCACTGACAGTAGTCAAAACGAAGTCATTGATGAAAAAAAGAAAGACGATGACAAGTGGTTAACAGATTTGATGAATAATGGCTTTATTCAATGGAGTTATTATGATGCTGTAGCCTTGGCCAGAAAGGTTGATAGTACACTGGAGCATCAGGTTAATGATTTGCGAAGCATTGGACTGGAGCAGATCCCCAAGTTCTTTGACAGACTGTTCCTGATAAAAAAAGCGTGCTTGGTCAGACAGGGATACTGGAAAGATGTAGCCACTAATCGAGCCAATCTCGGTAAGGTCAATTACATTAGCGAGGATGTAAAGCATAAGAGCTTCACCCTGCTTTGGGACCTGAATGATTGGCAACCCCGAGAGAAACGCCCGGGTGTCATTATGAATATGCCAAAAAATAATGATATCCGAGTGACAGAGTGTTACTTACTCTCGGAAGCCGAGGGCGGTAGTCCGTTTTATCTTCGCTGCCCATCTTGGTTACTCCCTACCGATAAAGATAAGGGGCGTATTGCCGAGGGGAAGGCTCATGTTAAGAACATTGCTATCAAAGGGGCCCAGCCAGGAGGCTTCCAAGTCGTAAACTCTGATGACCCAGATGAAAAAAGCAATACCAAACCTGATGCAAACTCGAACGGAGCAAGCAAACTGCTGGAAAGTAGCAATATTGCGCCTAAAGAAGTATTCAAGAAAGTGCTCAAGTCTGTCGCTGAAAATCAGAAAATGCAGTGGGAAGACTTCTCAAAAATTCATTCTCAAACTGAAGGTTCGTTACTCGGACTGGACTGGCATTATCAGACCAAGCAAGATCATCGTGGCTATCAGGTCTCTGCTGATGTGCAACTGTTTCGTTATACTTCGTCGGTTGTAACCAATGTGACAACGCCGGGTTCAGCAGTTGTAGGCTCTGCAGCACCAGTAGCCGTCGATACCCCCCCGGAAAACCCAAATGGTAAGTCTAGAAAGCAGAAATATGTAAAGCATGAATATGTAAAGCATTTGGCCGGTGATGTTGCACTAAAAGTTTCCCTCGATGCTATTCGTGGTGGTGTGAGTTTCAGTGCCTGGTTTCCTATCAATGAGCAACCGACTGCCGAGTCGCGGGTGCCTTATAATCCAGCACCAGCAACAGGTTATCGGCTGAAGATTCCCTACTTGGTTGATAAGCAGGAAGACCCAGTTTATTACGATGCCGGGGAGTTTTGTGCCTGGCTTTCAATTTCCGTGTATGGATTGGCTGCAGTCAGCTTTAACATGAGTGGCACTTTAGGTCTGGGGCAGTCAGAGACAGATGGTCAACTGGGTGTCCGCGGTATGCTGCCCAAAGTATCGGACTATAATCACTCTGCCTCTGCGGTCAAGGAATCCAACCGCATAACGCTTCAAGGCGCTGCTCAAGTGGGGGTCAATGTCGGTGCTTTTGCCGGTGCTGAGGCTGGCGGTGTCGCCAATAGCAAAGTACTTTGGCGGCCTCCTATGTATTCCAATATCCCGGGTAAGCCCTTCGAAGGCTCAAATACTAACGAATTAAAGGAATTGGGTAGCATTACTTTGGGCGGTGCTATCGGTGCTGGCATCGGGGCGGATTTCACTTTTCGTTTGGGGTATGACTCAGGCCGCTTTTTCTTGATAGTTGCAGCGCGGCTGGTGTTCGGTCCGGGGGTTGCCGGAACTGTTTCTATAGCTATCAATCCATTTAATGCCGACTTGTTTGTTGGTTGTTTATTGAATATCTTGAGCCAAAGTGGTTTTAAACGCCTGGCCATTTTTGATGATGAAGATTCCAAGACTTTCTATTATCTAAACCAACGTTTGACCTTGTCTTTTGTATTGGGCCTCTCTCTGGCGGAGGTGATGCTGATGCCTAGCATTGTTTTTGAGCGCTGGCGGCAGAAGAGTATCAAGGTGGAATATGCTCCTTGGATAGCCGATAGAATATATGAAAACAGTAAGTCTCTAGCTGTAAATAGTTGGCTCAGGAATTCTCCCCCAGAAACACTAGCTAAGTTGTTGGATACCCTGACGAAATATCCAGATGGCAAAGGTGCAGAAATACAGATAGAGGTGATAGTGTATATTATGAGCCTACTACAACCCTTGCCGGGAGAGCGGTTGATCATCCGCCAACGCCAGTTTACCAAGGCTTTGGAGCTTATGGGGCTCCCTGAGGGGCAACAGGAGGCTAGTTATTTGCAGCGTTGGGAACGTATATCAAGAAATTGGGATAGAATTATGGCTTTTATTCGAGATGTTCAACCTGATGAAAATAGCAAGAATGTTGAGGAAAAGTTATTTAAATTTAAAATGTTATCGTCAGTTCTTTGTTCGTCATTCTATCGTTATTCAGTTATTTGGAAAAAAGATGTTTTGGTTGAAGGTCGAGGTTTCGCCAAGGATTTTCAACGAGGTATTTCTGGCTGTTATTTGAAACCAGATGGACTGGAGGCGATGATAGCGGCCGATATTGTTGTTGAGGGGAGCGAGCAACATCAACTGCTTAAGGAAGCCATCGAACTGGCTCAGACTATTGAAAGCAAAGCGATGCAACATCCGGGAGCCGTTCGCACTATTAAAGCATGGCATCGTGAGAATTGAGATTTTAATTGTTTGCATAATTTAACAAGGAGTTGATGTGGCCGATTTTACGGTAGGTACAATCATAGAGAAGTTTGAAAAAATCTCTGAAAAGAAGAAGCGGGCCGGGTTACTGTTGCTGGCGGTAGCCACGCTTTCTGCTCTCTTAGCAGTTGTTATCTACTTATATGTCAACAGGGATCTTAGCTATTCGCATCAACCCATTCTTGAAAATAAGGAACTCTTGGCACTAGCAGCCAAGAGTCAGCCTAATCCGGACATTTACGCCAGCAGCTTTATCAAACCCGACGACTCCTTATTTTCCGGTCTTTATAAGTTGCAGTTACATCAGGATAGAGCAGCCAGTGGTGAGCTGGCTGCCTTTGCCGTTATAGACAACCCCGAGGGAATGTACTGGTATGGCTTGGCATCCTTAGGGCTGAATATACTCAGCAGTGAGGCGCCGAGTATGATAGAGCGGTCGGCCAAGCTGGGTAATCCTTACGCGATGAAAAAGCTAATTCCCACTAAAGACAAAGAAAATCTCTGCCATTTTTACTTAGCGGGCTTTTGTGATCGAAGTTGGGCAGGTAAAGCTCAGCAAGCCTTTGAAGAAAGGGTAAAAAATAACCCAACAGATGTGCGGGCTCGTTATGCGGCCTCAAAGGCATTGGATAGAGCGGCTGAAGCGGCAAAGAATAAGTATTATGCACCGTTAACAGGGTTAATTCGTATATATATGAACACCCGTAGGAGTAATATCCGTACGGCTGAGGAAAATAGACAGTTAGTGCAATTGTTAACTTTGGCGGCGAATGATAATTTTGTTCCAGCGATGCGGATGCTGATAGGTGGTGCATTCGATAATACTATAGGTTATGAAAGAGTTATATTTTGGGCTGAAAAGGTAATGAGGCTGGGAAGTAATTCTGCCACTGAAATATATTTTACCAATAAAGAGAAGTTTAAAAAGACATCTAATAGAGAGTATCTGTTAAAGTCACTGCCATCAGCATATGTTTCGAATGACTACTTTTATGATAATACACAATTGGAATTCTTGAATTATGATGCAAATAGAATAGGTGAGCCATTTACTGAAACTGAAATTATTGATGCCAAGATTAAGGCAAAAAGAGTTATTGAGGGGATGACTCCGGTGGTATATATCGATGAATTATTCGATCATGATCATTATGGGTATCGTTGAGTTGACATAAGGTGATGAGGCAACGCACTTTTAAGTCCAAAGCGTTTGCTTTTAGTGTTTCATTGCGAACAACCGGAACGCTGGTGTTATCGATATGCCTGCTTGGGTTATGGCTATATGGCGGCCAGAGTACACAACCCAGCCCTCATGCTGCGATTATTGATAATGACGAGTTACTGGCTTTGGCAGCCGAGAGTCAGCCCAATCCGGATATCTATACCAGCAGTTTGGTCAAGCCCGGTAATCCTTTGTTCAAAGGTTTATATGAGCTGCAGTCGCTGAGAAGGGATTTGGCCGAAAAGGCACTCTTGCCGCTGGCCGAGGCAGGCAACAGTGATGCCATGTTATGGTATGGTATGACGGTTTTGCGTTCCAGTGTTCTGTCTGGTGGAGACAAATGGATCCATGAGGCTGCTATGGCCGGAAACCCCTATGCGATGCGGCGCTTGGTTCCGGCGGGAGAAACCCGTCAGGATTGTGAATGGTATCTTGGCAGTTACTGCGACGATGCCTGGGCAGACAAGGCGCGGGAAGCTTTCCGGCAGCGCTTGCAAGCCAACCCCGATGATGTGTTGAGTCGCTATGCAGCCTCCATGAATGTCGACAGGGCGGCTGAAGCGGCCAAGCAGAAGTACTATGCGCCTATGGTCAGCCTCGCACATAAGTATGGTAAGGCTTATGAGGCTGGTGAACTCAGCGAAGTCGATGCTGCCAAGGTGGTGGCTCTACTCAAAATGGCAGCCAATGATAATTTTGCGCCAGCAATGTATATGTTATCCACATCATTTAGAAAGTACATTGGTCAGGATAAAGCACTGGTTTACGCCAAGAGGGCCTTGGCGATTGGATACAATTCTAATGCTATTCGTTCTATTTACTGGGCTTACCAAGGTAATTATAAGGCAGAGAGAAAGAGGGATAATCTTCTGTTATCCCTTCCGTATGCGTATGTTGCTAATGAGTATTTCCGTAATGACTCTTATTTGATGCGTATAAAGTACCATACTAGAGAAATGAATCTACCACTCACTGAAGATGAAATTTCAGCTGCTAAAGAACAAGCCGAAAAAATCATCTCAGAAATAACACCGGTTATTTATATCGATGCAATTTACGATGTGGAAGCCTATCACTAGCAGAGGTAAGCATGGATGCGACAGTAGGTACAATCATAGAGAAATTTGAAAAGATCTCTGCAAAGAAGAAGCGGGTTGGGTCACTGTTGCTGGCGGTAACCACGTTTTCTGCTCTCTTAGCAGTTGTTATCTACTTATATATCAACAGAGATCTTAGCTATTCGCATCAACCCATTCTTGAAAATAAGGAGCTCTTGGCGCTAGCAGCCAAGAGTCAGCCTAATCCGGACATCTATGCCAGCAGTTTAATCAAACCAGATAATCCCTTATTTTCCGGTCTTTATAAGTTGCAGCTACATCAGGATAGAGCAGCCAGTGGTGAGCTGGCTGCCTTTGCCGTCATAGACAACCCCGAGGGAATGTACTGGTATGGTTTGGCATCCTTGAGGCTAAATATACTCAGCTCTGATGCGCCGAGTATGATAGAGCGGTCAGCTAAGCTAGGTAATCCCTATGCGATGAAAAAGCTTATTCCCACTAAAGATAAAAAGAATATCTGCCATTTTTACTTGGCGGGCTTCTGTGACCGGAGTTGGGCGGATAAAGCCCAGCAAGCCTTTGAAGAAAGGGTAAAAAATAACCCAACAGATGTGCGGGCTCGTTATGCTGCTTCAAAGGCGTTGGATAGAGCGGCTGAGGCAGCAAAGGGCAAGTACTATTCACCAATGGTTGAGCAGATTAATGTATATTTTAATTCTTTTGGAAAGGGGAAAAGTCCAAGTGATGCAGAGATGATTGAGCTGGTTTCACTTTTGAACATGGCAGCAAATGATAATTTTGTTCCGGCGATGCGGATGCTAATAGGCGGTGCATTCGATAACACTATCGGCTATGAAAGAGTAATATTTTGGTCTGAAAAAGCAATGGTGTTAGGTAGTCACTCGGCAAATTCAATATATTTTATAAATAAAGATAAGTTTAAAGATACATCTAAAAGAGAGTATCTGGTAAAGTCGTTGCCATCGGCATATGTTGCTGATAGATATTTTGGTGATGACGGATTGTTACGGCTTTTAAATGATGATGTTGGTAAAATAAATAAGCCATTTTCTGAAGCTGAACTGAGTGATGCCAAGGAAGAAGCGAAAAAAATTATTGAGAAAATAACACCAGTTGTATATATCGATGAGTTATTCGATCATCGTTATTATAATTATTATTAATCCTACTATCTGTAGATGAGACAACAAACGGTTAAGTTTAAATTAGTTGCTTTTAGTGTTTCATTGCGAACAATCGGAACACTGGTGTTATTGATATGCCTGTTCGGGCTGTGGTTATATGGCGGCCAGAGTACACAACCCAGCCCCCATGCTGCAATGATTGATAATGACGAGTTACTGGCTTTGGCGGCCGAGAGTCAGCCCAATCCGGATATCTATGCCAGTAGCTTGGTCAAACCCGGTGATCCTTTATTCAAAGGTTTATATGAGTTGCAGTCGTTGAGAAGGGATTTGGCCGAAAAGGCACTCTTGCCGCTGGCCGAGGCAGGCAACAGTGATGCCATGTATTGGTATGGTATGACGGTCTTGCGTTCCAGTGTTCTGTCTGGTGGAGACAAATGGATCTATGAGGCTGCTATGGCCGGAAACCCCTATGCGATGCGGCGCTTGGTTCCGGCGGGAGAAACCCTGCAAAACTGTGAGTGGTATTTAGGTAAATACTGCGACGATGCCTGAGTGGATAAGGCGCGGGAAGCTTTCCAGCAGCGCTTGCAAGCCAACCCCGATGATGTGTTGAGTCGCTATGCAGCCTCCATGGATGCCGACAGGGCGGCAGAAGCGGCAAAGCAGAAGTACTATGCGCCTATGGTCAAGCAGGCTCTTAGGTATGCTCGGGCTTATGAGGCTGGTGAACTCAGTGAAGCCGATGCCATCAAGGTGGTGACTCTACTCAAAATGGCGGCTAACGATAACTTTGCACCGGCAATGGATATGCTGGCAGGGTCTTTTTACAAAATTATCGGTTTTGAGATGGCCAATTATTATGCCAAAAGAGCATTTCATTTAGGTTTTAACTCTATAGATGCCATTATCTATGTGAATATTAAAGAGTGGCTTAAAGGAACGAATCGGGATGAAATGCTGGTCGCTTTATCCTATATATATGCTGCTGAAAAGTATTACAGGAAAAGGAATGTCGACTTTATCATTATAGATGACCTCGATAAGGGCGGGACGCCAGTGACCGATGAGGAAATTTCAGTTGCCAAAAAAAAGGCTGAAAAAATTATTTCAGAAATAACGCCGGTTATTTATATCGATGCAATTTACGATGTGGAAGCCTATCACTAGCAAGATCATGGATACGACAAGATAAGATCTCTGCTGATGTAGTTATATCTCAGCAGAGATCTTAGCAACCCATCCTGCAAATAAGGAACTCTTGGCCTTGAAGGAGCCCCTAACCATTCGGGCCTTCCTGCAGCATTTACCTGTTTAAAGAAGTCACTCCAGATCCAGCGAAAAGGTGCTGATTTTTTGGGGATCCTTGGCACCACTCACTTCCTTGTCGAGGCTGCTTAGAGATAACACTTTTCTAGCTTGTATCGAATAGGTTTGGAACCTCTGCCGCCATCCAAGATGCCGGGCAGCTAGAATGATGTGCCAAAGCAGGAAACAATGGGCAAAGAAAAGTGGTCACTGTTTGTAGCATTCGCGGCGAGACTCGCCTCGCACCCACTTCTGTTTACCTATATAGAGCGCGTATGGGACCCATAGGTAGCTTTCTTAATGGTCCTTTGCTTCCTTGGTGACTCTCTGGTCTCTGGCATAGGGTTTTGATCGGTTACTGTAATTTAACAAACGCTAATACTTAGGTCTTGGTTTTTTCCCGCTTTTGCAGAATAGGCCACGGATCTTTCTTTATTCACTGTAAGAGATCTCTTACTTTTTGCATTTGAAACTGACTTTTTAATGGCATGCCATCTCTATAAAAAAGTAGTTTTGATTATCTAATGTTCTTAAATTTAGCCTTTTGGGATAATATGCACCCCACTAAAGTATTATATGTTTTAATATTATTGTTTCCTTTGTTAAATAAATGTAGTTGCGCCTATTATACTAAGGTCTGAAACGCCGATTGACTATAACTTGTTGGGCTTGTAAGTTAGGTCTGCTTTTGAAATGGACTTACCAGTCGTAAAAGATCTTATATGGAGATAATCTCATGGCGAAAGATGGTTCAGTCGCTCCGAAGGAACGTATTAACATCAAATATGTTCCCTCTACGGGTGATCAACAGAGTGAAATGGAACTTCCTCTTAAGTTGTTGGTTTTAGGTGACTTTAAGGGTCATCCTGAAGACTCTCAATTGGAAGAGCGTAAGACGGTTCAAGTTGATAAATCTAATTTTGAATCCGTTATGAAAGAAGCCAATCTGTCAATTTCTGCGACAGTTGACAATAAATTGACAGATGAAGATGGTGCTGAGTTGTCTGTTGATCTTAAATTCGATTCCCTCAAAGATTTCTCACCTGATTCTATCGGTGAGCAGGTTCCTGAAATTCAAAAGTTAATCGAACTTCGTGAAGCTTTGGTTGCACTTAAGGGACCATTGGGAAATATTCCTGCCTTCAGAGCTAAGTTGCAGGAATTAATTGCAACGGAAGAGTCTAGAGAAAAGCTGCTGAGTGAATTGCAGCAGATGGAACAATAATTCAAGCCAATATAAGCCGTTATGGAGATAGGCTGTGGATTATGTCTCGGATATAGACACAAGTGTAATTGAGGAATCAAAATTCATGGATGTTCAAAATCAAACATCAGGCGCTTCCCAAAGTGCCAATGCAACTCTGCTCGATCAGATAATGGCACAAACCCGGATGGCGCCGGTGGATGAAGGCTATGACATTGCTCGCCGTGGTGTTGCTGCTTTCATCGGTAACATTCTGGAGACAGACAACACTGCCGAGCCGGTCAACAAGGCTCTGGTCGACAAGATGTTGGTTGAGCTGGATAAGAAGATCAGCCAACAGATGGATGCCATTCTGCACAATGAAAAGGTGCAGCAGATAGAATCAGCCTGGCGCAGCCTCAAGCTGTTGGTTGACAGAACCGATTTCCGTGAGAATATCAAAATTGAATTGCTGCACGTTACCAAAGACGAGCTGCTGGATGATTTTGAATTTTCACCGGAAACTGCTCAGTCCGGTCTGTATAAGCATGTTTATTCTGCCGGTTACGGCCAATTCGGTGGTGAGCCTGTCGGTGCTATCGTCGGTAACTATGCCTTCACCCCTTCGACTCAGGATATGAAGCTGCTGCAGTACGTTGGTGCTGTTGGAGCCATGGCTCATGCGCCATTCCTGTCTTCAGTTGCGCCTGAATTCTTCGGTGTCGACTCGTTTGAAGAACTGCCGAATCTCAAGGATCTCAAGTCTACTTTCGAAAGCCCCAAGTACACCAAGTGGCGTGGGCTGCGTGAGTCTGAAGATGCCCGCTACATAGGCCTGACGGCGCCTCGCTTCCTGCTGCGTGTGCCTTATGACCCAATCGATAACCCGGTTCGCAGCTTTAACTATCGTGAAAATGTCAGCGCCAGCCACGAAGATTACCTCTGGGGTAACACGGCGTTTGCTCTGGCTACTCGTTTGACCGAGAGCTTCGCCAAGTATCGCTGGTGTCCTAACATCATTGGCCCACAGAGCGGTGGTGCGGTGGAAGATCTGCCGGTACACGTGTTTGAATCCATGGGCGCTTTGCAGTCCAAGATCCCGACCGAAGTCTTGATCACCGACCGCAAGGAATTTGAACTGGCCGATGAAGGCTTTATCAGCCTGACTATGCGTAAGGGCAGTGACAATGCGGCCTTCTTCTCTGCCAACTCGATTCAAAAACCCAAGGTGTTCCCCAACACCAAGGAAGGCAAGGAAGCCGAGACCAACTACAAGTTGGGTACCCAGATCCCTTACATGATGATCATCAACCGCCTGGCACACTACATCAAGGTGTTGCAGCGTGAGCAGATAGGTTCCTGGAAAGAGCGTCAGGATCTGGAGCGCGAGCTGAACAACTGGATCAAACAGTATGTCGCCGATCAGGAAAACCCACCGGCAGATGTTCGTAGCCGTCGTCCTTTGCGTGCCGCCAAGGTTGAGGTGATGGATGTTCAGGGCGATCCAGGTTGGTATCAGGTTTCCATGGCTGTGCGTCCGCACTTCAAGTACATGGGTGCCAACTTTGAACTGTCGCTGGTAGGACGTTTGGATCAGGAGTAATCACGTTGTTGAACGATGATTTCTCCGGAACTTTTGGTGTCGGCTTCTTTGAACGCTTGGGAGCCGAACGCCAAAGTGGATATGGCGACAGCAGCTTGGATGCTGTCGTCGATTCCATCAAACGTAATGTTTCACATATTCTCAATACCCGCATTGGAGAAAGCCAGAGCTGTCCTGAACTGGGACTGTTCGATTTCAATGATGCCAGTTCCGGCAGTGTGGATCTTGGCCTGAGGATGCGTAACGGAATCAAGGCTTGCCTGAGCCGCTTTGAACCCAGGCTGACAGATATTGATGTCAGCGTGTTGTTCGATGAGGGCAATCCGATGAATCTCAGGTTCCACATCTACGGCAGCATCAGAGTGGCTTCCAACAAGGATAAGTTGAAGATCGATTTGTTATTGGATAACAGTCGCAGATACAGAGTGGTTTAGCAGTGCCTCAGGACAAATACTTCAGGGATGAACTTGCTTTCTTGAGAGAGCAGGGGCGGGAATTTTCGGATATCCATCCGCAGTTGGCGCGTTATCTTCACGGTAACCACACTGATCCCGATATCGAGCGTTTGCTCGAGGGCTTTGCTTTTCTGACCGGTCGACTCAGGGAAAAGATTGACGATGAATTCCCCGAGTTTACTCACTCGATGATCAGCATGCTGTGGCCCAACTATCTCAGGCCTATTCCCAGTCATACCATCATGCGTTTCTATCCGCATGAGAAGGGGATCACCCACAGGCAGGAGATTGCGGCCGGTTGTATGCTGGACAGTCATCCGGTTGAAGGGCAGATCTGCCACTTTCGTACCTGTCGTCCTGTTGATGTTTATCCGGTGCAAATCCGTCATATAGATGCTTCCCATTCCCGGGAAGCCTCTATTATTCAATTGGATTTTGATAACAACAGCGACCTCTCCCTGCTTGAAATGGGGCTGGAAAGCCTCAGGTTTTATCTGGGAGGCCAAAGCTACAGTGCCCAGATGCTGTATCTTTGGTTGAATCATTATCTGGACTCTATCGAAATTGTCGGCGCCCATGGCTGCTATCGCTTGCCGCGCAGCAGCTTTGCGTCAGTAGGATTTGAGGCCGGCAGCGGTATCTTGCCCTATCCGAAAAATGTCTATGAAGGCTATCGGATCCTGCAGGAGTACCTGACATTCCCCGAGGCGTTTCATTTCTTCGATATCAAGGGAATCGCCAAGTGTATCCCCGAATATCTCAAGGGTGACTTCAGCCTCAAACTCACTTTTTCAAAGACGTTGCCTGCCGACGTGCATGTGCGTCAGGATACTTTCCTGCTTTACTGTGTTCCGGCTATCAACCTGTTTGAGCACGACGCCGATCCTATTGATCTCAACGGCAAGCGGGTCGAATACCCGATTGTGCCCTCCAGTCGCCATCCATCTCACTTTGAAATCTTCAGTGTCGACAAGGTGCAGGGTTGGCTGGATTCCAATGAGGGCAGAATGCGCGGCCAACAGCGGATCTATTCGCCGTTTGAGAGCTTCCAACATGAAGTGGAGCGCGCCCGTAATCGCACCGCGCTTTATTACCGGATGCGGGTGCGCGACAGCATGCGCAACGACGGCCTGGATCATTGCCTCTCATTTGTGCGCAGCGATGAAACCCAGTGCCTGGACATGACAGAAGCCGTGTCGGTGACACTGACCTGCTCCAACCGGCAACTGCCGACCAAGTTGGGCAAGGGCGACATCTGCGTCGCCACAGATACATCGCCAAGCTTTGCCCGTTTCAGCAATATCACCGAGCCCAGCCACCCTTTGCGACCTGTGCTCGATGGCAGTTTGCTGTGGACCCTGATCTCCAACTTGTCGCTCAACTATCTGTCACTGCTGTCCCGTGATGCCATCTGTTCCATCATCCGCGCCTATGACTTCAAGGCGTTGGTCGACAGACAAGCCGAACGGGTCACCCGGATGCGACTCGACGGCATCAGCAGTATTCAGTCCGGGCCGACCGAAAGAATTGTCAGGGGATTGCCGGTTCGCGGCCTCAAGACAGAGCTGGTGCTCGACCAACAGTATTTCGGCTCCGAGGGTGACCTTTACCTGTTCGGCACTGTGCTGAACCACTTTTTTGCCCTCTACGCCAGCATCAACTCGTTTCATGAGTTGGTGGTTATCAATGCTCATAACAAGGAAAGGTACACATGGGATATCCAGAGCGGTCAACAACCGCTGATATAACCTTTCCGGAGCCTGGGGGCAGCAGGCTGCCGCAGGACTACCGTGAGTACAGTTTTTTCCAGTTGGTGGAGTTATTGCACCAACTGGAAGGCAGAGATCCGGAAGATGCCCAGTGGGAACTGGCCGGTGAGTTGCAGTTCAGCGCCAATCCAAGCCTTGGATTTGCGCCGGCGGATATCTCCATGCTCGAGTCGCTGGGGGATGGGCGCCTGCGGCTGGAGACCTGTTTTCTCGGTCTCAATGGCGCCCAGTCGCCGCTGCCCAGTTACCTGCTGGATATGTTGCTCGACGATGAAGACGGCATTCGGCGCAACTTTCTGGATTTCTTTAATAACAGATTGATTTCCTTGTTGTATCGCCTGTGGCGCAAATACCGTTATTACGTGCGTTTTCAGGACGATGCCAGCGACAGCTTTTCGGCTCAGGTCTACGCCCTGGTGGGGCTGGCCAACGAGGATATCCGCGGCGACACGCCAATCAACTGGTGCAAGATGCTGGCCTACGCCGGCATGCTCGCCGGTCGCAGCCGCTCGCCCCAGGCGGTTGCCGGCATAGTGGCGCACTGTTTCGACCTGCCCCAGGTGAGCATTCGCCAATGGCAACTGCGACAGGTGGAGATCCCCGAGTCCCAGCGTTGCCGTTTGGGGATGGCCAATTCCAGGCTGGGGGAAGACACCATGCTTGGAGAGCGGGTCGGCGATCTTTGCGGCAAGTTTGTGCTCTGTATGGAAGAGCTGTCGTTAGAGCGTTTTCGCGATTTTCTGCCATCCGGGCGGGAGTTCCAGCCACTTTGCAAGGTGATGGAAGTGATCCTGCGGGAACAGATGGCCTATGACCTTGAGCTGACGCTCAGGGAAGATGAAGCCCCGCTGCTGCAACTGGGGGAAGAAAAGGGCGGCCAATTGGGATGGTCCTCTTTCCTCGGTAAGGGCGATAGCACGCGCAAGAGCGTATTGATTCAAATCAGGCAATAAAGGGAGGTTGGCCTCTTGAGTAATTTGATTGCGTTGAATGTGGTGAACTCCCAGTTGTTGGAGTCAGGCCTGGTGCCCCACACAAGAATGAACAAGGACGGCGGCCTGATAGGCGCCGGCCCAGGTTGTGAATGGGTGCTCAGGGACAGGGAGCGCACCATAGGCGACTACTTCTGTCGCATCCTCTGGTTGGACGGTCATTTCTGTATTGAAGATCTCTGCGGCCGGGTGTTTCTCAACGGCTCCACCGTGGAGCTTGGGCGGGATCGCAAAGCCCGGCTGAATGAGAATGATCATATCGCCATTGGCCCCTACAAAGTACGGGTGACGCTGCTCGACAGCGAGCAGGCCGATGACCCGGTAACCGGCCAGCTTTCTGAATGGTTCAAGTCTGAGAACGGTTCACTTATTCAGGCGGAAACCGCCGAAGAAGAGGAAGAAACCGATGCCAGTCTGGATGACCCTTTACTGGCACTGGACAGGCAACAACAGGCCGCGGTCAAAAGCGTTGAATTTGACCAGGAATCTGTGACCAAAGAGCAGGAAAACGCCGAATCCCTGCTGGCCAAGGAACTCTACTGGCAAGGCAAGAATTTTACCGCCCAGGCCGACACGGACTTCGATACCGGTTCGGCTATTCATCTGAACAAACGAGCGAAAATGGACAATATTATGGACGAGAATGCACTGGACTTACTGGAATCTGAAGTCAAAAACGGCCTGGGCAATGATTGGCCCGCCGATGAAGGCACCCATATCGCCACCGGCCCTATGCTGCGCGGCTTAGGGGTACAGTTGGGTGATATGAACGACACAGGCACCCAGCAGGCACTGGCCATTGAAATGGGCGCTGCTTTGCAGGCCGCCATTAAAGGCCTGCTGTCACTGCATCAGGACGCGCAAAGCAGCCGTTATGATCTGATCAACAAGAACCTGCAGCCCATCGAAGATAACCCGCTGCGTCTGGGGCTGGATTATCAGGAAACCGTCCGCACTCTGTTTGATGACAACAAGAGCCCGGTGCATTTGTCTCCGGCGGCCGCCATCAGCGAAAGCCTGAATTCCATCGAGCACCACAATGAAGCGGTACAGCACGCCATCACAGAGGCGCTCAACTACATCCTCAAGTCTTTCTCACCCGACACCTTGCTGAGGCGCTTCAGCCAATACCGCAAGGTGAGCGAGTCGGCGCTCAACCCTGGTGATAACTGGGCCTGGGAAATGTACGAGAACTACTACCAGGAGCTGACGTCATCCCGTCAACAGGGCTTCCGTAAACTCTTCTGGGAAGTGTTTGAACAGGCCTATGACAAGAAACTCAGGGAACTGCAAAGGGAATTCTGATGGGACTGATAAGGCTGGGTTTAATCGGGCTTTGTTTGCTTCAGCTGGCCGCTTGCAGCTCGGCATGGAATGCCACCAAGAAAACGGCGCAGGTACTGTGGGACCCTTCCATTCCAGTGGGAGAGGCCAAAGACCTGCCGACACAACTGACCTACAGCATGTATGCGCTCGATAAGGTCAACCCCAATGCGGCCGGCGATGCCACGCCGCTGGAGCTGGTGGTGTACGAGCTGGAAGATGACTCCAAGTTTCTGGCCGCCGACTTTGACTCGCTTAAGGCGGATTATAAAGAGGCGCTCGGCTCCAATTATATCGACCACAGTGACTACACCCTGCTGCCGGGACAGTTCAAGTTTATCGACCATTTCGCTGTCGATGAGGACACCAGATACATAGGCATCATGGCGCATTTCAGTGATCCCGAGGTCGCCCAATGGAAGAAGGTCGTCAAGATCAAACCCATGGGCCGTGAATATCACCTGCTGATGTTTTTCAGTGAGCAGGACATAGTACTGGATAAAGTGGAATAACAATGTCTTCAAGAAACAGAGTGATATGGAGTGAAGGGCTGTTTATCAAGCCTCAGCACTTCCAACAGCAGCAGCGTTATCAGGAATACCTCACTGACGCCAGGCTCAATGCGGTCAGCGGTTACCTCTATGGGATCACCGAGCTTGAACTCAACCCCGAGTATCTCAGCTTTGGTCGCATTGCGATTCAGCGTGCCCGTGGCGTAATGCCGGACGGCACTGTGTTCAACATCCCTCAGGAGGATGTGCTGCCGGACGCACTGGAAGTGGCCGACAGCTCACTGGCCAACCAGATTGTTTACCTGGCGCTGTCGCTGCGCAGTGATTCAATTACCGAAGTGGCCCAGGACGAGCAGGGCGCCGGACGTTATCTCAATCGGCGTCACGAGGTGCGGGACATTCACACCCATCAGGGCGACTTTACCGCCATTGATGTCAGCCCGGTCAGGCTCAGATTGATGCTGGAGAAGGAAGATCGCAGCGCCTACAGCTCGCTGGCCATCGCCCGCATTCTGGAAAAGCGTCCCGACGGCAGTGTGGTGCTGGATCCCAACTTTATTCCCTGCCATTACAATGTCAGCGCCGTGCCGATTTTGCACCGTTTCCTCGGAGAGATGGCCGGTCTGATGCGCGAGCGGGCCCGCAATATCGCCCAGCGCCTGGGCTCGCCGAGCCAAGGCGGGGTGGCAGATGTGGCCGATTTCATGTTGCTGCAATCTCTCAACCGCATGCAGCCTGTGTTGCAGCATCAGTCACTGTCGCGAACCCTGCATCCGGAAACCCTGTATCAGGCTCTGGTCAGTGTTTGTGGCGAGCTGTTCACCTTTACCGATGACAGCCGCATGGCACCGGCGTTTGCCGCCTATGACCACGATATGCCGGTATCGGCCTTCACTCAGGTGATGTCGACTCTGCGCCAGTCTCTCAGCATAGTGCTTGAGCCCAAGGCAGTATCGCTGCAGCTGCACAAACGCAAGTATGGCCTCATGGTGGCGCCGGTGCAGGATCCGGATCTGTTGAAACAGGCCGACTTCATTCTGGCAGTGCGCGCCAGAATGCCGCTGGATGAACTCAAGAAACTGTTTATCCAGCAGACCAAGATCGCCTCGGTGGAGAAGATCCGCGAGCTCATTTCGCTACAGCTGCCGGGTGTGCCTCTGTCTCCGCTGCCGGTGGCCCCAAGGCAGTTGCCTTACCACGCGGGTTACACCTACTTCCAGCTGGAGCGTTCCAGCCGGGCCTGGGAGATGCTGGTGAATTCCAGTGGTTTTGCCTTCCACGTGGCGGGGGACTTCCCGGAACTCGAACTGCAATTCTGGGCTATCAGGAGCTAAGAAATGGATATCAAAGCAGAAAAACAGCCTATATCGCCTGAGCAGGTCGAAGAGCTGCTCTATGACGAAGCGCAGAACATGAATGCCGATAAAGAGTATTGGTTTCAACTGCGTGGTGACAGCCTCAATGCACTTATCGATGCGGCATCCCCTCTTATCGGCATGGTGTTGCGGGTACGCAAGCTGGCCATCTTGGATGATGTGGAAAAGCTCTATCACAACACTGTGGATGACATCATGGCCATCGAGGCCGAGCTCACCGAGGCGGGCTATGATCGCGCCGAAGTGCTGGCCTATCGCTATGTGCTTTGTTCCTTTATCGATGAAGCCGTGATGAATACCCCCTGGGGCGCCGACAGTGCCTGGGCCGAACATTCACTGCTGACCCGTTTTCACAATGAAACCTGGGGCGGTGAGAAGGTGTTTGGCATCCTGCAGCGTCTGGAAACCGAACCGAGCAAATATCGTGAACTGCTGGAGTTTATCTACCTGTGTTTCTGCCTGGGTTTCGAAGGGCGCTACAAGGTGGTGGCCAACGGCCGTGAGGAGTTCGACAAGATAGTCAATCGCCTCTATGAAACCCTGCGCCACCTCCGGGAAGAAGAACCGGAACTGCTGACCGGGGCCACAGAGCATGTGGTCAACACCCGTTATCGCCTTGGGCGCCAGATGCCTATTTGGACAGTCTTTGCCGGTTTCGGCCTGATGCTGACCATAGTCTTTCTGTTTTATTCCCTGTCGCTGGCGAACAAGTCCTCGGGCGTGCTCAAGCAACTGTATCAGATCCTGAATTGAGGAAGCTGTGATGATCCGAATTGAACTCACTACCTTGATCGGCAAGCTCAATGCCGTGACCAAACTCGCCATGGAAGAGGCGGCATCACTCTGTATTGCCCGTCAGAACCCGGAAGTGACCTTTATGCACCTGCTGACTTGTCTGCTGGACAATCCGTTGGGTGATGTGCGTCTGCTGCTCAAGGCCGCCGAAGTCGATGCCGAGCAGGTAAGGCAAATTGCCGGTGAAACCCTGCCAAGGGAAGAGAGCCTGGAAACCTATCCGGCATTTTCACCGCTGCTGGTCGAGCTGCTGCAGGATGCCTGGCTGCTTTCAAGCACTGAACTTGGCCAGACGGAACTGAGATCCGGCGCCATCTTCGCCGCCGCACTGATGCAGGCCGAGCGCTACCTGCCAAGGGATCTCGCCACTTTGCTTGGCAGCATCAATCGCGAAACCCTGAGACGGGAATTCAATACCCTGACCCAGGCTTCATCCGAATCGCAAACGGTCAAGGCCGAGCGCGGCGCGCCGGTACTGAATGAGGCCCAATCGTCACTGGCCAAATACACCAGCAACTTTACCGAGTTGGCCCGCAAAGGCGAGCTGGATCCTGTATTGTGCCGGGATGATGAGATCAACCTGATGATCGACATCTTAAGCCGCCGCCGTAAGAACAACCCGATAGTGGTTGGTGATGCCGGTGTGGGCAAGAGTGCCGTGGTGGAAGGTTTGGCGCTGCGTATTTGTGACGGCCGGGTGCCGGATGCGCTCAAGGGGGTGCAGCTGTTGTCGCTGGATCTTGGTCTGTTGCAGGCCGGCGCCGCGGTCAAGGGCGAGTTTGAAAAGCGCCTGAAGTCGATTATTGAAGAGGTCAAACAGTCGGCCGAACCCATCATACTCTTTATCGATGAAGCCCATACCATGATAGGCGCCGGTAACCAGGAAGGCGGCGGTGATGCGGCCAACCTGCTCAAACCGGCTCTGGCCCGTGGTGAGCTGCGCACCATAGGCGCCACCACCTGGAAAGAGTACAAGAAGTATTTCGAGAAAGACCCGGCGCTGAGCCGCCGTTTCCAACTGGTGAAACTCGATGAGCCCAGTGTTGAGCAGGCGGTGAATATTCTCCGTGGCCTGCATGGGGTCTATGAGTCTTCCCACAATGTATTGATCCAGGACTGCGCCCTGCGCTCGGCGGCTTATCTGTCGGCGCGCTATATCTCCGGCCGTCAGTTGCCCGATAAGGCCATCGATGTGCTGGATACCGCCTGTGCCCGTATCGCCATTAACCTCAGTAGTACCCCCAAGCGTTTGGCGGCATTGGATAACTTGCGCCATCAGCGCCATATGGAAACCGAACTGCTGGAGCGCCAGAAAAAACTCGGTCATCCGGTTGATGAAGAACGCCTGAATCATCTGCACCAAGCCCAGGAAGAAGCCGACAATGAGTATGCCGAGCTGGAATCCCTGTGGCAGCAGCAACAGGCGGGAGTCACTCAAGTAGTGGCCCTGAGACGCGCCATTCTTGATTGTGACGATGAAGCCGAGCTCGAAGGGCTGCGGCTAGAGCTGCAACAGGCCGAAGAATCACTCGAAGCCATCAGTGGCGATCAACGCCTTATTTACCCTCAGGTGGATGAGGCCCAGATAGCGGCAGTCATCTCCGACTGGACCGGCGTGCCGGTATCGCAAATGAGTGGCGATGAGCTGCACAAGATAACCCATCTGCCTGAGCTCTTGGGGCATAGCCTCAAAGGGCAGGATGTGGCCATTGCTCGCCTGCACAAGAATATGCTCACCGCCCGGGCAGACCTGCGCCGCGCCGGACGTCCCAAGGGCGCCTTCCTGCTGGTGGGCCCAAGTGGCGTCGGCAAGACAGAAACCGTGGTACAGATTGCCGAGCAGCTGTATGGCGGCAAGCAATTCCTGACCACTATCAATATGTCCGAATATCAGGAGAAGCACACGGTTTCCCGGCTGATAGGCTCGCCTCCCGGGTATGTTGGTTTCGGTGAGGGCGGTATTCTGACCGAGTCCATCCGCAAGATGCCTTACTCCATAGTGCTGCTTGATGAGGTGGAAAAGGCGCATCCGGATGTGCTGAACCTCTTTTATCAGGCGTTCGACAAGGGCGAATTGGCCGATGGCGAAGGCCGGTTGATTGACTGCCAGAATGTGCTGTTTTTCCTGACCTCCAACCTGGGCTATCAGACGATAGTGGACTACAGCGCCCAGCCAGAGCTGCTGGACGACAAGCTTTACCCTGAGCTGGCGGCCTTCTTCAAGCCTGCGCTGCTGGCGCGAATGGAGATAGTGCCTTATCTGCCGCTGGGTGAAGAGGTGCTCAAGGAGATCATTCACTACAAGCTGGCATCGCTGGAGCAGCGTTTGCTGGAGCGTTACAAGGCCAAGGTGCATTGTGACGAGGCTCTGGTGGATGAAATCATGCGCCGCGCGACCCGCAGTGAAAACGGCGCCCGGATGCTGGAAGCCATCATAGACGGCCAGGTACTGCCGCCCTTATCGCTGTCGCTGCTCAACAAGCTGGCGGCCAAAGAGGAAGTCAGTGAGATCCATCTGGGCTGCCGTGACGGTGAGTTCTTCGGAGAGGCGCGATAGTGGTGACTGAGCAGTGGTTGGAACAGGCGGCAAAATTGCTGGAATGCCAGCAGTTTGATGGGCTGTTGCAGCAGTTTCTCGATACTTTGGCATTGGAGCTGGGGCTGGATAACCATCTGTTTCTGGCGCCGGGCTTCGATGGTCGGGAACTCAAGCCACTGTCCTGCCTTGGCCTGTGTGAAGGGATCTCATTGCAGGCGCTTTGTTTGGCGGTTACCGACTTTCGTCATCCGTTTGCCCATGTGTTGCAGACAGGCGAAGCCATGCTGCTGAACAAGGCCCGGCTCGCCTACTGGCAGGAGCACAGCGGTTTTGTCAGCCTGTGCGATCGGGTCGGCAAAGAGCAGGCACTGCTGCTTTTCCCGCTGAGCCATGAGGGTCATGTGCGGGCTATCCTCTGTCTGCGTCTGGCCGAGCAACAGGGTAGTGGTCTGCTTGTCCGTCAGGACTGGCAGCAATATGCCGCCGTCTTTATGCGCCACTGGCAGTTGCTGGATAAGCTGTTGCGGCAGAATTCAGATCAGTCTCAGCTGTCGAGCTCGCTCGATGAACTGCGTCGCCAGCAGCAACAACATGATGCCATGCAACAACTTGGTAAGAACCTGGTGGGCGACAGTCAGGCCATGAGTCAGCTCAGGCAGGAGATAGTGCGTGGCGCGGCCTCGCAGTTGTCTGTGTTGGTGCAGGGCGAAACGGGGACGGGCAAAGAACTGGTGGCCCGGGCGATACACGACTTTTCCGAGCGCAGCGGCAAACCTTTTGTGGCGATCAACTGCGCCGCAATACCGGAAAACCTGCTGGAGTCCGAGCTGTTCGGTTATGCCAAGGGGGCCTTTTCCGGTGCCGACAAGGATAAGCAGGGGCTGATAGCCCAGGCGCACCAGGGCACGCTGTTTTTAGATGAAATCGGTGATATGCCTTTGAATCTGCAGTCCAAGTTACTGCGGGTACTGGAAACTGGGCACTACCGGGCACTGGGAGGCAACAAGGAAATCTACGCCGATTTTCGCTTGGTGGCCGCTACCCATGTGAACCTCAAGGAGCAGATCCACAGTGGCGAGTTCCGTCGCGATCTCTTCTACCGCTTGTGCCAGTTTCCACTGCAGGTACCGGCGCTCAGGGAGCGGCTCGAGGATATCCCCGATTTGGCGGCGCACTTTATTGCACTGTTCAATCAGAGTCAGCAGCGACAGATCCCCGGCATCCGCTTCAGCGCCCTCAATCGGCTGAAGAACCACGGCTACCCGGGCAATGTCCGCGAGCTGCGCAATATGCTGGATTATGCCTGCGCCCTCACCGCCGACGGTGTCGAGATAGATACTGCGTCTTTGCCGGCAACGGATTCGGAAATGCCCAAGCCGCAATTACCCAGCGAAGAGGGGCAGGAGTTTGAGGCCATTTCCGATCTCAGGCTGGCGGTAGCTCAGTTTGAGCGGGCGGTGATCAGCGCCAGATTGAAGGCCTGCAACGGTGACAGAGCCAAGGCGGCTGTCAGTCTGGGAATGCCGAAACGCACCTTTTCCCACAAATGCCAGAAGTTGGAGATTAACGAATAATGTCAAGGATTCAAGGCGTTATATTTTTATGCCTGTGGGGGCTGGCCGCTTCGGCTCAGGCCTCGGACGACACAGTGGCCAAGGCAGAGGCTTGTACCCAAATCCCCTCCAGACTGGATCGACTGGCTTGTTTCGATGAGCTGTTCAACACTCCGGTGACAACCGTGGTGCCGCAACAAACCACTGACAGCAGCCCTTATCCCGAGGCGTTTCAGGTCGCCATGGCGTCCGAGAAAAATCGTCAACAGGGCATGGCCTTTATTGCCGGGCATCAAGCGGATGCCGTAGAAGATCTCTGGTTGACCGCGCCCGCCATAGGCGCCTTGCCACCGCGTCCGGTACTTATGCTCAGCTGCATCGACGATATCAGCCGGGTCGAGCTGATGTTACCCACTGCGCTGGAAGATGGCTGGGCCCAGGTAGGGCTGCAGATCAACGGCGTCGAGCAGCAGTCGCAGCGCTGGCTCAGTGATGATACCGGCTATATCTTCCGTACCGGCCGCGGCCTGCCGGCCATTCAGGTGATGAAAGCCCTGATCCGCGGCGACGATGTGCGCCTGCGTTCGGCCAACAAGGCGATAGACGGTTTGCAGTTTGATACCCGAGAACTTGGCAGTGCGCTCAAGCCACTGCGTCAATCTTGCAGGTGGTGATAGATGGATCTGAATCAATACCTGGATAAAGTCAGCCGCCCCGTCAGTGAGGCCAATCCCATAGGAGAGCGCCTCAGCGATGATGTGCTGTTTGACTATGTGGAAGGCCAGATGATGAAGGTGGGGTCGCTTTCACATTCCGAAGTGCAATGGCACGAGGTGGAGAGTGCGGCCTTAAAGTTGCTGGAAACCAAGAGCAAGGATTTGAAACTGCTCACCTATTTGCTGCAGTGCCTGCAGCATCAGTGCAGTTTGGAGCGTTTCTCCTGCTCGCTGGCACTGCTGGAGCGTTTTATGGCCTCCTTCTGGGAGACTTGCCATCCGGCGCCGGGCCCCAGAGGCGTGTTGCCCAGGCGCAAGTTTTTCGCCCAAATAGTGCAGCGAACCCTGAAAGCGGCCGAAGGGCTGGATACCGATTTTTGCGATCCCGACACCAAGTCGGTATTGCTGCAGTCTCTCAAGGCTCTGTGTGATACCGCGGCCGCCAAAGAGCTGCCTGTGGATGAACTGCAGGCCCTGGAGGCCAAGCTCAAGCGCCGTTTCAGCAGTGAGCCTGCCAACAAGCCCAAACCCGCGCAGGAATCCAGCGCCGGTGAAAGCCGCAGTAGCAGTGAAAGCAGGGATATGCCCAGGCTGGAGATAGACAACAGCAGTGACAAGGCGACCAAGCAAGCTCTGCTCAAGGTGGCAGACTTTATCGCCGAGAATCCGGCTGGCATGGCGCTTGGCCTCAGGCTCAGACGCTTTGCCATCTGGTTCAGTGTGACCTCGGCGCCGGAAAATGCCAATGCCAAGGGCGAAACCAGCCTGATGCCGATCTCTGCCGACAGAGTGGCCGAGTATCGCAGCCAGTTGGCCAAGAGTCCGGATTTGGCGCTGCTCAGACGCATAGAGCAGAGCCTTAGCCTGAGTCCTTTCTGGATTGACGGTCACTGTCTCAGTGCCCAATTGGCACAGACCTTGGGGCAGCCGGCCTGGGCTCAGGCGATTCTGGAGGAGACGGCGGCCTTTGTTGAACGTCTGCCTGCACTTTTGGATATGTCGTTCAAAGGCGGCGTGCCTTTTGTTTCCAAAGAAACCCGCAGTTGGCTCAACGGCAGCGAACAGCAGGGTTCAGGCTCGGCCGAAGGCAACAGTTACGAGCAGGAAATTTGGGAACTGGCCGCCAGTGGCGGGTTGTCGCTGGCATTTGCGGCGCTCAACGAAAAACTGCACAAGGCCACTGAGCCGAGGGACAAGTTCTATCTGCGGCTGCTGGGGGCCGACTTGAAAGACAAACACCAGTTAGGGGCTATGGCAGAGGTGGAGTACCAAGTGCTGCTTGGCCAGGCCACGGACACCAGTCTGGCGGATTGGGAGCCGGGTCTGATGTCTCGTTTACAACAAAAAGTCAATCTGAGTTAGGTACAGGGAAATGTATATGTGGTCGATGATCAAATCCTTTTTGAGGAAACTGCTGCCGGAACTGAAGTCGGCGCTGCCCATTTTGCTGGTGGCTATCTTCGTTCTGGTCAATGTGGCGATTTGGTGGGCGGGCCCCTGGCTGGAGCTGGACGGTGAGAAACCGTTGGCATCGACAACGGCCCGAATTATAGCCAGCACCATCTTCTCCCTGTCCTGCTTTACTATTTGGGGCTGGGTGCAGTGGCGTCGTCTGCTGCGTATCGGTGCCTTGAAGGTAAGAGAGCAGCAGCTCAAGGAAGACCCGGTGAAGATCCTGGTGGAACGCCAGGAGCAGGAACTCAACGAGGTGATGGTGGGCATGAAAGAAAGCCTCAACACCCGTAATTACCTGTACGCCTTGCCTTGGTTCCTGGTGCTTGGGGTGGAAAACGCCGGTAAGACCAGCCTGATTAACCGCTCCGGGCAGAAGTTTGTTTTCTCTTCCGTTATGCGCGCCTCGGGGAAGAAGTCTGAAAACCCTTTCTCTTTTGACTGGTGGATAGGTGACGATGCCGTACTGATTGACCCGGACGGTGAGCTGTTGACCCAGAAGCCTTCGGTAACCAGCCCGGATGGCGAGACAGAGCGCCGCCTGTGGTTGCACTTTGTCGAGTGGCTGGAGCGCACCCGCAGTCGCCGCCCCCTGAACGGCGTGGTGTTGGCGCTGGATATGGCCAGCCTGGTCAGCGATCCTGTGGCCGAACGCAAGGCCTACGCCCACTTGTTGCGTGCCAGATTGCGCGAGCTGATGGAAACCCTGTCAACTCGTCTGCCCGTGTATATCACCCTGACCAAACTGGATCTGCTGCTGGGATTCGAGCCCTTCTTCCGCCATTTCACCCAGGCGCAGCGGGATGAGATCCTCGGTTTCACCTTCTCCCTGAATTCGGTCAACGATCTCGACAGCTGGCTCAATGAGTTCGATCAGGATTGGCAAGACTTTATTCAGCGCATCAATGCCGGCCTGCCAAGGGCGCTGCTGCAGTGCCGCGACAAGGAAGAACGCTCGGCCATCTACAGCTTCTCACGTCAGATTGCCGGTGCCCACAAGGTGCTGCGTGAGTTTTTCGTCGATGCGTTGGCAAGCGATCAGTTCTCGACCTCGGCACTGGTGCGCGGGGTTTATATGACCTCTGTTTACCAGCAAGGGGTGCCGACAGATGCCTATGTGGATGGCGCTTCCCGCCGTTATGGCCTGAGTGAGTCGGTCAACAGTGCCCAGCGCAGTGAAAACTCTACTCCCTATTTCACCCGTTCGCTTTTTACCCGCATCATATATCCGGAAGCGGGTCTGGCTTCGGACAACTTCAAGGTGGCCAAGCAAAAACGCCGCATCATGGCGCTGTCCTTTGTGGCCTGCTCCATCGCCTCTGTGCTCTTGATTGGCAGCTGGCACAGATACTACCTGCTCAACAGCGCTCAGGCGGATGCCGTGCTGAGTAAGGTAAATGAATACAACGAGCTTATCGATAACACCAACTTTGATCCGCTGGCCCGCAACGTGATCCCGCCACTGAACACCATTCGGGCGGCTACCCTGGAGTTTGGTTTCTTCCGTGACAAGCCGAGGTTAATCTCAGATCTCGGCCTCTACCAGGGGCACACCATAGGACCCAAGGTGGAAGAGACCTATCTGAACCTGCTGTCCTATCGTTATCTGCCGATACTGCTCCGGCAAGTGGCGCGGGATCTGGCCGATGCGCCAGAAGGCAGTGATGAAAAGCTGGCGGTATTGCGGGTATTCAGAATGCTGGCTGATAAGAGTGGCCGCCGCGACAGCTTTGTTCGCGAATACTTTGCCGATGTTTGGCAGAAGGCCTATGAAGGCAATCGTGAACTGCAGACCCAACTGATGGAGCATCTGGATTACGCCTTGTTGCATACAGACTTGCAGCATGCACGGCTGGAGTCTAATCCGGACGCCGAGACTGTGCTCAAGCCATTCGATACCATGGTGGCCCAGGCCCAGAATGAGCTGAGTCTGCTGCCGATAGAACAGCGGGTATACAGATACCTCAAGTCCTCTTCCGTATCTCAGTTGGGGGCACCGCTGGATCTGCGTTTGACCGTTGGACCGGCCAATGAATTGGTGTTTGACTCCCAGATAGCTGCGCAGGATCCTGAGATCTTCAAGATCCCGAAAATACTCACCAAACAAGGTTTTGAGCGCTTCTTTATCCCGAGATCTGATTCAGTTGCCGAGCTGGCGTTGATTGACAGCTGGGTACTCGGCCAGGCTCACAGCACAGACTTCAGCGATGCCGACAAGACGGCGCTGCGCAACAAGATAGTGGCCCAATATCTGGCCGACTATAACGCCAGCTGGCGCCGGGCGCTGAATGGTTTTGAACTGAAGAATTTCGAAGACATCAACCAGGCGGTGTTGGTACTGGATAATGTGGCCATGAGCAACAAGCCGCTGTCGCGCCTGCTGGAAACGCTGGGCAGCAATACCCAGCTGTTCCCGGATATGCCGGATGATGATCAGGCCCGTCAGGCGCTGCTCAAGTCGCCTCAGTATCGTATCGCCTCGACCATAGACGGTGACTTTGTCGAACTGAACCAGATGCTCAAGTCCCAGGACGGTAAGCCGGCTTATCTGGATGAAGTGATGGAAGCCGTGGTGCGCCTGCACGCCTATCTGCGCGGGATCCAAAACTCCCCGGATGTGGGCAAGGCGGCACTGAAGGCGGCTCAGGAAAGGCTCAAGCTCAACGACGCCGACCCTGTTTACGCGCTGGAACGTATTTCCGATGGCCTGCCCAAGCCGCTGGACTCCATGGTGTCCAAGTTGGCCAAGGAGAGCTGGAAGGTCGTGCTGCAGAGTGCTATCAAGCATCTTGAGGTGCGTTGGTACAACGAAGTGTATATGGAGTTCCAGCAGAATCTGGCATCCCGTTATCCCTTCAATCCCAAGGCCACTAAACAGGTGTCGATTGCCGATTTTGAACGTTTCTTCGGCCCGCAAGGCACGCTGAATACCTTCTATGATCAGCAGATGCGGATGTTCCTGGAAGAAAATATGGATCAGCTCAACCAACTGGCAGGCAGTGAAACCGGCCTGATCCGTAAAGAGGTCTTGCAGGCGATAGAGCAGGCGAAACAGATCCAGACTGCCTTCTTCAACCTCAAGGGCAACCTGGACGTACAGTTCACCCTGGAGCCACTGCAGATGAGCCCCAACAAGCGTCGTAGTGTGATCAACGTCGATGGCCAGTACGTGGAATACACCCATGGCCCACGTCGCGCCATCGAATTGGTATGGCCCAACACCTTGCGGGAAACGGCCGAGAGTAAGCTGACTTTGGTGCCAAGCGAAGTGAATATGTCACCGCGTTCCTTGAGCTACGAAGGCCCATGGGCATTCTTCAGGCTGCTTGACAGCGCCAGGATCACCGGCTCCAGCTCGACCAGTGTGGATTATCAGTTCAATGTGGATAAGGGCGATATCTCCTATCGGATCCACACGGCAGACAACAGTAATCCCTTTACCTCAAATCTGCTCAGCAACTATCAGTTGCCTAAAACACTCTACTGAGCCGCCGGGCTTCCACAGCGTGGAAGCCCAATTCCCCTGTGGGACTCAACTTAATGGAATTTGAGGTGTACCAAGTTGATACAGCAAACAACAGTGAATGCCGGATGGTTCAGAATGACCGCAGCACCGGCTCAGCTTCGGGAAGATAACCGCTATCAGCAGATGCGTAGTGAGATCAACCGGCGCCAATCTCCCTTCAGTGGTGGGACGGATTGGGAAAAGGTCTATGATCTTGCTGCCACTCTGGCGATGACAGATGGGGTGGATCTACTGGCGGCCAGCTACTTTTCGGTAGCTGCAGCCAAGACCCGCGGCATTGCCGGTTTGGCATCCGGGCTGGAGTTACTGTTAACCGTGTTGGCGCACTCGAAAGAGATGGGCACTATCAGCCCGGAAAAGTGCGCCGAAATACTTAACTGGGCCATAGGTAAGTTGTTGCCGGAGCTCAAGGATATGCAGGCTACTGAAGGCAATATCCGTGAGTGGTATCGTTGTGAATATGCCTGTCAGCAGCTGTTTGAGCTGATGCAGGCGCGTCAACCCAAGCAGATGCCAAACCTGGATGCGCTCGGCTTTCAAATCTTCGACAAGATTGATGGCGTTAAACAACCGGCCAAGCGACCCGCTGTTACCACAAGTGCTCAGCAGCAGGCTAATTCCAAGGGGTTGAGTTGGTCGCTGGGACTAATCCTCTTGTTGCTGGCATTGACGGCGGGACACTTTGCCGAACCTTTGGGGCTGACTATAGGGCAGAAGTTCTGGCCGGAGCGATTTGCGCCCAAGCCACCCGAGCAGGTGACCCAGTTGCCGACTGAAACGGCATTGCCGCTGTGGCAGAAGATAGATCAGCTATTTGCCGCCGCACCTTTGGCCAATGATGAACCATATGTTTATCCCGAGCAGGTAGATTATCTGTTGGAGCTGGACAAGTATTTCCAGCGTTTTGCCGCCAGTCGCACCCGAGCGGCCAACTTAAGCAAAGAGTTACAGCAATGGCAGGGGCTTGATGCCAACAAACTCAGTGCGCTGCAGCGTCAGTCACGGGATATGGCCGAGTATGCCAGCAGCCTGTCCCCCGTGTTGGCCAGAGCCTACTTCATCGATGAGCTGCTCAAGCAACAGCAAAATGAGCGGGCAGCTCAGGAGCTGACACTGCTGGACAGGCAACTGAAATCCCTGCTGATCAAGCGCACTTTGTTGGCCCAGAGTTTGGGGCTCACTCAGGCTTCTGGCGTTACAAATGACCCGGCAGTCCAAACCGCTCCTGACTCGGATAAGGCGCCAATGGCGGCGGGTTCAGATAGAACTAATGTCCAAGATGCGGCCGCTGTTCAAGATGTTGTTATGTAATACAAGAATTCCCCCGTTTGGCCGCCTTTGTGTTCGCTCTTGAACTCTGGCCTTTGGCGGCTTTCGGGCAAGAACTTGCCCGGCGAGCAAAAAATTGCCCGGGTTCGGGCAAGAAATTGCCCGGAGAGTGGGGGTTGGTTTGGATATTGTTGTAAAACAGTAAG
>NZ_JAAUHW010000050.1:0-412 GCF_012030025.1 Shewanella sp. Iso12
AACAGCACCGCGATGATGTCGGTCAGGCTCTTTTCCTGGAAGATGCGGCTGTTGCGCCGCAGTTGCAGGCGGCTCAGGGCCGGCTCCAGTCTCAGCCGGTAGCGGGTCTGTCTGTGGCCGCTGTCGCCGCGGCCAAAGCGGCTTACTATGCCGTGCAGTTCTCGTTGGCATTCGCCGTCCTGCCACCAACTCAGTACCCCGCTCTGGTCCACCAAATCGCTCGCCTTGATATCGTCCCGGCGACTCAGCAACTCAAGCTCTACCACATAAGGACTCGACAGCGATTCTTCCAGCTTGAACGACAGCACCGACAGGCTATCCTCTGCCAAACTGCCCGCCTTGAATCCAAAACGCATGCCGCTCCCTTGATGACTCATCTTCGCTGTCCTTATTGTCCCTGTCCTTTCGCGGT
>NZ_JAAUHW010000051.1:0-386 GCF_012030025.1 Shewanella sp. Iso12
GCCAATAGGGTCATAGCGGATAAGAAACGTACTCCACGCAGTACCGTCAGACGTTGCACCAGTGGGTACCAACGCCAGCTTTCGGCCAGGCTTTGCAGTTCCAATTCCAGCCGTTGCAAGCGCTCATAGCGCTCGGTAACGATATGAATGTAATGCTGAAAGGTGATTTTAGTCGCACTTTGTGGAAAGTTGATATCAGCCAGGTGGCGTCGATAGGCCTCGGTCCAGTTTTGCCGACCTGTGCAGGGATGACCATGACGCAGCAGAAAGGATTTCAGCCGTTGCCGTGCCTGGCGCAAATCGAGCATGGCATCTTCCCGGCAGCGGATAAGGTCGCGGATAGCTTCATCCCGCTCATCCGGAACATAAATAGAGTGCAAATCGCC
>NZ_JAAUHW010000052.1:0-382 GCF_012030025.1 Shewanella sp. Iso12
TGCAGTCATTTGGGCAGTGAATGCCTTGGCCTTATCACCTGCCGATAAGATGCCTGTCAAACTAGCCCAGAGGCGATCAACACCGATATAAGCCGAAGCCATGGCCAGCAGTGATGCAGTGGCTTGCTTTATTGAACCGCCAAAATCCTCTGCGCCTTTACTGCTTTCATCGAGCAGCCTGTTCTGACGCGCCAGGTTTTTGTTAACGCCCTCAAGCGCATTTTCAGCCGCCGCTTGCTGCTGTTTCAGATCTTCGCTGGCTGCGGCCAGCTTATCCATGCTGATCCCGGCTTTATCGAGAACAGCCTTTTGCTGATTGAGCGTGCGCTGGTTTTTATTGAGGCTTGATCCCAGTGTGTTGAGTTCGCCTCTGGCGAGTTTT
>NZ_JAAUHW010000053.1:0-382 GCF_012030025.1 Shewanella sp. Iso12
GGCAGTCATTTGGGCAGTGAATGCCTTGGCCTTATCACCTGCCGATAAGATGCCGGTCAAACTAGCCCAGAGGCGATCAACACCGATATAAGCCGAAGCCATGGCAAGCAGTGATGCCGTGGCTTGCTTTATTGAACCGCCAAAGTTCTCTGCGCCTTTGCTACTTTCATCGAGCAGCCTGTTCTGACGCGCCAGGTTTTTATTAACGCCCTCAAGCGCATTTTCAGCCGCCGCTTGCTGCTGTTTCAGATCTTCGCTGGCTTCGGCCAGCTTATCCATGCTGATCCCGGCTTTATCGAGAACAGCCTTTTGCTGATTGAGCGTGCGCTGGTTTTTGTTGAGGCTTGAGCCCAGTGTGTTGAGTTCGCCCCGGGCGAGTTTG
>NZ_JAAUHW010000054.1:0-372 GCF_012030025.1 Shewanella sp. Iso12
TCGTAAGTCTTCGGCAGTTCCGCAAGCGCCACCCCAGTTGGAATGGACCATCAGAAAAGCATTTGCAGGCATGATCACCTTGTCGAATGCCATGGCGATCACGGACCCCATGGATGCTGCTACAGCCTCCACATATAGGGTCTTTGGAACTGGCATGCGGGCGATAATGTTATAAATTGCGAAGCCATCCATCACACTGCCACCGCCAGACTGAATGTAGGCCGTGACAGAGGTAACTTTTGGTACAGCAGCAATGTCGCGGGCAATACTCTTGGCGGTAAAGTCCCAGCCAACTTCGCCGTACATGGTCAGAGTCACGGCTCCTTCTGCAGAGGCCTTTATCTCGTATTTACCTTTAATCGGCGTCGCGCC
>NZ_JAAUHW010000055.1:0-372 GCF_012030025.1 Shewanella sp. Iso12
GCGTAAGTCTTCAGCAGTTCCGCAAGCGCCACCCCAGTTGGAATGGACCATCAGAAAAGCATTTGCAGGCATGATCACCTTGTCGAATGCCATGGCGATCACTGACCCCATGGATGCTGCTACAGCCTCCACATATAAGGTCTTTTGAACTGGCATTCGGGCGATAATGTTATAAATTGCGAAGCCATCCATCACACTGCCACCGCCAGACTGAATGTAAGCCGTGACAGAGGTAACTTTTGGTACAGCAGCAATGTCGCGGGCAATACTCTTGGCGGTAAAGTCCCAGCCAACGTCGCCGTACATGGTCAGAGTCACGGCTCCTTCTGCAGAGGCCTTTATCTCGTATTTACCTTTAATCGGCGTCACGCT
>NZ_JAAUHW010000056.1:0-371 GCF_012030025.1 Shewanella sp. Iso12
GCTGGATGTATTACCTGACCCAAAATGGTCTCTTAACTCCGGTGTGTCAGCGGTTCTAAAAAGCGCGCCATCCACAGCAAAGACTTGCAAACCTTGCCAAGTATCCTCAGGGTAACGCTCTAACCCCCACCTATGGCTGCATTGCCTAAACAACCATTCTGGGGCTGCTTTGCCGAGGCGTTGCCTTGCTTGCGTTAAAGCACTTTTTGCTAACAGCTCCTCATTAGCCAACCCCTCGGCACAGACATTCATTCGCCGTGCGACTTCGGCAATCGGTTCGTTGCGGAAAAACGCCATTCCAACAATAAGCCAAAGAACCATATCACTCGGTAAACGACGTCGACGAATCGTCGCTTTATCGGAAAGTGTTG
>NZ_JAAUHW010000057.1:0-346 GCF_012030025.1 Shewanella sp. Iso12
AATTTTGTTGCTGCTATTTAGTGCCTAGCAGCTGAATATGGTGCTGATACCCAGAATCGAACTGGGGACCTCATCCTTACCAAGGATGCGCTCTACCGACTGAGCCATATCAGCAAATTCAACTTTGATTTCACTTTATCTAAAGTAAAAATCAGAAATTGGGCGTCTGGCGATGACCTACTCTCACATGGGGAGACCCCACACTACCATCGGCGCGATTGCGTTTCACTTCTGAGTTCGAGATGGGATCAGGTGGGACCACAATGCTATTGTCACCAGACATATTTGGTAATCTGGAAAGCTGTGCTCTTCTTCAGAGCTTGAGTTCGAACTTCAATCAAGTATT
>NZ_JAAUHW010000006.1:0-224708 GCF_012030025.1 Shewanella sp. Iso12
TCGCTGGCAGTATGAGCAGGACATAGCCAGCAAATCCGCTCAAATGGCCTACTACGAGCAGCGTGTAGAGTTGCTGAAGTTAGTTGAAGCATTAGACGATACTGACAGCGCCAACATGCAATTGCTGCGTAGTGCCGAACATGCAAGCAAGACCCTGGGGCTATTGAACGAACAGGATCTTGATCTGCTCACTGCCGCAATAGATAAGGCGCGTTCGAGAATGGAGGCTCTGAAAGACTCGGCATCAGACACGCTCAGCTCATTGCTGGATGAGCTGGACGAGTACGAAGGTCGTCAAGCCGATATTGAGAAGCGCCGTTATCAACAAGAGTTGGCCGATATCAAAAGCCAGCTGGCGGAGGCTGAAAAGACAGGCGACAGGGAGCTGCTTGATCAACTGCGCCGCGCCGAGCAGACGCTGAACAAAGTTTACAAGTATCGCACTGAGGAAGTTAAAGCCCAGCAACAGCAACAGCAGAACCAGCGCGACACCCAATCAAACCCCACTTCTACCCAGCAGCAAGCCCAAACAAAACAAACAACCAGTCAGCCCAGTTTCGGCAATAGCTATAACGCAACGCTGACTCTGATTGTTGAAGGGCGCCGTACACAACTGGATACCAATAAAGATCAGTTGGACGAGCTGCTGCGTTCTATCGAGAAAGCAAAACTGACCCAGGGGGGCTAATGCAGCGCATTGACACCATCATCCCAGAGCACCAGCAGTTGCTCTGGTTGAACCAAAACGAACAGCAGCGAGTTCAGGCTGTGGCTGAGCGCGGCGGGAATGGGTCCCTGATATACGAGCAATTTGTTTTGCCTGGCGGGTTCCCCTTGATTATCGGCACCGCAAACTCGGGAATGACCCGCGCAGATTTTGAAGCGCTGCAACAGCACAACTATTCGACCCTCACCCCGTTTGAATTGGAACTCGATGGCAACAGCTGGAATGTGATCTGGGATAACCGCGATGGCCCGGCTGTTGTCGGCGCGGATCTATTCCCAACAGTCGGCGGCGACTCGCTGCTGAGCAATGTCGTTCTTAAATTCCTGACTGCAGAGGCATAGCATCGTGATTAATCGGAACAATCTGATAGTTTACAAACCCGAAAAGCTTGGCCAGAACGAAGATGCCGGGGGCCAGCGTACTCTTAACCCCATTCGGTCAGGGATCCTGAATGAATTATTCCGGGCCATTTCCGATGTTGATCACGCAGAGGCCGCCATTGATATCGCCAAAGCGTTTCCGTCACTGGTCACCCAGGACACGGCAACACTGCGCGGGGCGCATGTTTTCTGGTCTTCGCCCCCTCAGGATCCTCTGGTCAATCTGTTTCTGGTGGAGTCGCCAACCCTGGATGATGCCAGCCGCATGCCGGAAATGGTTAACGCCATTGAGTCATCGGTTACTGCCGGTTCACTGTTTCGATCCGGGGCGCCCGGGTTCCTGCCAAATCAAAACTCTTTCAGCCGCGAATATTTGGAAAGCATTTACATGCTGAACGGCAAAGAATACGTGCGCCGGATAGATCTCAGGGTAGGGCAGATCATTGCCATTTCAACCGAGTATGAGGGCCAGGAGGATAAGAACTGGCCGCGCCGCACTCATTACGCCATGGTGACTGAAACCAATGCCCCGGGTAACAACATCGGCAACATAGTGTTTGACCCGCCGATAGATTTTGCGACCCCTGAGCATGACAGGTTGATCAACGGTGAGGCCAACTGCACCAAGCTGCGCCTCACCAACTCGGCCGACAATGTGATTTTCCACGGTGTCACTAAGCTAACGGCCCCCGCCGCTTCCGGCGATAACAGCCTGGCGGTGAAGGAAACCAAGCAGCAACTGCTGCCTGCGATTGTTACCGAGCAAACCAAGGCGGGGATCCGTATCACTGCAGGCGATAACAGCATTGTGCGCAAGATAGTGACTACCGCCGCCAGTGGCGCCCAGAGCTACAGCTGGCCCGCTGTTGATGTGCTGCAGGGTGAAAACCAGAACGTGGATTATCAGCCGGTGATTAGCTTCATTTCCGGCGGCGTGATCTACGGCAACGAGGAAGCAGTGGTCACGGTTGGCACGGGTGAAATTGCCGCGACACTGACACGCAAGCCGGATTTGGGCTCGGAAGTGTCATGTGCCTATATCAGCTCGGATGTGTATCAAGAACACATGCTGGCTGACCCACTGCCCCAGGGTGCGATAATTGCAGAAGGCAGCTTCTTTGGTAACGCCAACGAAGAGTCAAACGGATGGGCCGCCAAGATTACATCAGAGAAAGATAATGCTCTATACAGCTTTAACACCAGAGTTGCGATTGTTGACTATGAGGGCGGCATAGTCACATTTGAACAGGGATACAGTGACCGTGACCTGCAGTTTTTGATCCGCAGCCAGGTAGGCGAAACAGAGTGTGCCTTTAATCTCAACTCTCAGGATCCTCTGCTGGACTCGCTCTATATCCAAGTGCAAGCGGTTGCCGGTTCACTGCTCAGCGCCAGCGGAAATAATGACGGAACGGTAACCGGCGCCGGGGTAAACGGCACTATCAGCAACGGCCTGGTAACCCTGACGTTTGATCAGCCGGTAAACCTCAGCACTCTAACCTATGACCTCACTGAACGTGTGCGGCTCTTGCCGCCGCCGGAAATGTATGGCCTTAACCCGCTGAGGATCCCCGGCGGTGGGCAGGTCGATATTTTCCGCAAGTTCGGCACTGTCAGCGTTCAGCACAGCAACTTTCAGCCTGTTAATAACCCTCAGGCAGGGCAAACGCTCAACGTGCGCCAGAATGCCCGTTTTGTTGATATTACGGATGCCGATGGCCTCAGCCTCTGGACAGTAGACGATCAGCATTTCGAGCATGACAAAGAAACCGGCGTGGTAACAATCCAGAGCGCGTTCCCTGGCTTCACCGCGCCTTTCATTCTGTCAGACACCATTGGCGAGCTGGCCATGGTAACCGGAGTATCAGATAACTCTTTGCTGCTCGCCGGCCAATTGAAAAATGACTATCAGCTTGGCGCCACAGTATCGAGCATTCTCAAACTTGGTGAGCTGGAATCCCGCATTGGTGAAGTGCGCGATATGACCGCCTGGGACGGCAACTGGGATCAAGACGGTGCGCCAGCAAACGGCAGCTTGAACGTGATTGAATACCCCATCGAAGTGGTAAACGAAAGCGCGGTAAATGAAGACTGGGCACTGGTGTTTACCGGCTCAGGGGAAACTTTCAAGCTCATTGGCCGCGGTCGGGGCCAGGTGGCCACTGGTGACATTCATCAGGAGTTCAGGCCAATAAACCAAGCCACAGGATTACCGTTCTTTGTTATGCCTCAGGGAATATTCGGAGGCGGCTGGCAACCGGGTGAAGCGGCCAGATTCCAGCAGTATGCTGCATCAAAACCAGTTCAAGCCATTCGCTCAGTCCAGAGCGGCCACAGCCAGATAACCGATGATAAATCTGTGCTCAGCTTCCGTGGTACCGAATCTTAATCAAAGTCTCAGCCCGACTTGGCCTTAATTTGGAGTTTATCAAATGTCTTTACCAGTAACGGTTTACCGCTGGGACGATCCCGGCGCACCTCAGCTGCAAAATAGAACTTATGCTGAATGGATTGAGATCCTTCGCAAGTGCTTGGTTGATGGATATGGCACCAAACAGCCTGCCGGGTGGAGCGTCATTTTGGACGATGCCGCAAATAATTACATGATTTTCAAAACTGCTGACGCTGTACCTGGCTATCCTGGTGGTTGCATGTGGTTGTCTTCAAGGTTTAAGGATGGCCGCAATAATGAAAGTATGCAGGTAAGAACAGCTCCGGCAATATCATTGTCCAATCCTGATTGGGCTTCTGTTCCGGGTGTCAGTTACCTTTATTCTTGGGGTGGGTCTTATGCTACAAAGTGGATCGTTATTGCCACTGCCGTTTCGTTTTACATCCTGACCAGCTCAGACTATAAGCCGACAATGGCGCAGGGTACCTATGAACATCCAGCATTCGGCATAGGGAGTATTGACAGCTTTTACGTCAATGATGTTAACGGATTCGGGGTTCTTACTTATCATCAGAATTCAGACAACATTACTTCTTCATGGCAGTTTGGGCTTGGTTACGCCAGCAGTACTTCAATTATTGGAAGATTTGGCCAGGTCACAGGTGAAGATACCAGAAAAGATCATGAGATAGCTCTGTTTTTTTCAGCAGCGCTATCTCCTAGTACAACGCACAATGGTGAGGGCTCGCCAAACCCAATATACTCGAAAATGGCCATAGTCATTGACGCATATAGTGCATCAAGTACCGGCGACACATACAAGGACTCAGAGGGAGTATTATTCAAAGATAGTTTGTTGCAGCCTCAAGTAAGGGGGCAGTTACCTGGGCTATTGGTGAGTTCATCGCCAGCATATTCCGATGCTATTTTCCCGGTCACCAAAGTGATTAATGGGGTAGAACACTATTTGGTCCCCAACCCACATAACGGAGCTTGCCAATACTGGATTAATGCGGAGTCATGGTATGAGTAAAGTGCTTGTAGCTTCATTAGATAAGACTATCCCCCGCAATATGTCGAAACTGACCATTGTTAACGCCGATGCTGCGGCAGAGAGATACATGGTTCTTGACCGTGATACCTGCAAGGTATTGCGGGTCGGTGTGTTTGGCAGTTCCCACGACAGAACGCTGATATTTTCTCCAAGATATCAGCACACAAACTCAGTGATACTGATGATACTGGATGATGACAAGCAATATGCTGCCGAGGTTATTGACGGCATAAAGCTGGAGGCTACTGACGCTAATATTCCAGTAGTGTAAGGATAACCGATGAGATTCAGCAAAGCATGGATCGAGCTTCAATCGCCGGTATCACCAAAATTCGATAAGGGCGGGGTAACCATCACATTCAGCCGACCATGGCAGAATGTGACTTCACCCGTTGAGATAAAGTTTGGTGGTGATATCCCACCGGATCCCGGGCCGGATATTCCAGAGCCGTCTCTTGGCGCCGATATTGCTATTCGCTGGATCCACAATCACCAGACTGAACAGCAGCTGCAGCTGCCTATGGTTGGGCCGCACACTACGGCCCAGCTGGCACTTAGCTGGCAGAGCCCGACGACCATTTCCGACCGGCTGCAGGTTTACTGGAGCCAAGGCAGGCAGCATGGTATTGAGGTACTGGCAAACTGGCAAAGTAAAGATGCTCTGCAGCATTCAACTGCAGTTACCTGGCGCTTGCCGGTACCGCTGCAGACGGCCGCCGGTATTCGCTGGTTAAACCCTGCCGCCTGGCAAGCCATTTGGCAGCTTGGATGGAAAGCGCTTAGCAGTGTTTATTTACCTCAGCCTATTGCTTGGGCCTTTGGTATTGAATGCTATGGCGAAACCGAGATCACCTACAGCTATGAAGATCAGCGCGGCGCAGAACCTGCCATAGCTTGGGGGCCACATCGTGGCGTTTGGATTTGCTCTGATGCCTACCTGCCACCTGAGCCAGGGCCAATCACTATCCGTTTCAATGAGCCTTGGCAGGACTACCAGAGCCCAGTCAGCTTGAAGTTCAAGCCAAACCCACGGCATTGCTATTGGGATGATGGCGGCGGCTTGATAGATGCCAATCCGGTTCAGCCACCGCTTGATCTCAAAGTCCCCATTGAACCACAGATCCGGAGACTGTATTTAATGCAACCGACACTGACCTGTCACCGCCTCTCTGATAACCGCGAGCTGGTTATTACTGAATGCAGCATAACTGACAGCCGCAGCCAGTTTGTGACCGCTGGCAGTATCAAGTTTTCAAGCAAAGTGGATGCGCTGCTTGCTGTTGATGAGGTGCTGCGTATTGGCATTAACGGCTATGAGTTTTACTTGCTGGCCGAGGCGCCGAGCAGCAGCGAAGCCTGGGCCTCTAACAGCTACACCTCGGCAGCCAGGGGCAGGGCTTCTCAGTTGGCATGGCCATGGAAGCGAGAGATCAGTTACCACAACCAAGCGGCCCGGTCATTCGCCGGTTGCCTGAGCGATATTGTGGCCAACAGCGGCTGGAGCATTGAACTGGCGCCCCAGGTAACGGACTTTGTGATCCCAGCAGGTGTTTGCAATATCTCTGGTAAAACGCCGCTTGAGGCCGTGGCCGAGTTGGCTGGGCTGGTTGGCTGCATGGTGGACCCGGACGAAGATAACAGCAAACTCAGGATCCTGCCGCGCTGGACCTATACACCCTGGAGCATGGCGGCAGCAACTGCTGATGTTAACCTGCACGATGCGGTGATCTTCAATCACAGCGAGCAAACAGAACGGGGCCAGCAATGCAATGCAGCTTGGGTGCGCGGGGAACAACAGGGGGTGTCTGTAGAAGTTCGGCTTAATGGTACCGCCGGTGATGAACCAACAGACGATATCAGCAACATGCTGATTGTCGATACTCAGGCCGCCAGGTTGGCAGGTACCAATGCCATTGCCGATTCTGGTACCAAGCGCCGAGTCAGTATCAACACCACAGTGATGGCCGACTTGCCGCCGCTGCGCCCCGGCCAGCTGATTGGCATTACCTGGCGCGGTGAAGTCTATAAGGCGCTGTGTGATACCGTGACCATCAGCGCCAGCATGAGCAGTAGCGGCCTGACAGTGCGCCAGAACGCTGGTTTAATCAGGCAGGGGGCATAATGCTGAAACAACTGAAACGTGAGCTGCTGCCAGCGCGGGAGATAGCCAAGGTGAACGCCGAGAATGCCGATGGCACAGTGACAGCAACAACGCGCAGCGGTAAAACATTCCGGGCAACCGGCAGCGGCAATGTTGGCTCATACGTTTATATTCAGGATGGTCGGGTACTGGGCCCGGCGCCTGACTTGCCGCACTCGCAAATCCTTGTGTAGACTGAAACAGATCAAGGAGGAACAGCAGCATGAGAACGATAGCGCTAATATTGGCCCTGGGTTCTTCGGCAGCATTTGCAGAGGTGTACGAGTGCGAGCCTGGGGTTTTCCAAGCAGAGCCATGTAGCATTGACAGCAAGCCGTTAGAGCTTCGACAAGGATCCAACGTTGAATACCGGGTCCCACCTAAAGTGGAATATGAACCTGCGGTGGAAGAAAAACCTTCCACAGACATGACCAATAATCACCCTTGTTATGGGAAAAAAATACCACGTGATGCAATACGTTGGCGGCATTTGGCTATTTGTATGACCGAGAGCCAAATGCTGAGTATTGCTGGGCCTCAGCAGTACAACGTTTATGAGTATTATAAAGACGGTAAGCATTACAAAGAGTATCGGTTCACCGAACCCCGTTATGGATTTCCGTCTTATGCGATAGTGGAAGGGGGATATGTGGTCGATCCTGGTGGCAGCAAGAGTTTTTCTAACTCCCAATAGCAACTAACAGCGTCAGTTACTAACCCCGCAATACACTACCAATTGGCATCACTTACCAATGATCAGCTGTAAGTGAAGGTTAAGGAAGATCGGGGGGAGGCGGGCTGAATCCCATGACACAAATGGTCTATATAAGTGGTAAATGAGTGCTGTGTACATTGGTGAGTACATTTTAGAAAGGCTTGTCTTTAAAAATCTGATTTTAATCAATGCTTTGTAGTTTTATGTTTCATAATCATGCCAGAATATGGAAGGCTGAGGTTGGGCTTGACTCATGCTGATGACTTTGGCTCTGTAGACAAAAGCTTATCTTAACATTTTTTTACGGAAATGGGATTTTGCCGGCATTATCGCTGGTATTTCGGTTAAAAACCGCCCTTGGTGAATCGATGGCCTCTGGTTACAATAAGCGGCCTGCCGGCAGGGACAACGAGGTTCGGATTACCCGAAGGGATGCAGATGTACAGTCAGTTTTTCAGTTCACCCACCATAGTCAATCTTTCAATGCCGACCAGGTTGTGCCTCAGCCTGCCAGACAGTGTCAGTGATTTTGTGTTGTCGGAGGCCTTGCGCTCGCCGCTGCTTGAGTGGGTAATGCTTGAAGGAGAAGACAAGGCTTCGCAGGGGCAGTTTATTTTGAGGCTGCAACCTTTTCTGACTCAGCAGTTGCTACCCTTGGAATCCGTCAGGAAGGATGGAGTGTCGCGCACGGCAGGTCAGGGCTTTAGACTCTACTCTGAAGTTGGAACCAGTACTTCAAGTTGCATCGCTGCCCTGAGGCAGGGAGTGTGTCTCGATTTATGGCCGGGGCAGACATTTCTCTGCTCGTTACAAACCGGCAGATTCGAGCTGCTGCCCCTGGAGCAGGATTTGCGTTTGTCACAGGAGCCAAGAGAGATCATTCTGGCCAAGACAGCGTTGGCTGAAGCTCAGGATTATCAAGCCAGTGGTGAAAAGTTGGCGGTGCAACTCAGTGAAGTGACTCAGGCTCGAATCAGGCTGGAACGATACCAGCAGGCGCATGGGGCTAAATTGCCTGAAGGCCTGCTCAACGAAGTTTGGCATCTGCTCACAGGTCTATCCCAGAAACGTCAATGGCTGCTGCGATGTTATAATCAGTCGCTTGAGCGTCCCAATTACCGCCAGAGTGCCAACCATGATGGCACCGAAGAAAAGCTCAGGCGCGCGCTTGAGTGCTATGAACTCTTGTCATCGCCGGAGCTCAATACCATGGTCAGGCAGTTGACCGACGAAGAGTAAAACCACCTTGGGCTGCAAAGCCCAATTCTGATGGAAGTAATGCATGACTTATATTTGTCCCCTGTGCCGCAGCGAGTTGGTGCAGGACGGAAAACAATGGCGTTGTGGCCAAAACCACAGTTTTGATCAGGCAAAGGAAGGCTATGTCAATCTGTTGCCGGTGCAGAAGAAAAACTCCCGCGATCCCGGTGACAACAAGCAGATGATGCAGGCCAGGCGCGCTTTTTTGAACGCCGGCTATTATCAGGCTCTCAGCGACAGGGTCAACGAGCTGGCGCTGGAGTATGGCAAGGGACAACCCGAGATTTTGGATCTGGGCTGCGGTGAAGGCTACTACAGCGAGCGTTTGCAACAAGCTGTTGGTGGCGAACTCTATGGATTAGATATTTCCAGAACCGCGATTCGCTACGCCGCCAAGGCACATCCCCAGATGCGCTTTTGTGTGGCCAGCGCCTACGACATGCCTTATGCCGATGCTGCTTTTGAGCTCATGTTGCGTATCTATGCACCATCAAAAGATAAGGAGTTGGCGCGGGTGTGTAGGCCAGGCGGCATTTTTATCTGTGTATCCCCAGGCCCCAGACATCACTTTCAGTTGAAAGAGATCATCTACAGTGAGCCAAGAGAGCATGAGCCGACCAAGTCAGAGCTACCGGGTTTTGGTCTGCTGCATGATGAGCGATTGCAGTGGCCGCTAGTTTTACCGGCCGGGCAGGTTTGCAATGACTTTTTGGAGATGACTCCCTATGCTTGGAAGCTCAGCGCCGAACAAAAACAGCAGCTACAAGCTGAGGGATTGGGTTGTGAGCTGGATTTTTACATTCAGGTTTACCGGCGTAATACATAAGACGTAGAACTATAAGATAGGTTTCAACTTGTTACGGCAAATACTCGAAATTTAAGTAAAAAAAACCTCAAGGGCTCAATTAAGTTTGTTGACTTATCTCCAGAATGATTTATAGTCTACTTAGCTTGAAAGTTGGGCTTATTTTTATGTCTTCAATACGACCAGTTCGTCCTGTAAACATAAGTAATACCGGCATTTTCAGCTCCACCGCCGTTAAGGCTTAAAAGATAGTTTTATTTACAGGATTTATATCATGTCACAAGTAACTGGTGTAGTTAAGTGGTTCAACTCTGACAAAGGTTTCGGTTTCATCGAGCAAGAGTCTGGTCCAGACGTGTTTGTACACTTCCGCGCCATCAACTCTGACGGCTTCAAGACTCTGGACGAAGGTCAGAAAGTATCCTTCACTGTTACTCAGGGCCAGAAAGGTCCTCAAGCTGAAAACGTTTCTGTTATCGGCTAATCGCTTTTCGGGGTAACCCGAGCGATACAGTAATAAACCGCGTGAACCTACACTCTCAGGTGTAAGGAAGCGCGGTTTTTTTATGCCTTGATTTTTATGTATTGGCTTTTTATGTCTTCATAGTTAAGCCAGCTCAATTTCTATCTCTTCAGTCTTTTATCTCTTCAACAAGTGGTCTCTGGCTAGAGCTTTTGTTCTAATTTGTAGTGATCTCTCAAATTAAGATTAACTTATTTCAAGCTATTACTCTGTTTTAAAAAATATATCTTCATTTATCCCGATAACCGCAATTGAGTCTCTGATTTATCCGATTTTGGCAGGCCCTTGGTATGACTTCTGTCAGGCCCAAGCCACTCCTTACGAAAAAGAACGCACTTGTGCCTTTCCCAAGACTTTGTTGGTGAAAATACTCTGGGTGGTTCGATTAAAAAAGTAAAAGCGTGACACTAACCTGCTGTAGAAGAAAGAAAAAACCTATGCCAAGGCATAGGTTTTTTCGTGTCAGGGCTCGACTGGTATGGACGAGTGGCTGAGATTCAGATTCAGGCTGCGCCGTCGAACAGTGTATCTTCCAGTGTGCGGCCTCGCATAAGGCTGCGATATTGCCAGCCATTTTGCTTGAGTAGCTGCAGCAGTTCGATATCCAAGGTGTCCTTCTCCGGTTGGTAACGGATAAGGTAGTTTTGTTTGCCCTTGGCCGAGACCTCGTAAACACCTTCAAGGGCGTAGAGTGCCTCCAGCAGTTTTTCCTGATCACAGTGTTGCATCTGCAGCGTCAGATAGGCTTCGGCGCTGCTCTGCTGCATGGTGACCGACTGGCTCAGTTTACCTTTGTCCAGATATAGCACTCTATCACAGAGTTTTTCCAGTTCATCCAGATTGTGGGAGCTGATAATAAAGGTGGTGTCTGCGCTCAGGGATTCTACCAACTCGCGAATTTTGCGGGCGTTGGCGGGATCCAGTCCGGCCGTGGGTTCATCCAGCAACACCAGCTTGGGGTTGCCTATCAGCGCCTGAGCAATTGCGGCGCGTTTCCCCATACCATGACTCAGAGAGTTGGGTTTTTGATTGGCGACGTCCTCAAGGCCTACCAGAGCCAGCACCCGCAGGGATTCTGCCTTGGCTGCTTCAGCGCCCATACCCTGCATGCGGGCAAACAGGCTGAATTGAGTCAGCAGGCTGAAGCCGGGATCCAGGGCGGCGTCCTGGGGCAGGGCCGAGATCTGTCCCAAAAGTTCACTACTGCCCGGGCGCTGCCCCATCACAGTGATTTCACCACTACTTGGACGTATATAACCCAGCAGCAGGCTCATCAATGTGGTCTTGCCTGCACCGTTTGGGCCGACCAGGGCGATGGGACTACCGGGCTCCAGTTGCAAGTCGACGCTATCCAATGCCCGCTTGCTGCCGTAGAGTTTGCTCAGGCCTTTACAGTTAATCAGACTCATAGATCACCTCGCTGCATCATGGTGCGGCCTATTGCCAATAACCCAATGGTTTGCAGCAGTGGCAACCAAGCACTTGACAGTGCCGTTAGCGGCTGGGCATTGAGCATGGCATCTATCTGTGCTCCGGGCACCAGATAACCGATGAAAGAGAGCATGGGCAGCTGAGCATTGATAACCGCCATTACTATCATCATGGCGGCAAAGAAAAGCACCGCAAAAACACTGGCTAATCTGGCCGAGCTGGCCCAGAGTGAGAACAGCGCCATCAGGGCGGTGTAGGGCAGCAGGATCAATACCAGATTGAGTGTCATCATCAAGCCGGAAGTCAGCGCGGGTAGCACCAACGCCATATCCCGGCTCATGGCCAAAAATACGGTTGCTATGACTGTGATGGCAACCAACAGCAATTGGATCAACATCATGCCGAGGAAGCGGCCGAAGAAGAGGGCATCGCGGCCCGAACGCAGGCTGAGGAAGCGCAGTGTGCCGCGGTTTTTGTCCGAGGCGAACTGATCGCCGCAGATAAGAATGCTGAACATGGGGAACAGGTAGAGACTGATGACCCAATAGACGGCTTGCTCGGCAACCGGCCAGGCAAATAGTTGATCCAGAGTGCCTTCACCGAAGGCACCGGTAACAAAATGCTTGAAGTCCGGGTTCAACAGAAAGCTGGCGGCACCTCGGACCGGATAGGCGAGGATCAGCAGCCACACCAGGGCGAAAGCTATCATCGCCAGGGTGCCACGGCGGTGGAAAATGAGTTTATAGAGTTCAAATCCCGCGAGTTGCAGGGCGTTTTTCAGCCCTCCGGGATGAGTGCTGTGAGTTGCAGTTGTCATGTGGTTCCTTGTTTTGCTCCAAATATGGAGTCCTTGCAGCGACCGGAGCAAGCACTGGGTTGCCGATAAGACGCCAGCCTAACACCATGAGGCCAGGCAGGCCAACGCCTGGCCACTATTTCAAGCCGTAGCTGTCGTTTTTACGGTCAATTATGCCAGTTGCGCCTTAAGCTCGGCCAATTCATGTTTTAGTAAAGCCAGCTCTTGCTTCATTGTCGCCAGTTCTTGTTCAAGCAAGGCTATCCGGCTCTGGCTCGCCGTTTCTGGCTCTCTTTCGCGCTCACCTTCATGGTGAGCTTTAGCTTGATTGGCAATCTGGGTGGTATCTGCGCCGCCGGAACCTTCAGATACACCATCATTCTCGGTGAAGTTCTCGGCAAAGCGTATCTCACGTTTTCCAGGTTCCCTGGCCAGTTGGCGGATAAAGCCTTTGTCTTTCAGCGCCAATAGGGTTTGCTCCACTTGTGGCAGGCCGTCAAATTCAAACAGCCGCTGAGCCCGGCTTCTGAGTTCACCTGCGGTTTGGGCGCCGCGCAGCAGCAACAAACACACTATCGCCAGCTCGGCCGGGGAAAACTGCAGCTCGCCAAATTCTGTGTTGCAGAATCTGTGGCGGTACTTAATGACCCGGCTGCCAAAGCCGGATTGCTCACTCAGCAGACGTTTTTTACTCAGGCTGTCCAAGGCTTGCTGCACTTCAGACTCGCTCAGTTCCATCACGGGATCTCGGCTGGTCTTTTGATTACAGGCTTGGGTCAGTGAATTGAGAGACAGGGGATAAAGATCCGGAGTGGTGACTTCTTTTTCCAGCAGGCAGCCAATCACTCTGGCTTCGATGGCATTGAGTTGCAACATAATTGACAGTTCCATTCAAGGCAGATGTCGGCCAACTGACCGACATTTTACTCAGTGTTTTTGAGTTATATCAGAGCCTTGAGCCGATGTCGCGGTTTTCCTCGGCTGCGCTTGTCCTGAATAGGGCAGGCGAGTTATTTTTGCTCAATTCTTTGTTAGTTCTTTGTTCAATTACTGGTGTGGATACCGTCATCTTCAATGCGCAGTTTTCCGGCCTTGAACAGGCCGCCGATGGCTTTTTTGAAGGCCTTCTTGCTCATGCCAAGTTCGGCGTAGATCACTTCGGGCGAGGTCTTGTCGCTGTAGGGCAGGAAACCGCCGGCCTGGGCCAGCTTCTTCATGATCCGCTGTGATTGCTGATCCAACTCCTGACGGTCAGCCTTTTGCAGGGTCAGATCCAGTTTGTTGTCGTGACGCACCTGCTTGATATAACCCTTGAGCTTTTGGCCAAACTTCAGCTTACGGAACACCTCATTTTGATAGATGACGCCCCAATGCTTGTTGTTGACTATCGCCTTGTAGCCGAGATCTGTGGTACCTGCAATGATAAGGTCAACCTGTTGACCATTTTTATACCAAGCCGGGCTCTTATCGACAAACTTATCGATTTTGGACGAAGCGACAATCCGTTCGTCGGCGCGGTTACGGTGAACATAGACCAGGTAACTGCGGCCCTCTTCGGCCTGCTTGTGCTGCTCACCGAAGGGCAGCAGCAGATCTTTTTCCAGTCCCCAATCGAGGAAGGCACCGACCCGACCAATGGAAACCACCTTGAGATAAGCAAACTCACCCACCTGAGCCAGGGGCTTTTTAGTGGTTGCGATAGGCAGGTCGTTGGAGTCCAGATAGAGGAACACCTCCAACTTGTCGCCCACCTGACAACCCTTGGGCACCACTTTATTGGGTAATAACACCTGTCCCAACTCATGAGCGTTGAGGTAAACCCCGAAATCAACCTGTTTGACCACTTCCAGGGTGCAACTTTGACCTATTTCTGCCATCTGTTTTTGAACCTGATTAACTTTGTTTCAGCTGCGGCGGATTATAACGGATTGCGCTCACCTATGCCCGTGCCTTTTGTTAGGGATGTGCGAATAAGTCCTCGTGGCCTTCTCTTTTGTAGGGCGTGGCTTGCACAGCAATTGGCGTTCAAGGCATCTGACTGAAGGCATGCCGGGGCCTGTCGAAGTCAGACTTCCCTAAGTTTGAATAAGACTAAAGTTAGCGCTGCTTTTTGCAGCAGAACTGGTTAAGCTGAAAATAAAAACCTTTGCCTATGTTCTCTATCTGGTCCGTCAGCCTGCTGGCACTCTTGTATCTCGCGCTGTTGTTTATCATCGCCTGGTGGGCGGATAAATATAAACCTAAACGCTTTCGGGCGCTGTTTTACAGCCTGACACTCGGCGTCTACTGCACCTCCTGGGCCTTTTTCGGTACCACGGCCCAGGCTGCCAATCATGGTTGGTGGCTGGCGCCCACCTACGCCGGTACCTTGATCCTGTTTCTATTTGGCTGGCGGCTTTACTGCCGGGTGGCGCAAATCTGCCGCGATGAAAAACTCACATCCCTGGCCGACTTTATCGCCAGCCGCTATGGCCAGTCTTCCAGCCTCTCCGGGCTGGTGTCTTTTATTTCCGTGATTGCCATAGTGCCCTATATTTCGTTGCAGCTGTCGGCCACCTCGGAAAGTATCGCCATGCTCACGGGCGAAGAAGTTTCCTCCGGCGGATTCTGGCAAGACAGTACCTTTTATATCATGTTGCTGCTGGCGCTGTTTGCCGTACTGTTTGGTGCCCGGCGTCCAAGACCCAGCGAGCACAATCCGGGGCTGGTGGCCAGTATGGCGTTTGAATCGCTGGTGAAGCTGGCTGCCTTTATCTCGGTTGGACTGTTTGTCTGTTTCGGTTTGTTCGACAGCCCGCTGGCACTCTGGCAACAGGCTCAGAGCGCCAAGGCTGAAGGGCACTTGAGCTTTGAGGTCGACTCCGGCTACATCTATGCCACCCATACCCTGCTTGGGGTGTTGGCCATGTTCTGTTTGCCGCGTCAGTTTCATATGCAGTTTATTGAACCGGGCGGCGAGGGCCATCTCAGTACGGCGCGCTGGCTGTTTCCGCTGTATCTCATTCTTATCAATCTGTTTATTTTGCCTATCGCGGTAGCCGGCCTGTTATGGTTCGGTAAGGAGCAGGTGGCGCCGGACTCCTTCGTACTGGCCTTGCCGATGGCGGTAGAGAATCACGTCGTTTCCCTGATGGTGTTTCTCGGCGGTTTTTCGGCGGCCACCAGCATGGTGATTGTCTCGGCGATAGTGCTGTCAATCATGATCACCAACGACTTTATCAATCAGTTTATTCTGCGGCGTTCATCACTGGCCTCCGGCAGTCGCGGCCTCAGCCAAAACGCCTTGCTGCAGGCCAGAAGGGCGGTGATCTTCGCGCTGTTGCTACTGAGTTACTTCACCCACAGAATACTGGCCGATACCAACTCTCTGGCCATGGTGGGTTTGATGTCTTTTTCCCTGGTGGCGCAGTTTGCACCTGCGCTGATCATAGGTTTGTGGTGGCGTCAGGCCTCTTGCCTCGGGGCACAACTGGGGATCGCCTCAGGCTCGCTGGTGTGGTTTTATACCTTGCTGCTACCGAATCTGGTGATAGGCGCAGTCGGTTACCAACCCTGGCTCGACAATGGCCCATTCGGTGTGCAGGCTTTGGCGCCGCGGGATCTACTGGGGCTAGGGCTGGATGATATTACCCAGTCCATGCTGCTGTCGCTTGGGCTCAATCTATTGGTGTATATCTTGCTGCCAGTGCTGCGCCCGGCGGGGCTCGCCGAGCGGCTGCAGAGCAGCAAGTTTGTTATCAGCCGGGATGACAGACGGGAAGGTGTGCCCAAGGCCAGTTTGAGTTTTCATGATCTGGCGGCCTTGCTGAAACGCTTCGGCGAAGCCGACTCGGCCAGTCAGTTGGTAGCCAGCGAGTTCCCGCTGGATCCCAATCACTGGAAAGTGGATGCGCCGGTGCGAACCGAGCAGTTGGTCGAGAGAGAGCTCGCCGCCATGGTCGGCGGCGCCTCGGCCAGGCTGATTATCGATGCCGCCAAAGATGAGAAACATCAGGGGCTGGAGCAGGTGGCCGAATTTGTCGATGAGGCCCGCGAAGTGCTGCGCTTTAATCGCGACTTGCTGCAATCGACCATAGAAAATATCCAACAGGGGATCAGTGTGGTGGACTCCCAGTTGAGGCTGGTGGCCTGGAATCAGGGCTACAAGGATATGTTTCTCTACCCGGATGAGGCGCTCTATATAGGTCGGCCGGTGGAAGAGATCATTCGACTCAACGCCCACAGAGGCATGTTTCGCGGCGAGGATCCCGAGCAGGAAATTGCCAAGCGTCTCGACTATCTGCGTCAGGGCAGTGCCTATAAGTATCAGCGCACCCACAGCAATGGCCGGGTGTATGAGATGCAGGGTAACCCCTTACCCGGTGGCGGCTTTGTGACCACCTATACGGACGTGACCGACTTTGTCAGCCAGCAGCGCCAGCTGGAACACGTCAATGCCTCGCTGGAAGAAAAGGTCAACCAGCGCACTCGGGCGTTGACCCAGGCCAACCGTGAACTGTCCAATGCCAAACGGGTGGCCGAGCAGGCAACCGAGAGCAAGACCCGCTTTTTTGCCGCCGCCAGTCACGATCTGTTGCAACCCTTCAATGCCGCCAGCCTGTTCTGCTCCTTGATGAGTGATAAAGCCAGGGGCAGTGAGCTGGAAACCCTGGCCGACAATATCCGCAGCTCCCTTGGCAGCGCCGAAGAGCTGCTCAGCAGTATTCTGGAATTGACCAAGCTCAACGCCGGAGCCTTCAAGGTGAATGTCAGCGAATTTCCATTGCGGCAAATCATAGATCCCCTCAGGCACGAGTATCAGGCGCTTGCGGCGCAAAAAGGTATTGGCTTTCATCTCGAGAGTCAGGAAGTGCTGCTCAATACCGACAAGGCGCTGCTCAAACGTGTGCTGCGTAATCTGCTCAGCAACGCCATTCGTTATACCGAGCAGGGCGAAGTGCGGCTGAAGACCTATCTTGAAAACGGACTCTTGTCATTGATAGTGGAAGACACGGGCATTGGTATCGCCAAGGAAGATCAACTGACCATATTTGAAGAGTTCAAGCAGCTCGGCAGCCGCGGTAACGCCGAAGGGCTGGGGCTTGGGCTGGCGATTACCAAGCGTATCTGCGATCTGTTGGACATCCCCTTGCTACTGGGTTCCCAGGTAGGAACCGGTACTCAGTTTACCTTGTTGCTGCAGTGCAAGTCGCTGCCGGGGGCTGTGGCCGCGGTCAAACCCAAGACTTTGGAGAGTGAGTCTGATTTTGCCGGGTTACGGGTTTGGCTGGTGGATAATGATCAAACCGTGCTCGAAGCCCTGGGGCAGGTCATGGGCAGTTGGGGCTGCGAGATAGAAAAGGCCACCGGCGCCGAGCAGTTGGCTGAACTGCAAGCGCGTTTGCCCTTGCCGCAACTTTTGATAGTCGATTATCAGTTGGATGCCGGTCTCACCGGGGTTGAGCTGTTGGCCTCCCAGGGGTTGTCCGGATTACCTGTGATTATCAATACTGCCAATCAGGCCGAAAGCATTCGCGAGCAGGTTAGTGATGCCGGTTTCCCCTTGCTTTACAAGCCACTGAAGTTGCCGGCGCTCAGGCGCAGTATCAAGCGTTTGCTCAATTGAGGCGCGCTTTTTTTGTGGGAAAGGGGAAACCGTTATTCGGGGCGGCTGAGCTGATTATAGCGGATGCCGGCCTGGGTTCGGTTGTTGAGGCCGAGCTTGCGCAAAATGGCCGATACATGCTGCTTGACCGTGGTTTCCTGCACCTGCATTTCATAGGCTATCTGCTTATTGAGCAGGCCATCGGCTATCATCGCCAGCACCTTGTATTGTTGCGGCGTCAGTTTTTCCAGATTTCTGGCAAAGTCCGTCTGCTCGTCATCGGCGTCCAGAGTGTCCAGCGCCAGATCCGCCGGTAACCAGGTTTCGCCATTGAGCACCTCGGCGATGGCTTCGGATATCCGCTCCAGCGGCGAGGACTTGGGCACATAGGCCGAAGCGCCCAGGGCGATGGCTTGCTGCATAATCGCCGGTGCTTCGGCGGCCGACACCATGATGATCAACACATCCGGGTATTGATTGCGCAGTTGCGACAGTCCCTGCAAACCATTGGCTCCTGGAATGCCGAGGTCGAGAAACACCAGCTCAGTTTCACTGTGTCGCCCGAGCAGCTCAAACAACCCCTCGAGATCGGCGCATTCGCGTATCTGTGCTTCATCCAATACGCAGGCGGCGGCTTGCTTGAGGGCGCTGCGAAACAGCGGGTGATCATCGGCAATTATGGCTTTCACCAGACTCATCCTAAGGGCTCCGGGTTTCAAATTTTATACGGGAAAGTATCAATAAAAACAAGGCTTACCCTAGGGTAAGCCTTGTTCGGGGCACGGATTAAAAGCGGTAGCCTACCGTCAGGGTCACTGTGCGTGGATCGCCGTAATAACCAATCAGGGTGTTGTCGCCACCGAGTCCTGGGGTGTACTTGCTGACATCTGTCGGATCGCTCGGATCCGGGGTAACAAACTGATAGCCGCCGATAAGATACTCTTCATCGGTGAGGTTTTTGCCATAGAGGCCGGCATACCAGCTGCCGTCATTGCTATACCAGGAGATCCCCAGATTCAACAGGCCGTAGGCGTCCTGGGTTAGCAGGCTGTCTTCCTCAAACAGCACATAGTCACCGCGATAGTAATAGTTGCCGTTAAAGACAAACTCACCGATATCGGCATAGAGACGATAGGTGAAACCCAGGTTAAAGGTGAGATCCGGGGTATTGGCTATGGTAAATCTGTCCGATTTGTCGAAAGTTTCACCTGTGGCAGGGTCGGTATCGAACACTTCACTGAATTCAGCATCGATATAGCCCACCGCCAGGTCAAAGTTCAGCGCGTCTGTGGCCACCCAGGTCATCTCAAGCTCTGCGCCACGGGCCTCCGAAGAGCCTATGTTACCCAGGCGCTGATTGAGGTCGGCGGCCGTGTCGCCCGACAAAACAGAGATATACTGCCTGTCCTTATGATCCAGGCTGAACAGGGTCAGGTTGGCCCTTAAGTTGCGGCCCCATTCGCTCTTCATCCCCAGCTCGAAGCTGTCAACGGTTTCAGGATCTGCCGCCGGCTCGGCGCTTTCGGCCCTGGGATTAAAGGTGCCGGACTTGAAGCCCTGGGCGTAACTGGCAAAGAACATGATGTCATCCGAGTACTGGTATTCCACCCCGACTCTTGGGGTCAGCTTGGACCAGTCTTCGCTGTCGTCCAATACCAAGGGCACCAAGTCGCCTTCTGGACGGACATAGCCCGGCACCCAGCCGGATTCGGGATAGACGGTATCAAATATCAGGCCGTTGCGGACATAGGCCTGCTTTTCATCCTGGGTGTATCTCAGCCCCAGGGTCATGGACCAGCTGTCACTCAAGTCTACGCTGCCCTGAATATAGGCCGCCTTGCTGGTGGAGTTGGAGCAGCCGCTCACTTCACGGGTCAGCCCAGGGGCGTTGAGCGCCTTTCCAAGCTCTTCGAGAATCGCCTGAAACTGGCCGCAGGACTCGGCATCATAGTAGTAAAGACCGGACACCAGTTTGTAGTTGTCGCCGCTGTGATGCAGCTGCAGCTCATGGGTGGTTTGCTCGTCGTCATAGATGGCCGGTACGTCGAAAATTTGCAGTGAGGTGTTGTCGAAATCTATGTTGGTGGGTGAGTAACTCTCTCTTCTGGCCGCAATATATTTCAGCTGCGTTGAGTGGTTTATATCCCAGCTGCCGGTGAAGCTCCAACCTTCGAGGTCCACCTCGTTCCAGGTGGGCAGACTGGTGTAGGAGTCGAACTTGCTGTCCGGTACCGGGGCATCGGTCAGCAGACTCGGCAGCAGGCGATAGCCCCCCTTGGCGTTGGACTTATCGTCTGTTTTATCCCAGGCGAGGCGGAAAAACAGTGAGTCTGTTGGGTGATACTCCAGGGTGAGTCGCATGGCACTGAGATCTTTGTTGTAGTTCTCTTTGTCCTGGTTCGGCTCGGCCGAGGTCAAAAACTCACCGAAACCATCGCGGTTGAGGTTGGCATAGCCAAAGCCCAGATACAGCTGCTCGTCTATCAACGGATACTGGCCGGTGATCTTGAGATCTTTCTGATTAAAGCTGCCGTAGGAGCCCTGAATATTCAGCTGGGGATCGCCGGACATCACCTTGGTCACATACTTGACCGCACCGCCTATGGTGTTCTTGCCGTAAAGCGTGCCCTGAGGGCCGCGCAGTATCTCTATCTGCTGCACGTCCAGCAGATCCAGTACCGCCCCCTGTGGGCGGGCGATATAGATATCATCCACATAGATACCGACGCCGGGCTCATAACCCCAGAGCGGGTCCTGCTGGCCCACGCCGCGAATAAAGGCGGTCATGGTGGAGTTGGTTCCCCGACTCGCCTGCAGCGTGGTATTGGGGGAGAACTGCTGCACTTCGGTCACCACTGTGATACCGCGTTCATTAAGCTCGGCCTCACTGACTGAGGTGACGGCGACCGGTACTTCCTGCAGGTTTTCCACTGTGCGTCTGGCGGTGACTTCAATACGTTCCAGCTCGCCCTTATTGTTGGTTTCTTCTGCCTGAGCCGCTATCGGCGTCAGTGCCGAAGCTATGGCCAGTGCCAGCAGAGAGTAGGGGATCTTGGCTTGACTCATGATTAAGTCCTTTTGCTGTTTTGTTTGTTTTGTTTTTGTTAATACTTCGGCATTTACTCTAGAGCAAAGGGAGCAGAAGGGAATTAGCACCTTAGTACAGTGTTGTTTAATAATTTGAAATTTATTGGTTATTTTGTGTATAGCACTATGGTGTTATGTTCAATCCGGCTTTTGCTTGTCACTCTCTTGGTTACAAAAATTGGTTGCAAAAAATTAACAATGGCGCCTGGTCAATCGCTGCAAATTTGCGGCGCCGGAATAGGGCGACCAACAACAAGAGATGGGCTTATGTTGAGTATGCTGGGACTCTTCGGTGGCTTACTGCTGCTGATCATTTTGACACTCAGAGGTGTCAACCTGTTTGTCGCCGCGCCACTGTGCGCGGCCTTGGTTGCGCTGAGCAACCATATTCCGTTATTCGATGCCTCGGGGGCTGACTTTGTCAGTGCCTATATGGGCGGTTTTTCCGGCTTTCTGGCGTCCTGGTTCTTTATGTTTTTGCTGGGCTCTTTGTTTGGCAAGTTTATGGAAGATACCGGCGCGGCCGATGCGGTGGCGCATTTTATTGTGGGGAAACTCGGGATCCGCTATGCGGTGCTGGCAGTGGTAGCCGCCTGTGCCGTGTTGACCTATGGCGGCGTCAGCGTATTTATTGTGGCATTTTCCGTCTATCCCATGGCGCTGGGGCTGTTCAAGGATGCCAATCTGCCGCGGCGTTTTATTCCGGCAGCGTTGGCACTGGGCTCGGTGACTTTTACCATGACCTCGGCCGGTTCGCCTGAGATCCAAAACTGGATCCCGATCAAATACCTCAATACCTCTCCCTGGGCCGCCTGGGAAGTGAGCCTGGTGGTGGCCCTGTTTATGGCGGTCAGCGGTTATTTCTGGCTCAAGTGGATGATTAACCGAGCCATCGCCAGAGGTGAGCGTTTCGAGGCGCGCAGTGATGATCCTGAAGTGCCGGAGCGGGATCTGCCCCATCCCATCACAGGGGTGATCCCTCTCATTGTGGTGCTGGTTATCTCCTTTTGGCTGCACGATACCCTGGCACAAAATGCCCTGATAGTTGCCTTGCTCGGTGGGGTGCTGACGCTGATGTTAATCAACTTCCGCCATTTTCATCATCTGGGACGGGCGGTCAATGACGGCACCACAGGCGCTTTGGTGGCCATAGGCAATACCAGCGCCGTGGTCGGCTTTGGCGCCGTGGCCAAATCATCGGCTGCCTTTGCCACCGCGGTTGAGGTGATGACCAATATGCCGGGCAATGAGCTGTTGGGGGCTGCGGTGGCGGTGAGCGTAATTGCCGGCCTTACCGGCTCTGCCAGTGGCGGCCAGGCGATAGCCTTGCCTTTGGTGGCGCCCCATTATCTGGATATGGGGGTGAACCAGGATCAGTTGCATCGAGTGGTGGCCATTTCTTCCGGTGCTTTGGATACCTTGCCCCATAACGGTTATGTGGTTACCACCATTCGCGCCATCTGTAAGGAAACCCACAAGCGCGCCTATTGGGCGATGGCGGCGCTGACGACCCTGCTGCCACTTATCGGTGTCGCGCTGGCACTGGCTCTGTTTATTTGGTTTTAAGAGGTGAATATGAAGTTATTTGCATCCTGCATGTTTGCGGCGCTGCTTGGGGTTGCCCAAGCCAGTGCTCCGGCTTCGGCCGAGTCCGTTTCTGCTACGGCGGCTTCGTCCTTGGAAGCGCCTGCCCAGACTATGCTGGTGGAGAAAAAGTCGTTTACCACCACTGAGTTTCGCACATTATCGGGCAAAGTGTTGCCCAGTGTGACCGTCGGCTGGGAAAGCTACGGCAGTCTCAATGCGGCCAAGGACAATGTCATACTGATCACTCATTTCTTTTCCGGTAATTCCCACGCTGCCGGCAAGTACGCCGAGTCTGATCCCCAGAGTGGCTATTGGGACGCCATCATAGGGCCGGGCAAGGCGATAGATACCAACCGCTTCTTTGTTGTCAGCGCCGACACTCTGGTCAACGCCAATGTGCACGACGGTCATACCATCACCACAGGGCCTGCCAGTATCAACCCTGAAACCGGCAAACCCTGGGGATTGGATTTCCCCGTGGTGACCATTCACGACTTCGTCGAGGTGCAGCGCTTGCTGCTGGAGAGTCTCGGCATTGAAAAACTCCATGCGGTGATGGGTGCCTCCATGGGGTCATTTCAGGCGCTCGATTGGGCGGTGAGTTACCCGGACAGAGTCGAGCGGCTCATTCATGTTATCGGCGCCGACAGCATGGATGCCTGGAGCGTACCGGCGCTGGAAAAATGGGCCCTGCCTATCCGGTTGGATCCCAACTGGCGCGGCGGCGACTACTACGGCAAGACGCCCCCGGTGGCAGGGCTAACCGCGGCGCTGCTCAATATCACCCAGGATGCAATGGCGCCGGAGGCTTATCTGGCCAGCTTCAAGGATTTCACTGTGGCCGACAAAGGCGCGCTGGCGGATATTCGCACGCTGCCGCAAATCAGCCAGATCTTGCAACAGCGCGCCGGGGCCAGGGCGGCATTGCAGGATGCCAACCATGTACTGTATCTGGTACGGGCTTCACAACTGTTCAGTGCCGATTGGCAAGGGGGCGAGCTGAAACTCGCCTTGGCCAAGATAAAGGCCAAGAGCCTGTTGCTGCCCGCCAGTGGCGATCTGCTGCTGCGCCCCCAGAGAGTGAGGCAGATGGCCGCCACCCTGAAGGAACTGGGTAAAGAGGTAGAGATAAGTGAAATTAAAGGCCCCTGGGGGCATCTCGATGGCTTGTTCTCCATTCAGAGCAAGAGTGATGAAATCCGTACATTTCTGGCGGACTGAGTCACGCCGCCGCAGGGCGTAATTTAAGGAGCCTGTATGAAAGACCCTAAAACCGTATTGATCACCGGCGCGGCCAGCGGTATCGGCCTGGCGATTGCCACTGAGCTGGCGGCCTTTGGCCACAGGATATTGCTGAGCGATCTTGACCCTGAGCGGGCGATACTGGCCGCCAACACGCTCAATCAAGCCGGCGGCAACAGCTTGGGCCTTGGGCTCAATGTCGCCGACCCCCGGGCCATCGAAGCGCTGACCGAGCAACTGGCTGACATTGAAGTGGATGTGCTCATCAACAATGCCGGACTGCAGCATGTGGCGCGCCTCGATGCCTTTCCGGCCGAGAAGTGGCAACTGCTGCAACAGGTGATGCTCACCGGCCCGGCGATGCTTTGCAAGGCATTGCTGCCGGGAATGCGGGAGCGTAACTTTGGCCGCATCATCAATATCGGCTCTATCCATGCACTGGTGGCATCCAGGTACAAGTCGGCCTATGTGGCCGCCAAACACGGTTTGCTGGGGCTGAGCAAGGTCGTGGCACTGGAAAACGCCGACTGGGATATTACCGTCAACACTATCTGCCCGGCTTATGTGAAAACACCGCTGGTGGAGGCGCAGATAGCGTCTCAGGCAAGGGAGCACGGCATGAGCGAGCAAGAGGTTATCGACAACATCATGCTGTCCCCCATGCCGAAGAAGGCGTTTATCGGCGTCGATGAAATCGTGCATTCGGTAGCGTTTTTGATGGCGCCGGCGGCGCGCAATATTACCGCCCAGACGCTGGTGCTGGACGGTGGCTGGACCGCGCAATAAGGCAAGAGAGGCTGACACAGGAGAATCACTATGGCCGGGTTGGATAAAAGGGTTGCCAGTCATGAACAGGCATTGGAGGGGATAACCCATGAGATGCGGATCATTGCCGGAGGCTTTGGCCTTTGTGGCATTCCCGAGGGCTTGATAGCCGAGTTGGTGCGCAGAGAGGTGCGTGATCTGGAGTTGGTGTCCAACAACTGTGGCGTCGACGACTTCGGTCTTGGGCTCTTGCTGCAAAACCGCCAAATTCGCAAGATGGTGGCGTCATACGTGGGTGAAAATGCCCTGTTTGAGCAATTGATGATGAGTGGTGAGCTGGAGGTGGAGCTGGTGCCTCAGGGCACTCTGGCCGAGCGGATCCGCGCCGGCGGCGCCGGGATCCCGGCGTTTTACACGGCCACGGGAGTCGGTACTCCGGTGGCCGAGGGCAAACCCAGTGAACATTTCGAAGGCCGGGAGTATCTGCTGGAGCGCGGCATAGTCGCCGACTTTGCTCTGGTTCGTGCCTGGAAGGCCGATTGGCAGGGCAACTGCATCTATCGCCACACCGCGATGAACTTCAACCCCTTGGCAGCGATGGCGGGCAAGATAACCGTGGTAGAGGCCGAAGAGATAGTCGAGCCCGGCAGCCTGCCGCCATCACAAATTCATACACCGGGAATTTTTGTCGATCGCCTGGTGCAGGGACAGTTTGAAAAACGCATCGAAAAGCGCACCTTTCGACCCAGCTAACAGGAGAACAGCATTATGGCGTTGAGTCGCGAACAGATGGCTATGCGGGTCGCCAGAGAGATCCGTGACGGTGATTATGTCAATCTGGGCATAGGCATTCCCACTCTGGTAGCCAACTACCTGCCACCCGGGATAGAGGTGATGCTGCACTCGGAAAATGGTCTGTTGGGAATGGGTCCGTTTCCGCTGGAGGAAAAGATAGATGCCGACATGATCAATGCCGGTAAGGAGACAGTCACTGCGGTCAAAGGCGCGGCGATTTTCGACTCGGCCCTGAGCTTTGCCATGATAAGGGGTGGGCATGTGGATCTCACTGTATTGGGGGCGATGGAGGTGGATCAACAGGGCAATATTGCCAGTTGGATGATCCCGGGCAAGATGGTCAAAGGGATGGGCGGCGCCATGGATCTGGTGGCTGGCGCGGCCAACATCATATGTACCATGATGCACTGCAGCAAACAGGGGGAGTCCAAGTTGCTTGAGCGCTGCACGTTGCCGCTGACCGGGGTTAACTGTATCAAGCGGGTGCTGACGGACTTGGCACTGCTGGAGATCCGTGACGGCGGTTTTCATCTACTGGAGCGCGCGCCGGGGGTGACTGTTGAGGAGATCCGCGCCAAGACGGCGGGCAGACTGCATTGTGGCGAGTCTGTGCCGGAAATGACCTTTGATTAATTCGCTAAATTGGGTGGCGTTTTTAGCTGCTGCGATTTTTGCTTGAATCGCCAGGCTTCACGATAACAAAACTTTGTTTGAGGGTGAGTTTTCACCCTCAAATTCCCCAAGGGAGCGGCATTGAAGCAAACATCAGTGCCCGAAGCGGTATCTGGCGATCAAAATAGGGAGCCTGAGTATTTAAAAAATCTTGAACAGATGAAATCGGCTTTCATGGCTCAATCTATTGATATAAATCGAAAAAAAGCCGTTTAAATGGCATAGGTGAACATAGCAACTGTAGTTTATATTTCAAAGCCTTGGATAAACTGTGATTCGTGCTTGCATTATGGTGCACAGCAAGGTTTAATTGCGCCGTTTTGAAGGTACATTCAGTCCTGACAGGCAAACGTGAGTAACAGGGTTATTATGGTTCACGAGTCATTAACCGTGTAAATGAACAAAGCACCATTTACACGGGGTTAAGAGGGTTTTAGCTAATGCACAGCCATTCATTTGCCGCACTGGTTCGCCAAGTGCCACAACACAGGTTTTCAACCATTGTCAGCTATGACAATACCGGCTTGAAACATCTCACGTTAATCCGCATCAATTCCGGTCGCGAACAGGCCAATAGTCCCAACTGAGCCCGTCGTCCATCTACGACGATACATTCACTCGGCATTCATTTTCGAATCGCCGAGGACGGGTTATTTGTCCACCCTTACATTCAACACCAAGAGTTTTAGGTTAAATGCAAGCCAAGAATATTTACTACGAGACACTGCATCCGGCATACGGGCAGTATTTTGAGGTGGAAAAGGTGCTGTTCGAGCAAAAGACCGAACAGTGGCACCTGAGCATTTTTGAAAATGCCGCTATGGGACGGGTCATGGCGCTCAATGGCGCCATCCAGACCACAGAGAAAGATGAGTTTGTCTATCACGAAATGTTGACCCATGTGCCTATTCTGGCCCACGGCGATGTCAAGCGGGTGCTTATCATAGGCGGCGGTGACGGCGGCATGCTGCGGGAAGTGGTCAAACATAAACAGATTGAATCCATTACCATGGTGGAGATTGATGCCGCCGTGGTGGAAATGTGTAAAAGCTATTTTCCAAACCATTCCCAAGGTGCCTATGATGACCCCAGAGTCAACTTGGTGATCAGCGACGGGATGGATTATGTTAGGCAATCACAGCAAAAATTTGATGTGATTATCTCTGACTGCACAGATCCCCTTGGTCCGGGAGAAGTGCTGTTCAGTTCCGACTTTTACGAGGGCTGTAAGCGTTGTCTCAATGAAAATGGGATTTTTGTCGCTCAGAACGGCGTGCCTTTTATGCAGCTGGATGAAGTGCAAAATACCGTCAGACGCATGAGCTCTTATGTGAAAGAGTGTCGGTTCTATATGGCGGCCGTGCCTACCTATGTGGGTGGCAGCATGGCCTTTGCCTGGGCAACCGATGATCTTGAGGCGCGTCAGCATAGCCTGGCGACTCTCGAAGAGCGTTTTGAACGGGCCGGTATTACCACCCGTTATTACACGCCGGCTATCCATCAGGCAAGCTTTGCGCTGCCGGCGTTTGTCGAACAGGCGGTCGCGTCAGCGATGACGGTTACCGCATAACCCATTTTTTGATAACAGGCTAACGAACATGAGTGATTGGTCTATTGACGATGCCCGCGTCGGCTACAACGTCGCATACTGGAGCCAGGGATTTTACGGGATCAGCGATCAGGGTGAGGTGACAGTGTCACCGGATCCTTTGAATCCGGACAGCAAAATCGGCCTGAACGAACTGGCCAAAGATATGGTGAAGGCCGGTGTTAACCTGCCTGTGCTGGTCCGTTTCCCGCAGATTTTGCACCACAGGGTCGATAGCCTGTGCCAGGCCTTTAATCAGGCGATTCAAAAGTACGAGTACAGCGAGGACTATCTGTTGGTTTATCCCATCAAGGTGAACCAGCAGCAGACGGTGGTTGAGGAAATCCTCGCCAGCCAGGTCAGCAAAGAAGCACCGCAACTAGGGCTTGAAGCTGGCAGTAAGCCTGAGCTGATGGCGGTACTGGCCATGGCACAAAAGGCCAGCTCAGTCATAGTCTGTAACGGCTACAAGGATAAAGAATATATCCGCCTGGCACTGATAGGCGAAAAGCTGGGCCACAAGGTCTACATAGTGCTGGAGAAGATGTCCGAGCTTAAGATGGTGCTGCAGGAATCCCGCGAGCTTGGGGTTACTCCGCGTCTGGGTCTGCGCGCACGCCTGGCGTTCCAGGGCAAGGGCAAGTGGCAGGCCAGTGGCGGTGAAAAGTCCAAGTTTGGTCTTTCTGCTGCGCAGGTGCTGCGGGTGGTCAGCGAGCTCAAGAGTGCCGACATGCTGGATTCGCTGCAGTTGCTGCACTTTCACCTGGGTTCGCAAATTGCCAATATCCGCGATATTCGCCATGGTGTGGGTGAAGCGGCGCGCTTCTACTGTGAGCTGAGAAAACTGGGTGCCAAGGTCAACTGTTTCGACGTGGGCGGCGGCCTGGCGGTGGACTATGACGGTACCCGCAGCCAAAGCAACAACTCTATGAACTATGGCCTGAGCGAGTACGCCAACAATATCGTCAGCGCTCTGAGTGATGTCTGCGCCGAGTATGAGCAGCCGGTGCCGAGGATTATCTCTGAGTCCGGCCGCTTCCTGACGGCGCACCACGCCGTACTTATCACGGATGTTATCGGTACCGAGGCCTATTCCCCTGAGAATATCCAGCCACCGGCAGAGGATGCCCCACAGCTGCTGCACAACATGTGGCAGTCCTGGAGCGATATCCGCGGCCGCGCCGATTCCCGCGCCCTGATTGAGATTTTCCACGATACCCAATCGGATCTGGCCGAAGCTCACGCTCTGTTTGCTCTTGGGCAACTTAGCCTGGAAGAGCGCGCCTGGGCGGAGCAGACCAACCTGCGTGTCTGTCACGAGCTGCAGGGCTTGATGAACAACAAGAACCGTTATCACAGACCCATCATTGATGAACTCAATGAGAAACTGGCCGATAAGTTCTTCGTTAACTTCTCGCTGTTCCAATCGCTGCCGGATGCCTGGGGTATAGATCAGGTGTTCCCTGTGTTGCCGCTGACCGGGCTGGATACCGCGCCAGAGCGCCGCGCCGTGATGCTGGATATCACCTGTGACTCGGACGGCATGGTGGATCAGTATGTGGACGGGCAGGGGATTGAAACCACACTGCCGGTTCCTGCCTGGAGTGCCGAGAGCCCGTATCTTATCGGTTTCTTCCTGGTGGGGGCTTATCAGGAGATCCTCGGTGACATGCACAACCTGTTCGGTGATACCAACTCGGCTGTGGTGCGTCTCGATGAAAGCGGCCTGGCCAACATAGAGTCTGTGCTGTCCGGTGACACTGTGGCCGATGTGCTGCGCTATGTGAACTTGGATGCCGTATCCTTTATGCGCACCTACGAAGAGCTGGTGAATCAGCATATTGCCGAAGACGAACGCACCTCGATCCTTGAAGAGCTGCAATTGGGTCTTAAGGGTTATACCTATCTGGAAGATTTTTCATAAGGTCGGTGCATTCAGCAGGCCCTTCGGGGCCTGCAACAAGTAGAGATAAAAGATGTTTTTTGAAGGTTCAGAAAAAAAAATTGAAGTGATAGTGACGCCGGCTACGCCTTCGCTGCGCTCACTGGGAAAGCCCTTCTGGGAAGAGATGGTGGCCAAGGCCAATGCAGAAATCCTCTCTTCCGTCAGCAATGATTATTGCGATGCCTATCTGCTCAGCGAGTCGAGTCTGTTTGTTTGGGACGACAGGTTTTTAATGTTGACCTGTGGTACCACCACACTGGCGCGCTCGACCCTGCATTTTATCGACTCCCTCGGCGAAGAGGCGATAGCCTTTGCGACTTTTCAGCGCAAAAACGAATATCTGTCGCACCTGCAGGCCAGCTCTTTTGAGCAGGACTTACAGGCACTGAGAGAGAAATTGTCCGGTGTGGCGTACCGTATCGGTCATCTGGATTCCCATCACCATTACCTGTTTTGCAGTGACAAGGCCTTCAGCGCCGAGAGCGGTGATGCCACCAGTGAGCTGTTGATGTATCACATTCGCGGTGAGGCGGCCGACTATCTGCGCTCCGATAATCAAAGCTGCGCCGGGGTTCGCCAATTGCTGGCACTGGAAGAGATGCTGCCCGGATTCCAGTTTGATGACTTCCTGTTTGAGCCCTTTGGTTATTCCATCAACGGCATTCGCGACAAAGAGTATATGACTATTCATATTACGCCCCAGGAAAGCAGCTCTTATGTCAGCTTCGAGACCAATCTGGATCTCGCCGCACAACCGATAGATATCTTCGCCCGTTTGCTGGCCATTCTCAATCCCGGCAGCTGGGATGTCATCGGCTTCAACGCCCAGTTGGACACCCGTGGTTACCCTGAACATTTATGTCTGGGAAGTTGCTCTTTGTCCCTGGAGCAGGGTTATAATGTTGGCTTCAGTCACTATCAGCAGATGTGCCATGAAGTGCTGATCCCTGAGTCCATGTAAATATCGGCATTAGCCAAGTTTTGGAGTATTTATGACCACTTTAGCAGATAAACCTGATTACTCGCTTTATTCAAATGCGTTTGGTTATTTGCGTCAGCCACTGGATTTCAAACCGCTAGAAAGCGATGCGGATGTGGTGGTAATAGGTTTGCCTTTCGATATGGCCGTTACCGGTCGCAGCGGTGGCCGTATGGGGCCCGGAGCTATCCGCAATGCCTCGACCAATTTGGCCTGGGAAGAGAAGCGTTGGCCTTGGGATTTCAGCCTCAGCGAATATATCAAGATAGTGGATGCCGGCGATCTGGTATTCAACTGTGGTGATGCCGCTGACTTTACCGAGCGCACCGAAAACTTTGCCAGCAAAGTTCTGGCCTCCGGCAAGACACTGCTGAGCTTTGGTGGCGATCACTTTGTGACCCTGCCGCTGCTGCGCGCGCACCACAAACAGTTTGGCAAGATGGCGCTGCTGCACTTCGATGCTCACACCGACACCTACAGTCAGGGCAGCAAGTTTGACCATGGCACCATGTTCTATCATGCCCCCAACGAAGGCTTAATCGATCCGGCTCATTCTGTGCAGGTGGGGATCCGCACCGAATACACCAAAGAAGGCCACGGTTTTCAGGTGATTGACGCCGCCATGGCCAATGATATGACCGCCGATGAAATCGTGGCGCAGATCAAGGCGCGGGTTGGCGATATGCCTTTGTATGTGACTTTCGATATCGATTGCCTGGATCCTGCCTTCGCGCCGGGAACCGGTACTCCGGTATGCGGCGGTCTCACCAGCGACAAGGCGCTGAAGATTATCCGTGGTCTCAAGGGCCTCAACATAGTGGGTATGGATGTGGTTGAAGTGGCACCTGCTTACGATAGCGCCGACATTACCGCGCTGGCGGGCGCGACGCTGGGCCTGGAAATGCTGCATGTCTGGGCGCTGGGGCAGGGCAAAGTCAAGTAAGCAGCTTCACGTTAAGCCAACGCTTGTCGTTGGCTTTCCTTCTTGTATAGAGCCCCCCTAGCTAGGCTGGGGGTTCCGTTTCGCTGGGGCACTGCGCCCGGCTCAGGGACAAGGATAGACAATGACAGATTTGAGTGATATTCGCCGCGAATACACCCAGGGCGGCCTCAGGCGCGCCGATCTGGCCGCCGAGCCCATGGCGCAGTTTGAGCGCTGGATGGCGCAGGCCAAGGATGCACCTTTGACGGACCCTACCGCCATGGTGGTGGCCACAGTGGACGAAACCGGGCAACCGTTTCAGCGGATAGTCTTGCTGAAGCGTTTTGATCAGCAGGGTTTTGTATTCTTTACCAATCTGGAAAGCCGTAAGGCGCAGCAGATTGCCGTCAACGCCAAGGTCAGTTTACTGTTCCCCTGGCATCCGCTGGAGCGCCAGGTGGCCGTGACAGGGGTAGCCGAAGCCCTGTCTGCTACAGAGGTATTCAAGTACTTTGTCAGCCGTCCGAAAGACAGCCAGATAGCGGCCTGGGTCTCGAAACAGTCGAGCAAGCTTAGCGCCCGTCAGGCACTTGAGAGTAAGTTTGCCGAGATGAAGGCCAAGTTTGCCAAGGGCGAAGTCCCCTTGCCCAAGTTTTGGGGCGGCTACCGCATAGTGCCTTCCAGTGTGGAATTCTGGCAGGGCGGTGAGCACAGGCTGCATGACAGATTCCTCTACAGCCGCACAGATGACGGATGGGAGATCAATCGCCTTGCACCTTGATGGCGCTATGGCATAACAAGAGGGACGGCATCTGCCGTCCCTTTACTTTTACCCGTCAGCTATTTTAACCGCACTACGTTTTCTGCCTGCAGCCCCTTTTGGCCTTCAGTCACGCTGAAGCTGACCTTCTCACCCTCTTTCAGGGTGCGGCGGCCGCTGCCTTGAATGGCGCGGTAGTGGACGAACACATCGGCGGCGTTTTCCTGGGTTAGAAAACCAAAGCCCTTTTCATCGTTGAACCATTTAACGGTTCCTGTCACTTGTTGCTCTGACATAGTTTCCTCGTTACCTAATCTTGGCTGCTGGTCTGTATTAGCGTTTGTAGAATAAAAGGGTTTTGTTTCATTGGCTTGACAGTCTGGTGACGCTGAGAGAAATGGTTGCAGGCGGCCGTGGTGGTCCGTGAGCAAAAGTTCACTCAATAGCGGCAAAGGTTTTCTTGAAGTGAACAATATGCTTTAGTAATGAGTAATCTACAAAAAGCGCTTGCTTTTACCCGGGTGAAATCGGGCGCAGTTCAATTCACACCCTACAAGGAACAAGAATATGCAGAAATGGATCCCCTTGCTGGCGCTCGGCGCCTTCAGTAACCTGGCCCTGGCGGCTGACTGGCAGTTGGACAATGCCGACTCCAAGGTTAGCTTTGTGTCGGTCAAGAAAGGTGATATCGCCGAGGTACATGAGTTCAACCAGGTGAGTGGCACACTTGCCGAGAGTGGCGAATTCAAGTTGGAGATCCCGCTCAACGGCGTTAATACCGGCATTGAAATCCGCGACAAGCGGATGCAAACCATGTTGTTTGAGGTGGCTAACTTTCCTAGCCTGACGCTGACAGCGCAAGTGCCTGCGGATCTATTGGACAAGCTCAAACCCGGCGAGTTGCTGACCACTGAGATTGATGGCGTGTTGTCGCTGCATGGCAAGAGTCAGAACAAGCGCTTTGGTGTGGTGGTGGCCAGACTCGGTGAGTCGAGCCTCTTGGTAACCTCGCAAAAAGCCGTCATAGTGAACGCCGAAGAGTTTGGTTTGACCGATGGGGTTGAAAAATTACGTGAAATTGCCGGTCTATCCAGCATCAGTAAGGCTGTTCCTGTCTCTTTTGTTCTAAGATTAAACAAGTAACAAACGACGGCTTGATTTGAGGCAAGACTCAAGGCGGATTTTGTTTCATAATGTGACTCTCTGATCGCCGCGTTGGCGGCGTTCGGAAGTTTGCCCCTTATGGGTTGGCCTGAGACGTTGCACGCGGGAAGAAAGATGGTTACAGACAAAGACGGCTATATGCACCTCATACAATTCCTGACCGAACACCTTGGATTGTTTGAGACTCCCGAAGGGGAATCTTTGGGCGACAGCAGCGTCATGGAACAGTTTGAAGAGCAGCTGTCGGCGCAGATTATTATGGTCTGTGGCCAGAATCCGCAACTGTCCTTTGCCCAGCGTAACACTGTTATCCGTGAGATAGATGCCATAGTGTACGATTTGGAAGAGATCCTGGCCAAGGTGGCCAATCATAAGGCTACGGCAAAGCAAACCTTGTTTATCAGCGAGTTTGCCGGTTTGATCAAGAATCTGTTTGATCAGGAAATCGCCAAGCTCCTGTCTCAATAACGCACACAGGTGGAGGCGCTCAATGCTGACACTGCTTTCCGGGTTTGATGACAATACAGTGGCAGTTCGCGCCAGCGGTGTGATCAGCGGTGATGATTACGATGCTGTTTTGCTGCCGGCGGTCGAGTCCAAACTCAGGGAACATGTGCTCATTAAACTCTGGTATGAATACGGAGCTGACTTCGAGGGCATCTCTTTGCAAGCGGTGTGGGATGATGCCTGCCTTGGACTGTTTCATCTGCAGGACTTTTCCCGTATAGCTGTGATCACCGATAGCCCCGCCATCGAGGGCATGGCTCAAACCTTGGCGCTGATGCTCCCTTGCCCGGTGGCCGTGTTTCCCAGAGCGGAAATGGCCAAGGGCCGAGCCTGGCTCTCGGGAACCTGAAGCGTTAACATCTGTCTTATCTGTAAGTTCCGGCATTTCAGCCGGATTTTCATCTTGTTAAGTGAAATGAATGGAATAGTCCTATGCTTAAAAAACTTGGTCTTTGTTTTATGTTGCTTTCGACATCAGTGTTTGCCCAGGAAAAAACAGTCATAGGTCAGACTGAAATTATGACGGTCGCCGAAGCCGGGCTCAGTTTTGAGGCCCGTATCGATACTGGGGCGGCCAACACCTCCATGCATGCGATGGATCTCAAGGTCATTGGCGGCAGTGCCAAGAAGATGCAGGATAACGTGGGCAAAATGCTCAGCTTTACCACAGAAAACGAACGTGGTGAGAAAAAGCAGCTCAAGGCCAAAATCGTCAAGACATCTACTGTCAGTAACTCTCAGGGACGAGAGACGCGTTACATGGTGGAGTTGAACGTCGCGTTTGGCGATCACAAACGTAAGGTCAAGGTTAATCTCAGAGACCGCAGCCACATGGATTATAAACTGCTTATCGGCCGCAACTGGCTGTCCGATGACTTTCTGGTCGATGTGGCTGAAAAGCGCATCATAGGGCCGGTCGCTCCCATCAGTGTGCGGGAATCAGGACTGATTTTCCAAACCCGTATAGATACCGGCGCGGTGGAAAATTCACTGCATGCTACGGATCTGAAAGTGGAAAACGGCGATGAGGATATGGAAAAGAATATCGGTAAGCAGCTGAGCTTCACCACAGAAAACGAAAAGGGCGAAAAGCAACGCCTGCATGCCATGATCACCAATACCTCGCTTATCCGTAATGCCCAAGGCAGTGAAATTCGTTATATGGTGGAACTCAACATTGGCGAGCCGGGAAGAGAGTATCCGGTCAAGGTTAACCTTAAAGACAGAAGCAAGATGACCCATAAACTGTTGATTGGCCGAAACTGGCTGCAGGGTCACTATCTGGTGGATGTCAGCCTGAAAGAAAGCGACTGACAGCTAAGCGCTTCTAACCATACCCCGGGAAAGCCGCCTATTATGGCGGCTTTTGTCATTCAGAGGTGAAACTCATTAATATTATAGTGATGTTTTTCAATGGCATGGAATGGCAGCCCTTTGCTTCTCATTGTTTAGACTTGGGTTATGTTGAAATCCCGGCCCATGTGAAATTGTCTAGCTGAAAGAGTTTTGCAAAGGTTTGATAAGTCCAGTGCTTGAGTCTTCTCTCGCCTCAGGGGGAGCCGGGTTAAGCTACTCAATGGACTCAAGCGGCAGCAGCAGGCGGACGCAGCAGCCGTCTCCCTCTTGGGAGCTGATGGTCATTTCTCCAAGCAGTTTCAGCCTCACATAGCTCTGTAACCGTGACAGAGTACCGGTTCCGCTTTGTGAAGCGGACTGTTCAATACGGGCCAGCATCTCCTGACTTATTCCGCTGCCATTGTCTGTTACTGTAACCTCCAGATGGCGCTCGTCCAGCTTGTCCGCCTTAATAGTTATCAGGGCATTGGCAGATTGATGGGTAAATGCATGATGCAGGATATTGCTCAGCAAAGGGTAGAATAGCAATAAAAGCTGCCAGGGTTTGGCACCAGGCAACAGCTTGTCCGCAATCGCCAATTTCATTTCAACGTTTGCGGCGGCAAACTGCGGCGCCATCAGAGCCTGCAGGTGAATCACGAATTCATCGAAATGAAGCGTCTTGACCTCTGTCTGTGGATAATTGACCAGCGCCAACAGGTGACGCAATCTGGCGGAGCCAAGCAGAATAAGTTCCTTGGATTGATTCAAAACTTCGGTGCTTTCGGTTTCAAACAAGCTCGCGCCGAGCTGATCGAAGTCGGCAGACAAGTCAGCAACCAGCTGGGCAAGTAGTCTTGGCAGCTGCAGCTCCTGCTCTTTCATCAAGGTGCTGCTGAGACTGAGCAACTGAGACTTGCTTTGTGCCTGCTGTAATTGACCTTCCAATTGAGCTATCTGTTGCTGCTGTTGTTGCAGGGTACGGCTGTTGCGTTTATTGATATCGGCCTGTAACTCCAGGGCTTGCCCCAACTGCTGTTCCTGGCGTTTGTGACTGGAAAGATCGAATGCAATTGCCCCTATGCCACACAGTTCGCCAAATTCGTCGCGGATGGGGAAGCGGGTTACCTGATACAGGACATCCCCCAGAGGGGTGGCAATGGGTTCTTCGGAGCAGAAGGGGCTTTGGTTACTGATCACCCTTTGATCGTTGGCTTGGTAAATTTGTGCCAGGCCGAGAGGGAAGACCTGATTGTCATCCGCACCGATAAACTGCGCCCGTTCGTGGGCGGTAATTTCGCAATACTTGTCGTTGACCAGCGTATATTGCCCGGTTAAATCTTTGATGTAGATGATGTTCTGTGAATGATTCATCAATGCATTGAGCTGCTCGGTACGTGTTTTGAGAATTTGTTGGGCGTTATGTTGCACCTCCAGTTGCTGCTCCAGCGCCAGGTTACTGGCATCCAGGCTGGCCATCGCCGTTTCCAACTGACGGGTGCGGGAGATAAAACTGCCGGCCAGCATCCCCAGTTCATCTTCTCTGTCTCTGGCATCCAACTCCAGCCGGGCAGGATTGTTTTCCCTGAGCGCTGCCACCATGCGGCTGATAGGTTTGATAAACAATCTGTGCTGCACCAGAAATAACAGCAGCAGTGCCAGCAACTGGATCGCCACCAGGTAGATGCCGACTTTGCCGGCAATCAATGTCGCGTCCTCTTTGAGGGATGACAGCGGTGTGACTATCACTATTTTCCAGTAGGTCTTGGGCATCAAAAATACCGAAACCAGCGCCGGCTCGTTGAGCAAGGGATCCCGGGTCAGCTCTTGGGTCAGCAGCAGCTTGGCATTGGCCGGCCATTCTCTGGCAGAGTTGTTGATTATGGTGGCAAGCAGTGCCGCCTCGATTTCATCACGCTCGCCCATCAGGCTTTTGAGCTGTTGACTGCTGAAGGCCTTATGTTGATTGGCCTCCTGAATAAGCACCTGATCGGCACTGCGCAGTGCTTCACCAACAGATTGAAACTCGGGGAACAGGCGTTCAAGGCGTTGAAAATTATCCAGACTCAGCGGCTTTTCCAGCGTGCTGTCCAGCAACTCATCTTCCCAGGGAGAGGCGAGCAGATGATTGCGGTAGTCGAGGGCAAACACATAACCGCTTAGATCTTTGAGGGCGCCTCTGAAGAAACGATTAAGGCCGCCAAGGCTGATGTCCACGGTGGCGGCACCGATAAACTCATGATCCTGCCAGATAGGGACAGAGGCAGTGACCATGGCTTCAGCCGTGTAGGGATCGCGATAGGCGCTGGACCAGAAGGTTCTGTCGGCCGGAAAAAAGCGGGTGGGTTTATACCAGTCTTCGTTGTGGTAGCGTTGCTGTGGCTGCTCGTTATAGCTGTTGAGTTGCTGCAGTTTGCCGTAGCTGTCGCGATACCAAAAGAGGCTGTCGAGGATCCGCCCGGGTTCAAAGGCTCGGGGTTCAGGCCAGATCCCGCCGCCGGTGATCATCTCTTTCTGGGTTTCCAATTCCAGCACCGACTCGATACTGGCCTTGAGCGCTGTGCCATTGCTGCGGTAAAGGGCACCAAGATTCGCCATGGTACTGACCAGGCTTTCTATCTGTGAGGTCACTTCTTGCAGCCTTGCGGTAACGACTTGACCATAGCTTTGGTTCAATGCTCTTTGTTGACTGAGCAACTGGTTACGTTGAATGCTGAGCAATACCAGCACAGTGCTGATGACAATGAGGGCGCTGATGAGTAACTGACTGAGGGCAAACTTGACCGGCAAGCGTTTCAGCCAGCCTGGAAGCCAAGGTAATCGGTTGGATTGTTGCTTTGCCTGGTTCCCTTGCATATATCCTCAGTAATAAGCTTTTCAAGCTGTTACATAATACAACCTCTTGAGAAAAGCCGCCATTTTTCTAAGGGCACCTAATAGTTAGTGGGGGCACTCGTGCTGAATGAGCGCGCGGGGTTTGCAGTTGGGCTGAGCGCGAAGCCGGGCAGAGATATGCAATCCGAACTGGGGATATAGAAAAGGCACCCTTTGGGTGCCTTAGCGTTGAGAAGGAGGCTTGCTTCAGAGCAGGTTGTTTTCTCTGACATAAGCTTCAAATTCAGTGCAGCCGCCGACGTGCTCTTTGTCGACGAAAATTTGCGGCACTGTTTCAACCGGCTTGCCTACGGTTTTTTCCAGATCGGCCTTGGTGATGCCTTCGGCGTGAATATCGACATACTTAAACTTGAAATCATCACGCTTTTCAGCCAGTTGCTCAGAAAGCTGCACTGCACGTACACAATATGGGCAACCTGGACGACCGAAAATAACTACAAACATATTGACTCCCATGGACTTGATTTGCAGCAGTTATACCACAGCTTAAAGACCTATGCTAAGTCGCTTGATCCCAGGAATGATTTTTCGGTTTGAAACCTGCCTTGGTAATCAAAGAAAGTTTGCAATAAATCCCAGCGCCGCGCCTGTTTTTTCAGCAGCAGCATATCCGGCGCCCGAAACCGCGCAGCATCGTCGACCAGTTGTTGTGGTTGACTGTATTTCGGCAGTTTCAGCCCAGGTGTTTTGCTGTGGGGATGGATAAAACAAGCAAACAGCGCCCGGCGTTGAGCACTGGTCTCCATTTTAAAATACTGGTTGAAGTCATTGCCGTCATAATCCAGATACTGAACTCTGAGACGCCCCTCTTCGGCGTACAGCAACATTTGCTGCACCTTGAATAGATGATGATGTTGTTTTGACAACACCTCTTTGAGACGTTTGTCCGGATCGACCAGAGTCGATTGGCATTGATGGCAAATCTTGGCAGCGATATCGTTTTCGGCGCCGCAATCCGGGCATGACTTGGCGCGATAGCGATAACTGCATTGACTATTGTCCTGCAACAGTCCTTGGCAGCGGCGGCCGAAGTGTTCGATGATGTCGCCATCCTCATCCGTCTTGCCCCAGAAGATATTGGCAAAACCGCACTCTGGGCAGGGAACCTGTACCGGCACCGAGTTTGCCGCGGGCTTGGGAGTGCCGACCTCGGGATAGAACAGGTCAAAGCCGCTGGCGGCATAATCTATGACCAGACAGTCCTGTTTGCCTTCGGCCAGCCTCAGGCCGCGGCCAACCATCTGTTGAAACAGGCTCACAGATGCCGTGGGCCGCATGATGGCAATAAGGTCTACATGGGGCGCATCAAACCCTGTTGTGAGCACGGCCACATTGACCAGAAACTTAAGTTCCTGGGCTTTAAAGCCGCGGATGATGGCATCCCGTTGTTGCATCTCTGTGGTCGCTGTGATGAGCGCTGCCTGTTCGTTAGCCAGTAGCGTTAGCACTTCTTCGGCGTGACGCACAGTGGCGGCAAAAATAATCACTCCCTTGCGGGTGTTGGCCAGTTGCCTTAGCTGGTTAACAATGGCCTTGGTCGCACGGCCACTGTGACTGAGCAGGGCATCGACCTTAGCCTCATCATATTCCCCATTGCTGTTGCTCGGCAGGCTGCTGAAGTCATACTGAGCGCTCAGGCCGTCGTAAAGCCTGGGCGGCGTCAGATAGCCTCGTTTAATTAGGGGCCTTAAGGGCAACTCAAAGATGCAGTCATCAAAAATCCCTCGGTCGGGATTGCCAACCCGGCCGTGATAGTGGCGGCGATAAATAAAACCCAGTCCAAGGCGATAAGGGGTGGCCGTCAACCCCAGCAGCTTAAGTTTGGGGTTGTGGGATTTGAGGTGTTCAAGCAGTTGCTGATACTGGCTGTCCTGCTCAAGGCTCACTCTGTGGCACTCGTCTATGACCACCAGGGAGTAGTGGCTGTCAAAGGCTTCCAGGTTGCGCCCGGCGGATTGCACGCTGGCGACAACGGTTTTGCCTTGGGTGAGCTTTTGCCTCAGGCCGGCCGAGTAGATGCTGGCTTCGTCGGTTAACAGGGCAACTTTTTCGGCGTTTTGGGCGACCAGCTCTTTAACATGGGTCAGTACCAGTACCTTGCCTTTGGCGATACGGGCCAGTTCAGCAATCACCAAACTCTTGCCGGCACCCGTGGGCAGCACTATCACTGCCGAGCCTGATTGAGTGCGGAAATAGCGCACAGCGGCATCCACGGCTTGCTGCTGATAATCACGTAGGCGAATGCCGGCCTTGGCAGTATCTTCTGCCTGAGTTTTTGTCGTCGCTTTCTGAGCTACTGGCTTTTTACTATCTGTTGACACTGACTTGCAAAGAGGAATTGACCGTGGGGCGAGCTTATCACAGACGTGCTCGGGTACTGTGCTTTTCCTGCATTGTTGCCCACTTTCTATCCTCGGACACCACAACTCGTCCTGTTCAGGGCATCAATGGTTAAAAAAAGCACTTTTTGTAGGCAATTCATTTGCTAAAATGCCTCACGCCACTGGTCAAAGACCTGTAGCTAACGTAAAATTTCACTCTTTTACTGTTTTAATTCAAACAGACACCAAAATCGCCGCCTACGGGCCGGCATGCACTGGAAGAGAAGATGCAGCAGTTAACTGAGATCGTAGAACAGGCCTTAGCCGCCATCGAAGGGGCCAGTGATCTGAAAATCCTCGATGACATCCGCGTCGATTATCTTGGCAAGAAGGGCAAGATCACCGACATGATGAAGTTGATGGCGACCCTGAGTCCACAAGAAAAGCCCGCCTTCGGCCAGAAGGTCAATGAAGCCAAGCAAAAGGTACAGCAGTTCCTCAGTCAGCGAATTGAAGGGCTGAAAGCAGCCGAGTTGGAGCAGAAGCTCCAGGCTGAGAAAATCGATGTCACCCTGCCGGGGCGTCGTTTGGACAATGGTGGTTTGCATCCGGTAACCCGAACCATTGAACGGATTGAGAGCTTCTTTGGTGAGTTGGGCTTCAGTGTCAAACAGGGGCCGGAAGTTGAAGACGACTATCATAACTTCGATGCTTTGAATATTCCCGAGCATCATCCTGCTCGTGCCGATCACGATACTTTCTACTTCAATCCCAAGGTAGTGCTGCGTACCCAGACTTCAGGGGTGCAAATTCGCACCATGGAAGTGGAAAAGCCACCTTTGCGGATTATCTCTCCCGGTCGAGTCTATCGTAATGACTACGATATGACTCACACGCCTATGTTCCATCAGGTGGAAGGCCTGCTGGTCGATGAGAATGTTAACTTTGCCGAACTGAAAGGCATTTTGCACGACTTCCTGCGTAACTTCTTTGAAGAGGATCTGGAGATACGTTTCCGTCCTTCTTACTTCCCCTTTACCGAGCCTTCTGCCGAAGTGGATGTGAAAGGCAAGAACGGCTGGTTGGAAGTACTCGGCTGCGGCATGGTTCACCCTAATGTGCTGCGCGGTGTGGGAATCGATCCTGATAAATACTCCGGTTTTGCTTTTGGTATGGGCGTCGAGCGTCTGGCCATGCTGCGTTATGGTGTCAACGACCTGCGCGCCTTCTTCGAAAACGACTTACGTTTTCTCAAGCAATTCAAATAACGGAGCTTTAGTATTATGAAATTCAGTGAATCCTGGCTTCGTGAGTGGGTTAACCCTGCGATTAGCCGTGACGAATTAACTCACCAAATCACCATGGCCGGCCTGGAAGTGGACGACGTCATTGCCGTTGCCGGTGACTTTTCCGGCGTGGTAGTGGGTGAAGTGGTTGAATGTGGTCAACACCCCGATGCCGACAAGCTAAGGGTCACCAAGGTCAATGTCGGCGGCGAAGAGCTGTTGGATATCGTCTGCGGCGCACCTAACTGCCGTCAGGGACTCAAGGTTGCTGTGGCCGTTGTTGGTGCGGTGCTGCCCGGTGACTTCAAAATCAAGAAAGCCAAACTGCGTGGACAACCTTCACACGGCATGCTGTGCTCTTATGGCGAGTTGGGCATAGAGATTGAGAGCGACGGCATTATTGAGCTGCCGCTGGATGCTCCTATCGGTACCGATATTCGTGAATATCTGCAGCTTAATGATGTGATTATCGATGTGGATCTGACCGCCAACCGTGCAGATTGCCTGGGTATGGTGGGGCTGGCCCGCGAAGTGGGCGTGCTCAACCGTCTTAACGTGACCGAGCCAAGCTGGGAAGCTGCCAACGTCAGTAGTGAGCGTAGAGTTGAAATTGACGTGGCCAATCCGGAAGCTTGCCCGAGATATCTGGGCCGGGTGGTCAGCAATGTCAATGTCAAGGCGCAAACGCCTGACTGGATGGTGGAGAAACTGCGCCGCAGCGGTATTCGCTCGATAGATCCTATCGTGGACATCACCAACTATGTATTGGTTGAATTCGGTCAACCTATGCATGCTTTTGATCTGGACAAGATTGACGGCGGCATCAAGGTGCGTCTGGGTAACGGTGAAGAGAAGCTGACTCTGCTCGATGGCAACGAAATTACTGTACCAGCCGATACCCTGGTGATTGCCGATAACAGCCAGGCATTGGCCCTGGCTGGTGTATTCGGTGGTGAGGCTTCCGGCGTCAGTGAGCAAACCCGCGATATTATGCTGGAGTGTGCGTTCTTCGCGCCTTTGGCCATCATGGGTAAGGCCCGTCGCCTTGGACTGCACACCGACTCTTCGCATCGTTTTGAGCGCGGCGTTGACCCAGAGCTGCAGCATAAGGCTATGGACAGAGCTACCCGCCTGGTGCTGGATATCTGTGGCGGCGAAGCCGGCCCTGTGGTTGAGGCCAAGAGCGAAGCGCATCTGCCAAAGGCTGCCGACATTAAACTGCGTCGCAGCAAGCTGGACAAACTGCTTGGTCATCAGATTAGTGATGCCGATGTGGAAGAGATCCTGACCCGTCTGGGCTTCCAGGTTGAAAAACAGGGCAGCGATTGGCAGGTGAAAACCGCCACTTATCGCTTCGACATGGCAATTGAAGAAGATCTTATCGAAGAAGTAGCCCGAATTTACGGTTATAACAATATTCCGAACACAGCCCCGCTGGCGCACCTCTCTATGACAGATCATAAAGAGTCGGATCTGAAGCTTAGTCGGGTGAGGGCTATGTTGGTGGCCCGAGGTTTCCAGGAAGCTGTCACCTATAGTTTTGTCGATCCCAAGCTGCAAAAACTGGTGCATCCTGACAGCGAAGCCATGGTACTGCCTAACCCGATTTCCAGTGAAATGTCGGCTATGCGCCTGTCTATGTTCACTGGATTGCTGAATGCGGTGGGTTACAACCAGGCCCGTCAACAGACTCGTGTACGCCTGTTTGAGACTGGTTTACGCTTTATTCCTGATGCACAAGCAGAATCCGGCGTAAGACAACAAGCCATGCTGGGTGCGGTGATCGCCGGTCCCCAGAGCGACGAGCACTGGAGCATGGAGTCGAAAACCGTTGATTTCTTCGATCTTAAAGGTGATTTAGAGGCCATTATTGGCTTGACAGTTTCCGAAGCTGAATTTAGTTTTAAAGGAGCGCAGCATCCGGCTATGCATCCGGGGCAATGTGCTGAAATATTGAGAAATGATCGGGTCATAGGGTATATAGGTGCAGTCCATCCCAGCCTCGAGAAGCCTTTTGGGCTGAATGGCAAAACCATAGTTTTTGAGCTGGAATTGGACGCCTTGCTGCAGGCTAAATTACCGCAAGCCCAGGCTGTGTCTAAGTTTCCAGCCAATCGCCGCGATATCGCCATAGTGGTTGATGAAGAAGTCGCCGCAGGTGACGTGATGACGCTGATAAGAAAAGTTGGCGAAAATCAGTTGGTTGGCTTAAACTTGTTCGATGTATACCGAGGTAAAGGTGTAGAGCAGGGCAAAAAGAGTCTGGCGATCGCACTTACGTTACAAGATAACACTCGTACACTTGAGGAAAAAGAGATAGCTGAGATGGTTGATACAGTGGTTTCTGCACTCAAGTCCGAGTTCAACGCATCGTTGAGGGATTAAAGTATGGCACTTACCAAGGCCGAAATGGCAGAGCATCTTTTTGAAACGCTTGGCATTAACAAGCGGGTAGCCAAAGAGATGGTTGAAGCGTTTTTCGAAGAGATCCGAACTGCGCTTGAAAATGGTGAGCAGGTCAAGTTATCTGGCTTTGGCAACTTTGATCTTAGGGATAAGAATCAAAGACCGGGAAGGAATCCCAAAACAGGTCAGGACATTCCAATTTCTGCCCGTCGGGTGGTGACATTCCGTCCGGGACAGAAGCTGAAGAGTCGCGTAGAAGCCGCTAACAAAGGCAAATAACTGCTCGGTCAGTAATTCAGAACAGGGAAGCCGCTCCTGTGAGTGGCTTCCCTGTTTGTGTCTGTAGAAAACACTTCTACTATGCTGTATCGCATTTTTAATGCCTGGTTTGGCATTGCATTGGAATTACACCCAGGGGTTAAACCTTGTCAAATACACCTTCCAAGCCTAAGAAAGGCAAATACTTCGATAGGCGCTTCCGTTGCTCATTGTTGCATCCGAGATTTTGGGGCAGTTGGTTGGCGATAGGCGTACTGGTTCTCTTCGGTCTCTTGCCCGCCATTATTCGCGATCCTATCGCTCGCGGCTTGTCACGTTTGGTCAGGCGTATAGCCCATAAGCCCATTAAGGTGGCCAGAGCCAATCTCAAAGCCTGTTTCCCCGATAAGAGTGAATCGGAAATCGAGCAGTTGCTGGAGCGCAACACCGAAGCTTTTGTGATGACCTTGCTGGCCCAATCTGAGCTTATCTTGATGCCGAGCTGCTATATACGCAAAAGAGTCAAGGTTGAGGGAGAAGAGCATATTGCCGCTGCCCGTGAAGCAGGGCAGCCGATTATCTTTATCATGCCCCATGTGTGGGGCATAGAGTATGCCGGTTTGAGGCTGAATTTGGACTTGCCCATGGTCTCCATGGCCAAGGCGCATCGAAATGAATTGTTCAACTGGTTCAATAACCGGATGCGCAGCTCTCAAGGCGGCAATATCTATATGCGTGAAGCCGGGATCCGGGCCTTGTTGGCTGAGCTGAAACAGGGTAACAGTTTCTTCTATTTGCCGGATGAAGACTTGGGACCGGAACAGAGCGTATTTGCGCCATTTTTAGGAACAGTCAAGGCTACTTTACCTGTGGTTGGCCGTTTGGCACAGGCTGGTAACGCTCAGGTAATGCCGGTGAAGATTGGCTACGACGAGCAAGCCAGGTGCTTTCGTTTGACTGTTATGCCGGCAATTGATCCCGAGTCGATGCAGGGCAAGGAAAATGAAGCCAAGGCGCTGAATAAGGCGGTGGAGCAGGTGATCAACGCCTATCCTGAGCAGTACATGTGGTTTCTTAAGGTACTACGCACTCGTCCGGAAGGTATGCCGCCGATTTATTGAAATAGAACACAGATAAAGCCACTCACAGAGTGGCTTTTCTTTTATGTACTATCGGCAAAGTGCTGCCTGTTGCTTGCAGGCTTGGGGAAGAATCATGTGCCCAAGGAATTGGTGGTTATGGCAAAGGTTGATATTTTGAGCTTGAAGCAAGAGGAGGGGAAGCATTTACAATTTCTTGCGACACGAGAACAAGCCGATCCCGATAAGCTCTTGCTATGCTCATCATTCAAATTTAGTTAATAAGAGGAGTTGGTTCTTTAGAAAGGAATTGGTTGCGGGAGCCGGATTTGAACCGACGACCTTCGGGTTATGAGCCCGACGAGCTACCATGCTGCTCCATCCCGCGTCCGATTTGTGCTAATCAGTTTGAATTCATAATTAAGGAATTTGAAATTGGTTGCGGGAGCCGGATTTGAACCGACGACCTTCGGGTTATGAGCCCGACGAGCTACCATGCTGCTCCATCCCGCGTCCGAATTGTGCTAATCAGTTTGAATTCATAATTAAGGAATTGGTTGCGGCGCTGGATTTGAACCGAAGACCTTCGAGGCTCTTATAAAGAACTGAGCCCGACGAGCTACCATGCTGCTCCATCCCGCGTCCGAATTGTGCTAATCAGTTTGAATTCATAATTAAGGAATTGGTTGCGGGAGCCGGATTTGAACCGACGACCTTCGGGTTATGAGCCCGACGAGCTACCATGCTGCTCCATCCCGCGTCCGTTAAAGCGGGGTGGACTATAACGACCAAGGGGCGGCAATGCAAGGACAAATCATCAAAATGCCATTGAGTGTTCAAATTTAATTCATCCGTGCGCGGAGATTAAACGTATCGGTCACAACTCCAACAATTCGGCAGGATTGACCAAGAAAAGCGGTCCTGAAAACGGAAGTTTTTATCTTTTACCTTAATCAAAGGGTATAATGCGCCATTCATTTTTGCTTTGCTATCTGGTTTGTTCATGTTGAATTTTTTTGCGGCGGCCCCCAAGGGGTTTGAATATGCTTTGGCGCAGGAACTGCGCGAGTTTGGTGCGCTTGAGGTCAAGGAAAGCCTGGCCGGGGTTTATTTCTCCTGTCCACTGGAGCTGGCATACCGCATTACCCTTTGGACCAGACTGGCAAGCCGTATTTTGCTTATATTGCATCGCGGTCCCTGTGATTCCGCCGAACAGCTTTATAATGCGGCCTTCTGTATCGATTGGCCGAGCCACTTTGATAACCGTTGTACCTTTAGTATCGACTTTCACGGCATGGGCGGTTTTATCAAGAACACCCAGTTCGGCGCCCTCAAGATTAAAGATGCTGTAGTGGATCGCTTCCGCGAAGACGATCTCAACCGCCCCAATGTGCAACGTGTCGATGCCGACTTCAAAATCGATGCCCACTACCGTAACGGCCAGGTAACCATAGCGCTGAACTTCTCCGGTCCGGCGCTGCATCAACGTGGCTATCGCAGCGGTACCGGTGAGGCGCCATTAAAAGAGAACCTTGCCGCCAACATGTTAGCCAGGGCCCAATGGGATAAACAAACGCCTTTGCTGGACCCATTTTGTGGCAGCGGCACAGTGTTGATTGAGGCGGCTATGATAGCGGCCGATATGGCCCCGGGGCTGCAACGCAGTCGCTTTGGCTTTGAGCACTGGTATTGCCATGACGCCAAGCTTTGGCAAAGCATAGTCGAGGAAGCCAAGGCGTGGGCCAGCATAGGCAAGAACCGTTGTGATGTGAAGTTCTTCGGCTCGGACATGGACTCGCGCATGGTGGCGCTGGCCAAACGTAATGCCAAGAGCGCCGGTGTCAGTCACCTGATTGAGTTCAGTGTGGCCAATGCTCTCAATATCACGCCACCGCTGGACAAAGGCTTGTTGATCTCCAACCCGCCCTACGGCGAGCGTTTGGGCAATGTCTCCTCTTTGTTGCAGCTTTACTATCAGTTTGGCGACAAGCTCAAGCGTGAGTTTGGAGGCTGGCAAGTGGCCTTGCTTTGCAGTGATATCGAATTGATCTCATCGCTTAAGCTCAAGGCCGATAAGCAGATGAAGATGTTCAACGGGGCACTGGAGTGCGCCTTTAATCTCTATACCCTGCATGCCAACTCTACCCGCAGGGCGGCTGTAGCGGCCGAGCAGTCAGGGGCTGAGGTCAGTGACATCGCCAGTGCATTTGCCAACCGGGTGAAAAAGAATCTGAAACAGCTGGATAAGTGGGCCCGTAAAGAGGGAATCGACAGTTATCGCCTCTATGATGCAGATATCCCCGAGTACAATGTCGCCATCGACAAGTATCTGGATTATGTGGTGATCCAAGAGTATGCAGCGCCCGCCAGCATACCTGAAGCCGTCAGCAAGCGACGTTTGACCGATGTGCTTCTGTCTTTGCCCGGTGCCATAGGTGTTGAGCCGGACAAGATCATCCTCAAGACCCGCGAGCGGCAGAAGGGTACAAATCAGTATCAGCGGCTCGACAAAGAAAAGCTGGAGCTGGTTACCCAGGAGTACGGTGCTCGTTTCAAACTCAACCTGACTGACTATCTGGATACCGGGTTGTTTCTCGATCACAGGCTTATTCGCAAACTGGTGGGCAGTAAAGCCAACGGTCGCGACGTACTCAACCTGTTCGCCTATACGGGAACCGCGTCGGTGCACGCCGGGCTTGGCGGTGCCAAGTCGGTCACGACTGTGGATATGTCCAACACTTACCTTAACTGGGCCAAGGATAACTTTGTGCTCAATGGTTTGATTGGCAAACAGTACCGTTTCGAACAGGGTGACTGTCTGCAATGGATCCGCGATTGTGACCGTAAGTTCGATCTTATCTTTATCGATCCGCCAACCTTCTCCAACTCCAAGCGGATGGAAGACTCGTTCGATGTGCAGCGCGATCACGTCAAGTTGTTGTCTGATCTATTCAAGCTGCTCAATCTGGGCGGAGAGATAATCTTTTCCAACAATAAACGTAAGTTCAAAATGGATATCGAAGCCATGGCGGCTCAGGGCATGTCAGTCACCAATATGGATGCCCAGATGCTGCCAATGGATTACAAGCGCAATCCGCATATTCATAATACCTGGTTGATAACCCATGCCTGAGACGCCATTGACCCTATACCACACAGATGGTTGCCATCTGTGTGAGTTGGCCATGACCTTGCTCGATGGCCTGAATATTGGTTATCGCACCCAGGATATTTGCGAGCAAGAAACGCTTGCCGAGCGCTATGGAGTGCTTATTCCTGTGCTGGCCAACTGCCAGGGTGAAGAGCTCTGTTGGCCCTTCGATGAACAGCAAGTAAAACGCTTTACAGGAGCATAATGTGAGTCTGGTTCGTATCAATAGTGGCTCGCTTGCCTATGGTTATACCCCTCTGCTGCAGCAGGCAGATTTCAGTATTGAAGCCGGCGAGCGGGTCTGTATTGTCGGCCGTAATGGCGCCGGCAAATCCAGTCTGTTGAAGGTGTTGGCAGGAGAAGTCCTGCTCGATGATGGTGAGTTCAATATCGCCACCGATGTTAAAGTCAGCCGCCTGCAACAGGACCCACCCAAAGCGGAACAGGGCACTGTCTATTCTTATATTGCCGCAGGTCTGGCCGATGTGGGCCAACTGCTTGAAGAATACCATCAGCTGTCGCAGTCTATGGCCAAGGCCCAGGGTGAAGCGCTCGAGAAAATGCTGAAAAACCTCGAGCGGTTGCAATCCAAGTTGGATCACTTCGATGGTTGGCAACTCGACAACCGTATTCAGCAAAACTGTCGGCTGCTGGGGTTGGACCCGGATAAACCTCTGTCTGAACTCTCCGGCGGCTGGCAACGAAAAGTCGCCCTGGCCAGAGCCTTGGTGAGTGAGCCGGATTTGTTACTGCTTGATGAGCCTACCAACCACCTGGATATCGACACCATAGAATGGCTGGAACAGTTTCTGTTGGGATATAAGGGCGCCATCGCCTTTATCAGTCACGACCGTGGCTTTATTCAGAAGATAGCCACCCGCATAGTGGATCTGGACCGCGGAGTGGTTACCTCCTGGCCCGGTGATTACCAGAGTTATCTCGATGGTAAGCAGGAGTGGCTCAGGGTTGAGGCCGAGCAAAATGCGCACTTCGACAAGAAACTCGCCGAGGAAGAGGTGTGGATCCGTCAGGGGATCAAGGCTCGCCGTACCCGTAATGAAGGCAGGGTGAGGGCTCTCAAGGCCTTGAGAATGGAGCGCCGGGCCCGGCTGGAACGCCAGGGCAATGCCAGAATGCAGGTGTCTGAAGCCGATCGCAGTGGCAAGTTGGTGTTTGAGGTGCAGGATCTCAATTACAACCTGGCAGATAAGGACCTGGTGCGGGACTTTTCCACCAATGTGATGCGCGGCGATCGCATCGCGCTGATTGGCCCCAACGGTTGCGGTAAATCCACGCTTATCAAGTTGTTGATAGGTCAGTTAGCGCCGCAGAGTGGTGAAATCAAGACGGGTACCAAGCTGGAAGTCGCCTACTTTGACCAATACCGCGAAGCCTTGGATCCGGAGAAGACGGTTGAAGAAAACGTCGGCGAGGGTAAGAGCACTGTTACTGTTAACGGCAAAGACAGGCATATCCTCAGTTATCTGCAGGACTTTTTGTTTTCGCCTATGCGGGCCCGTACTCCGGTCAAGGCGCTCAGTGGCGGTGAGAAAAACCGTTTGCTACTGGCCAGACTGCTGCTCAGGCCGGCCAACCTTATCATTCTCGATGAACCGACAAATGATCTTGATATAGAGACACTGGAATTGCTAGAGTCTCTGCTCACTGAATATGAAGGTACTCTGCTGCTTGTCAGTCATGATCGGGCCTTCATTGATAATACGGTCACCAGTTCCTGGTGGTTCAGTGGCAACGGCCGTTGGAGTGAATATGTCGGCGGCTATCAGGATGCGGTTGCCCAAGGGGCACGTTTCTATCGCGACGCTGAGGAACCTGAGGCAGCTAAGCCTGTCAAACAGGAGGTTGCGCCGCAAAAAGCCGCAGAACCCAAGACAGCCAAAAAGCTTTCCTATAAGCTTCAACGTGAGTTGGATGCTTTACCTGCCTTGATGGAAACTCTGGAGCAGGAGTTGGAACAGCTACAGGAGCGCGTCAATCAGCCGGACTTTTATTCGCAGGATCAAGCTATTTTGAGCAGCGAATTGCAACAGTTGGCAGAGAAAGAACAGCAACTGGAGGCTTACTTCGAGCGTTGGGAAGAACTCGAGTCAATGAAGTAAGCTCAAAAAATTAAATGGGAATCAAATTAATGAAGTTGAATAGTGCGCTGTCATTGGTGGCCATGGGGGTTATCAGTGTATTACAGGTATCGCAGGCGGCCCCTGTCTATGAAGTCGTCAACCTGGATGAATATGATCTCAAAGGTAACCTGACCGATACTCGTACTGGTTATGGTATGGGCGTTAATGCCAATAATGAAGCCATAGGTGTGGCCAAGGGCAAGAAAAAGCTCAGCACCTCGGATGTGGATAATGATGACGGCATTATCGACATTGAAGATGGTATCGCCCCAGAGGAAAAGATCACCTATTCCATCAATGATCCCATCATTGCCAATAACTTCACCTTCAACTCTCAGGAAAACGATCCTGCCAGTCCCTGGACACCCAATTTCGAGAGTGTAAACGGTAGCACGCCGCCTGCGGATACCGACCCTGCCGATCCGGCCAGTGTCAATTCGGTTGACAGTTTCTTCTATGACGTCAATGACGCCGGTATTCGTGTCGGTGCCATGACAGGTAAAGAGAAGAAAGTCGACTACACCGGGGAAACCGAAGGGCAGGAGTACTGGTATTACCGTGACTTCGAGCAGCGCGGTTTTGTTAAAGACGGCAGTACTGAAGTGCCGCTGTTGCCGCCTTATACCACTTATACCAAGGACGACAAGACGGCCGAGCTCGGCGGTTGGTCCATGGCATCAGCCATCAACAGCAACAACCTGGTTGCCGGCTATGCCAGTACCGCCATCAGTAACTATGGCGCCGAACGGGCCGCGGCTTGTCTCAGTGACGACAACACGCTGCCGCTGGATGTGTGTCTGCAGCGGGAAAAATATCCCAACGCCAACAACACCCGCAATATTCAGTACCAGATGCGTGCCTATGTCTGGCAGTATGAAAATGGCGCGGTTACCGGCACTGAACTACCACTTGGTCTGACTCCCGGTGATTCAGACTATACCTTTACCGCTCAGGGGCTGGGGCTGAACAACTCTGGAGTTGTTGCCGGACGCTCCCATGTTTATCGTTATAACGATTCAGACAACCTGAGAATGGATGCGGCCTACTGGAGTAAAGATGCCAATGGTGAATACAAGTACCATTGGATCCCGGTTGTCGATGATGATGTGCGCAACTCCATTGCCTATGATGTCAATGATGCAGGGATCTTGGTCGGTAGCTACAACAAGTACATTCAGGGTTATATCCGCGATAAGTTCTTTATCTATGATACCAATAACCCTGAGACCAAGCCGGTTACCCCCAATGATTTCTACAACACCATGTCTGATCTCTCCAGCAAGCCCAGAGATATCAACAACAAAGGTCAGGTCGTGGGTTATATCGAGTCTACCCATGACAAGGACAAACCAAGACCTAAGGTGGGTTTCCTGTTTGACAAAGAGTCCGGTGAGTTCAGTAATCTCAATAAGCTGCTGACCTGTGAGTCCAAAGGCTATGAGAAAGATGCCGAAGGCAACTGGAAACGTCATGAAGTGAGTGTTGAAGATGGCTCAGGCAAAACCCTGACCTACAACACTGACATAGTGGTGGTGGAAGCCAACAGCATCAATGAGGAAGGCACCATAGTAGGTACCGCCTTTATCCGTAAGCCTTCTTACCAGTTTGATGAAAAAGGTAATTTGGTGATCGGTGAAAACGGCAAGCCGCTGTTTGAGCTTAACGGTAACGGTCAGCCAGTGACTTCTTATCTGCCGCGTATGGTTGTTCTTAAGCCCAGTGGCAGTGGGGAAGCCTGTACTCAGGTGGACGACGGTGATATCGATAAGCCGTTTGAGCGTTCCGGTGCGGCCAGTTTGGGTTGGTTGGCATTGCTGCCGCTGATCTGGTGGCGCAGACGCAAAATTTAAGCTTAGTTTAAGCCTGTGAGATCGGCGCCCAAAAGGCGCCGATTTTTTTAATCAGGATCTCAATAGTTTAAAATTTCTTCGCTATAATTGGCGATTTTTTGATTGATCTCGGCGTTGAAAAGTTCTATTCATAGCAAGTGAAGCTGATGCTTCTATGTAAAATAGTACAGAGGACGCTTGCATGAAGAGACAAAAACGAGATCGTTTAGACCGAGCCTTTTCGAAGGGATTCCAAGCCGGTGTCGGCGGCCGCTCCAAGGAGCTTTGTCCTTATTCGAATCTTGATTCTCGCTCCCAGTGGCTAGGAGGCTGGCGCGAAGGGGTAGAAGGCCGGATAAACGGCCTGTTCAATAAGTAATTCAGCAAGACTGCCCTCCCAGATGAGGGCATTTTTATAGCGCTCTGAAAACAACAAGGTCGGCAATTGCCGACCTTGTTACTTGTATTCGATGGCTTTAGAAGGTTGAGGTATCGCTGAATACACCCACTTTCAGATCCGTGGCCGAGTAGATCTCGCGGCCATCTACTTCCAAAGTCGCATCGGCAATACCCATCACCAGTTTGCGGTGTATGGTGCGCTTGATATTAAGCTTATAAGTCACCTTTTTGGCGCCTGGCAGCACCTGGCCGGTAAATTTGACCTCGCCTACACCAAGTGCACGGCCTTTACCCACGGCGCCCTCCCAGGCAAGGAAAAAGCCAACCAGTTGCCACATGGCATCCAGTCCCAGACAACCTGGCATAACAGGGTCATCAACAAAGTGACAGCCAAAGAACCAGAGATCCGGGTTGATATCCAGTTCTGCAACAATTTCACCTTTACCGAAGGCTCCGCCGTTGTCGTTGATGGTGACGACTCTGTCGATCATCAACATGTTGTCCACGGGCAGGCGAGGGGAGTTCTTGCCAAATATCTCACCATGGCCGCAGGCGATGAGCTCTTCTTTGTTGAAACTGTTTGCTTTAGTCATTGTTGTTACCACATCCTTCATCAAGTGCCGCCAAGATTAGCGAACAGGTGTAAGCCAAACAACTCCGATCAGCTACTTATTGGCGAAAAAATGGCAATCTTGCCAGCAAGCTCGCAAAATAGCCCGGTTCCTCATCAAGATTGCCTGCCAACTTGTCCAGTCGTTGTTGCACCATGCCGTATAAAGTGTCTTCGGGGAAGTTGTTGTCTTCGTCTGCTTCCCCGGCCTCTATCCCCATCAACAGAGTGACAGCTTGGTCGACATGAGTGATTTCGTAGAGCAGGAATTGACCTTGCTCTACCGCCGCTATGATCTCGGGTGCCAGATTGAGTTGCTGCACATTGGACTTGGGCATAATCACCCCTTGGCTGCCGGTCAAGCCACGTCTGGCGCAGAGCTTGAAGAACCCCTCAATCTTCTCATTGACACCGCCGATGGCCTGCACGTTGCCGAACTGATCAAGCGCACCTGTCACCGCCAGCCCTTGGTCTATCGGCTGTTCGGTTATCGCCGAGATCAGGCTGCAATATTCGGCCAAGGAGGCACTGTCGCCGTCAATCTCCTGATAGGACTGCTCAAATACAATATTGGCATTGAGGTGCAAGGGCGCGTCGCGGCCAAATACCCGATAGAGACATGCGGACAGGATCATCATTCCCTTGGCGTGGATATTGCCCGCCAACTCAGATTTCCGCTCAATGTCGGCCACTTCACCATCACCATAATGCACTGATGCCGTGATCCTGGCTGGCTCGCCGTAGCAATAATCCAAGGTATCTATCACTGTCAGGCCATTGATTTGCCCCACCATAGCACCCTCAGTTGGCAAATAGATGAAGGCGTCATCAAGATTTTGTGCCGACTGCTGTTCTTGGGCGTTATGTCGCTGCTGACGTTGTGCCAGGGCATGTTCAATGGCGTTGGCATCCAGCGCTTGCCCCTGGCTGTAAAAAGCAGCTTCAGCGAACACTTGTGCCAAATCTGCGCTGGCGAGGCTCAAACGCTGCTGATGCTCTGTCAGGCGACTGCTGTATCTGAGCAGAGGCAGTAAGGCCGACTCGGTCAGTTGACAATCACTGAGCTTGGCCAGCTCTGCCAGCCAGGCTACATAGGCGTTGACAGTAACCTTTTGCAAATCAATTTCAAATACCAGCTCGCCAAGCAGGGCGAACAACTCGCTGAATCTGCGCTCATGGTACCTGAGCTCGCTGTAGAGCAGACTCGAGCCCACCAATACAACTTTGGCTTGCAGTGGCTGCCATTGTCCCTGAAGCTCGAAGCCACCTTTTTCGATGGCATCCAACAATAGCTCCCACAAAGGCTCACGTTTCCACAAGGACTCGGCGCAGATAAAAAGTAGTCCGGGCTTTGTGAGGGCACCCGGTTGCCTTGATGGTTGACTATCCGGATAGCCGAGTAGCTGCGCCCGGGTGATGCGACCGCTTAAATATTGCATCGGCATTTTGCTTTGGGCGCTCAGGGCTTCAAACAGCCAAGTGCGGTGGATACCCTGGAAGTCTGCCAGGAAGAGCTGTTGTCCTGATAAGGTTTGCAGCAGACCAAAGGCGTCTATGACTCTTTCTTGTCCAAGTAATAGATCTGTCAGTTGGCTCGATGTGGGAAGCTGCAGATTGGAGTATTGAGGGGTAAGGGCCCCGGCCGGGATCAAGCTAGGCTTCATTGTGGCTCAAAGTCATTTAAAGATAAGCTGATTTTACCACAGGGGTGACGGAGCGGCATGGTAAATCTCCATTCTGGAGCGGCTTTTATTGTTCGATATGAGTTCCGTTTGAATCTTTCGGATGGCTGAGATTTAGGCATATGAACATATTTTTAGAAATAAGGGTTTACAACGGCTTAGTGAGCTTATAATATTTGCGCCGTTCCGGAGGGGTGGCAGAGTGGTTGAATGCACCGGTCTTGAAAACCGGCATGGGTTTATAGCCCATCCAGGGTTCAAATCCCTGCTCCTCCGCCATATTCAGATAGGCCCGCTTGTGCAAACAGGCGGGCTTTTTCGTATTTGGTTTTGATGATTGCTATTGGCCAGGTACCACTTAGAGTATTGCTGGGTTTATAGCGCCGTTATGCAGGGTGTAAATCTCTGCTCCTCCGCCATATTCAGAGAAGCCCGCTTGTGCAAACAGGCGGGCTTTTCGTATTTCCGTTCCTATGCCAGTCATAGACTTAAAGTCGCCAATAGAGTAGGCAATCCACTTGTTTGTCCAACGACTACATCAACGATACTCAGATCTATCTGACGGGGTTGGGACAGTTTGTAGCCCTGAAATGCTCAACTAAAAGCCGCTTTGTTTAACGAATAAGCAGTTGGAATAAAATGATTTATTAAAGGTTTACACGCTTTTTTGTTGGATATACTATTTGCGTCGTTCCGGAGGGGTGGCAGAGTGGTTGAATGCACCGGTCTTGAAAACCGGCATGGGTTTATAGCCCATCCAGGGTTCAAATCCCTGCTCCTCCGCCATATTCAGAGAGGCCCGCTTGTGTAAACAGGCGGGCTTTTTCGTATCTCAGTTTTGATGATAGCGATTAGCCTGGTATAGGCGGTTAGAGAATGGCGGGTTTATAGCGCCGTCATGCAGGATTCAAGTCCTTGCTCCTTCGCCATATTCAGAGAGGCCCGCTTGTGTAAACAGGCGGGCTTTTTCGTATCTCAGTTTTGATAATAGCGATTAGCCTGGTATCGGTTAGCGGATTGCTGGGGTTATCGCGCCGTCATGCAGGGTACCAATCCCGGTTCCTCCGCCATATTTAGAGAAGACCGCTTGTGTAAACAGGCGGGCTTTTTTGTATGATGTTTCAAAAATTTCGGCAACAACACCTCGCTAATGGCGTACTAGTAGCCTGATGTGATTATTACCTGCTTGCCAAGACAGAATTTTCTGCTGTTACTGGCGTTTATTCTGTGCGTTTTCAGCGTTTGCTGGCGGCTTAACTGTAAGTCGGGTCTAAAAGCGATTTTTATGAGGGCCATCAAGCTGCTCTGCTGGTCAGTTCAAACCAATATATGGCACAATCACCCTCCATATCTTGGGCGGTTTACTGGTATTACCGCCGCTAATCCTAAAGATAAGGAAGCTGGATCCTGTCTTTTGCACCACCAGGTGCTCTGCTTCCTTTTCTGTCACAGCTTAAGTACCGCTTTGCCGCAGTTTATGCAACATGGTAGAGCGCAGAGAAGAGAATCAATCATTATGGCGAAAAGCCCATCGGCTAAAGGCGCGGCAAACGTATCCAAAGGTTTTGAAGAATCCCTGTGGGACAGTGCCAACAAGCTGCGTGGCAGCGTTGAGTCTGCCGAGTACAAACATGTGGTGCTCAGTCTTATCTTCCTCAAGTTTATCTCCGACAAGTTTGAAATGCGCCGAGCCCAAATCCTCAAAGAGCATGCAGAAATGGGCGCGACTTTTGCCGATATGGTGGACTTCTACACCATGGAGAATGTCTTCTACCTGCCGCAGGAGGCGCGCTGGAGCCATGTGATCGCCAATGCCAAGCAGGATGATCTGGCGCTGATTATCGACACTGCCATGAAGACAGTGGAGAAGAACAACAAATCATTGGCTGGCGCCTTGCCGGAAAACTACTTTTCCCGACTGAATCTGGAGCCCAGCAAGCTGGCATCCCTGGTGGACACCATCAATAACATAGATCTGATTGTTGAGCAGCAGTCCAATGAGTGCCGGCTGTCGGAACAGGATGTGGTCGGCCGGGTGTATGAATACTTTCTGGGTAAGTTTGCCGCCAGTGAAGGCCAGCGCGGCGGTGAGTTCTACACTCCCAAGTGTGTGGTTACCCTGATTGCCGAAATGCTTGAGCCCTACAAGGGCAAAATTTACGACCCTTGCTGCGGCTCAGGGGGGATGTTCGTGCAATCGCTCAAGTTTATTCAGGCCCATCAGGGCAACCAGAGGGATGTCTCCATTTATGGTCAGGAGTACGCTAACACCACCCGTAAGCTGGCCAAGATGAACCTGGCGATTCGTGGCATTGCGGCCAACCTGGGCGAAGTGGCCGCTGATACCTTCTTTAAAGATCAGCATCCTGATTTGAAAGCCGACTTTATTATGGCCAACCCGCCGTTTAACCAGAGTCAATGGCGTCAGGAAGCCGAGCTCACCACAGATCCGCGCTGGGCCGACTATCAGGTGCCACCAACCGGCAACGCTAACTATGGCTGGATCATGCACATGATCTCCAAGCTCTCAACCCAAGGCAGCGCAGGCTTTGTGCTGGCCAACGGTTCCATGAGCTCCAATACCAGTGGCGAAGGGGTTATCCGCCAGCAGATTATTGAAGACGATCTGGTGGAGTGCATGATTGCCCTGCCGGGGCAGCTGTTTTACACCACCCAAATCCCCGTGTGTCTGTGGTTCCTCACCAAAGATAAGTCAGCCAATGAAGAGAAGGGCTATCGCAAGCGTAGCGGCGAGACCCTGTTTATTGATGCCCGTAATATGGGCTCGATGATCTCCCGCAAGCAGAAAGAGCTTACGCTTGATGATATCGCCCACATCGCCGCCACCTTCCATACCTGGCGCGGTCAAAAGGTGCTTGATGCGGAAGGTAAGGAAGTGGTGTATCAGGACATCGCCGGTTACTGCAAATCGGCCAGTTTCGATGACATCAAGGCCAACGACTTTGTGCTGACACCGGGCCGCTATGTCGGCGCCGCAGATGTGGAAGATGACGGCATCCCGTTCGAGACCAAGATGCAGGAGCTCACCGCCAAGCTGGCCGAGCAGTTTGCCGAATCCGCCAAGCTGGAAGTGCAAATCAGAGTGAACCTGAAGGGGCTGGGTTATGAGTTTTGAGTGGAAAAGTCATCCGCTGCATTCTGTGGGCAGAATTGTAACTGGTAAGACCCCGTCCAGTAATATTGAAGGCGCATTTGACGACCAAGGCATTCCGTTCATCACTCCTAGCGACATGGATGGAAGACGCTGTATTGATTCTACAGTCAGATATTTGTCTGAAGTCGGTTTGGAGGTTAGCAAGAAGTACCTAGTTCCTGAGGGTAGTGTAGCGGTGTCCTGTATTGGCTCTGATATGGGTAAAGCGGTGCTGGTAGGTCAAGACTCAGTGACAAACCAGCAAATCAACACAATCATCGTAGATGAAAGCCAGTTCAATCCTGTTTTTGTATATTATGTGCTGTCAACTATGCAGCAAGAATTGAAAAATATTGCAAGCGGTTCAGCCACTCCAATCCTAAATAAAACACATTTTGGGAATGTTGAAATTCGTGCTCCAAAGCGAGAATTACAAGATAAGATTGTCTCGATACTTGAACCTTCAGATTTAAAAATCACCCTCAACACCCAAACCAACCAGACCTTGGAGCAGATGGCGCAGGCGCTGTTTAAGAGCTGGTTTGTCGATTTTGACCCAGTGATCGACAACGCCCTGGATAGCGGTTTTTTTGAGAGGGAGTTTGAAGGCGAGGGCATCCCTGAGCCGCTGGCAAAGCGGGTGGCGATTCGGCAGGCATTGCGCGAAGCTGCCGGCGCAGATACTGATGCCTCTGCTATTGGCCGTCTGCCGCCCGAGACCCGCGCCCTGTTCCCCGACAGCTTTGAAGAGCACCCAGAACTCGGCTGGATACCCAAGGGGTGGGACGTCGGAACGGTACTGGATTTATTTGAGCTGCATCGTGGTTTTGATTTGCCTAAGTCAAAGCGTGTTGACGGTGAATATCCTGTCTATGCTGCAGGAGGATTTCATGGGACTCACAACGAGTTCAAGATGGAGCCTCCCGGAATAATTACAGGCCGAAGTGGTGTAATTGGTAATGTATATCTTTCATTGGAAAAGTATTGGCCGTTAAACACAGCTTTGTATATTCGAGATTACCGTTTAAGCGGTCCTTATTACGCTTACCATTTGCTGAGGTCTATCGACTTGAAGGTATTTAACTCAGGGTCTGCTGTTCCTAGTCTCAACAGAAATTATGTGCATAGTTTGGCTGCACTTTGTCCTCCAGAAGCGTTGTTACAACTCTTTGAGAGTGCTGCAACGCCAATATTTGCAAAAATCGCAGCAAATAATAAACAAAGTGAGACATTAGCCAGCCACCGCGATACCTTGCTTCCTAAGCTGTTGTCTGGTGAATTGAATCTTGCTGAAATTCATGAGAAAACTGATGACGAAGTGACATTAACGTTCGTTGAAGTTCGTGATGGCCAAGCATGAGTGGCGACACCGAATGTCATGGCTTTAATGTAGAATTTTTTAGAAGTGGGAACTAAACCGATGATCGCTAGTTTTGACTTACAACACTATGGTCCGATTCGTACGGCTAAAGGCTGTAGCTTAGGACAGATAAATCTCATTATGGGCGCGAATAGTTGCGGTAAGACTTTCTTATTGAAGGCTTTGTACTCGGCCATTAGAAGTCATGAGGAAACTGGGCGAGGTAACGACAAACGTGATTTTAATGAGGTGCTAAGTGATAAGCTCTATTGGACATTTCAAGCAGATAAAATAGGTGACATCGTTACCAAGGGCAAGAGCCATAAGCTCAGGGCCGCGATTACGCTTAACGATAAGAGCTCGTTGGTTTTTGAATTTGGACCTGATACCACGCGCAAAATTGATCCTCACTTGAACAATTTGTCACCTCGGGAGGCCAACTCGGTATTTTTGCCTCCAAAAGAAGTGCTGAGCTTGATGCCGGTAATTCAGAAGTCTGTATTGCAAGACCGTGCATTTGGTTTTGATGCGACATATTTAGATTTAGTGCTTGCATTGCAAAATCCGACCCAAAAAGGTCGCAATAGTGATGCATTCGTTCAATCTCGGAAAACACTTGAAAATATGTTTGCGGGTAAGATCGAGTTCGATACAAAAAAAGGACAATGGTTATATCGCAGAGGTAACAGTAAGTTTTCTATTAGTACAACCGCTGAGGGTATCAAGAAAGTTGCAATTTTAGACACGTTGCTCGGTAATCGTTATCTATCAGCAAATTCAATCGTATTTATAGATGAGCCAGAATCTGCCCTTCATCCTACGGCAATAGTACAGTTGCTTGATATTATTGCCGTGCTTGCTGAAGCAGGAATACAGTTCTTTATAGCTACTCATTCCTATTATGTAATCAAAAAACTGCTATTGATTGCGCACCAAAAAACAATGCCGATCCCTACATTTATGGGGAATAGTGATGGACAGTGGCATCAGACCTGTTTGCTTCGAGATGGCCTACCTGACAATGAAATCATCAATGAATCCATACGCTTGTTTGAGCAAGAGTTTGAGGGGATCTGATGACTGTTGAATTTGTAGAGTCCGGTTTGAAATTTGGCCCATACCCAGCAACCGACTGTTATATAATGGAAAACACTCCTGCTCATAATGCTCTAGGCCCAGGAGTTAAAATGGTTGAATTTGCTTTGAGTACTGACGGGCGGACTAGTCTATGGCTGGTTGAGGCCAAATCAAGTGTACCAAGCTCCCAAAATAGTCCCGCTAAATACGAAGAATATTTCAAAGACATAGAAGAGAAAATGGTTAATGCGGTAACTATGCTAATGATGGGGGGAATTCAGCGAGATAAGCAAGTCTATGCGGAGTTTCCCGATACTATTAAACAAATTGATTGGTCATTAGTTAACCTTTACCTGCGGTTGATTATCACACCTGTTCCAAAGAAATTCCTACCGCCGCTTCAAGATAGTCTGCGCATAAGACTTAGTCGTTATTTAAAGCTATGGGGTGTAAATCAAATGAATCTTAAGGTCATAAATGGCGAGCTCGCTCAGCAAGCTCCTTTCAATGCTGAATTCGTTCAGTAGTTTCATACGGAGGAGGGATGACCAAGTTCACAGAAGCAAGTTTGGAAGCGGCGATTATTCAGTTGTTAGGTGAGCAGGGGTATTCGCATGTTGATGGCGCCAGCATAGTTCGCACGCCGGAACAAGTGCTGCTGCTGGATGATTTGGCCTGCTACCTGAGTAATCGATATGCCGAAGAAGCCCTGACCCAGGCTGAAATCAAACGCATTATTGCCATGCTGGAAGCCCTGCCGGCCGGGGACTTGTACGACTCCAACAAGCAGTTTTGCCAGTTGCTGGCAGATGGCTTTACCTTTAAGCGGGATGGCCCCAGCGCCAAGGATTTGCGCATTCAGCTGCTGGACTACAGTGCTTTGGAACATCTGGGTTTAGAGCATCTGGGTTTAGAGCATTTGGGCCTAGAATCAGTCGGTTCAAATGAGCTTGCTGCCGGTGTTGCTGAAGCTACTGCGAACTATGATGTGACTTCATCGAATGTGGGGCGGCATGTATCACCGCCTTACGTTGAGCAAAAGATGGATACCAATATCTACAAGCTGGTGAGCCAGTTGGAGATTGAGGGTATTGATGGCAAGCGCATTCCGGATCTCATTTTGTACGTAAACGGCCTGCCGCTGGTAGTGTTTGAGTTCAAGAGCGCCATTCGTGAAGAGCAGGCCAATATCTATCAGGCCTGGCATCAACTGACCTCCTACTATCGCCGTGATATCCCACAGCTGTTTGTGTTTAACGCCCTTTGCGTGATAAGCGACGGCGTCAATAACAAGATGGGCAGTTTGTTTGCGCCCTATGAGTTCTTTTATGGCTGGCGCAAGATAAGCGGCATGGAGTCGGTAGAGAAAGACGGCATCGACTCGCTGCATACCCTGCTGCAGGGGCTGTTTGATAAAGCGCGGCTTAGGCTGGTTTTGCGGGACTTTATCTTTTTCCCCGATGTGTCGAACCGTGAAGAGAAGCTGGTGTGCCGCTATCCGCAGTTTTACGCGGTAAACAAGCTGTACCACAGTGTGCTGCGGGCGCAAAAGCGCTTCAGCCCAGAAGGTAACCTTATCCATGGTGATGGCAAGGGCGGCACTTACTTTGGCGCTACCGGCTGCGGTAAGAGCTACACCATGCAGTTTTTAGCCAGGCGTTTGATGAAGAGCCAGGCGCTGGCCAGCCCGACCATTATTCTGATCACTGACCGTACCGATCTGGACGATCAGCTCTCCAAGCAGTTCACCAATGCTAAACAGTATCTGAAAGATCAAACCGTAGTGACTGTGACCAGCCGTGAAGATTTGCGCACACAGCTTAAAGGGCGCAGCAGTGGCGGGGTGTTCCTGACCACCATTCATAAGTTCACTGAAGATACTGAACTGCTGACCGACCGCAGCAATGTGATTTGTATTTCCGATGAAGCTCATCGCAGCCAGATTAACCTGCAGCAGAAGGTGGTGATTGATAGTGACAAGGGCACAGTGCGCAAGAGCTATGGCTTTGCCTATCACCTGCATCAATCGCTGCCCAATGCCACCTTTGTGGGTTTCACCGGCACGCCTATAGATGCCACCCTGGATGTGTTTGGTGCTGTGGTAGACAGCTACACCATGAGCGAGTCGGTGAATGATGAAATCACAGTGCGCATTGTGTATGAAGGTCGAGCCGCCAAAGTGCTGCTTGATGATGCCAAGCTGCAGGAGATTGAGCGTTACTATGATGACTGCGCCGAGCAGGGCGCCAATGAGCATCAGATAGAAGAGAGCAAGAAGAGCATGGCCTCTATGGGCTCGATTCTGGGAGACAATGACCGCATTGCGGCGCTGGCCAGAGATTTTGCGCAGCACTACCAGCAGCGAGTGGATGAAGGCTCCACCATCAAGGGCAAGGCGATGTTTGTCTCCAGCAGCCGCGAGATTGCCTTTAAGTTTTACAAGGCGCTGAAAGCGATTAAGCCAGAATGGTTTGAAATAAAATCGGTGGCTGATGGTGAGACGCTCACCGACAAAGACAGCGTTAAGCCGCTTGCCATGGTCAATATGGTGATGACCGGCAACAAAGAAGACAGTCGTGAGCTGCGCGATCTCCTTGGCAACAAGGAGCAGCGCAAAGAGCTGGACCGGCAGTTTAAGCAGGCCAAATCCAACTTTAAAATTGCCATTGTGGTGGATATGTGGCTCACCGGCTTTGATGTGCCGTTTCTGGATACCATTTATATCGACAAGCCGGTGCAGCGCCATAACCTTATTCAGACTATCTCACGGGTGAACCGTAAGTTTGAGGGTAAGGATAAGGGGCTGGTGGTAGATTACATCGGCATCAAGCGGCAGATGAATCAGGCGCTGGCCATGTTCTCCAAGGCCGATGAAGCCAACTTTGAAGACATTAGTGCTTCTGTGGCTGTGGTGAAAGATCACTTGGATTTACTTGGTCAATTGATGCATGGCTTTGATGCCGGAGATTACTTTGAGGGTAACCCGGTGGCTCAGCTTAACTGCCTCAATCGCGCCGCCGACTTTGTGCTGTCCAAAGTATCGATGGAAAAGCGCTTTATGGCGCTGATGAAGCGGTTGAAGGCGGCTTATGATGTGTGCTGTGGAGCCGAGCGTTTGTCTCAGGGTGAGCGTGACCGTATTCACTTTTATCTGGCGGTGCGCTCTATCGTCTACAAGCTGACCAAAGGTGATGCACCGGATACGGCGCAGATGAACACTAAGGTCAGGCAGATGATTGAAGAGGCTATCCGCGCCGATGGGGTCGAGGAGATCTTCCATCTGGGTGAAGATGGCGCAGAGCAGATAGATATCTTCGATGAGGATTATCTGGCCAGGCTCGATAAACTCAAGCTGCCTAATACCAAGATTGAACTGCTCAAGAAGATGCTGGCCAAGGCGCTGGGGGAGTTCAAAAAGACCAACCAGCTTAAAGCGGTGGAGTTCTCGAAGAAGCTGAGATCTCTGGTAGATCATTACAACGAGCGCAAAGAGGAAGATGCCTTTACCACAGAGGTGCATCAGGAAGCGGTAGACAGTCTGTTGGCGCTGATGGCCGACATCAAGGTGGAGATGGGGTCGTTTGCTGACCTTGGGATCAGCGTGGAGGAAAAGGCGTTTTACGACATCCTCAAACACGTGGCGAGCAAGTATCAGTTTGCCTATGAGGAAGCGCGCCTGCTGGAGCTCGCCGCCAAGGTGAAAGCCGTGGTGGATGACAAGGCCAGCTACCCTGACTGGAATAACCGCGACGACATTAAATCGGCACTCAAAGTAGAGCTGATTATGCTGCTGTCGAAAAACGGCTACCCGCCCGTGACCTACAACGAGGTGTACCAGGACGTGTTCGCCCAGGCCGAGAACTTTAAGGCCAATAGGGTGTAGGGGGAGGTTCTCGCCTTTTGGACCAATCGGGTGATTGGTGCCGATGGCAAAATTGTGGATGTGAACGGGCAGGCCAGCCAGCTCAAACAAGAAGGACGGTCACTGCCGGTGAAGGAGTAATTATATTTATCATCGGCATGACGGTTTTTCTCAAATTTTTATAATGGACAAGTTATTGAAAAGGAATAGGAAGCAAAAATGAATTTTGCAGGAAGCTTTGAAGAACTGAAAGACAGACTCAATTCTCTCGATGGAAAGTGGGACGAGTCCAAGCCAGACTACAAGACCTATCGCCTCAGCGGTGGCTTGATGAATTGGCATCATGAAACAGGCAAGATAACTTTTCAGGGAAAGATACATGGTAAGTCGCTCCTGGAAAAACACGTACCGAACTTACTGGAAAAGCCTCATATAAAACCACCTGCTAAGCCGAAACCCACTCCGAAGACCCCCGCGACAACCACAGTGACGAAAGCTGTAAAATTGAAAGCTGACGTTAAATCAAGATTGACTCAAAGGATTGAAGCGCTTTTAGCTGCTGTGAGTGCTGGAATGCATGAGCGTGAGCAGGTGCTGGCCGTAGCATTGTTGGGTGCGATTGCTGGTCACAACACCTTTTTGTTTGGTCCTCCCGGTACGGCCAAGAGTTTGATCTCCCGCCGTATTGCCCGTGCGTTTGAGAATCCAGTGTATTTTGAATACCTGATGAATAGGTTCAGCACACCAGAAGAAGTGTTTGGGCCTGTGTCACTTAAAGAGCTCAAGGAAGACCGCTATACACGGCAGATAGCCGGCTATTTGCCAACTGCTGACTTTGCATTTTTGGATGAAATCTGGAAATCGAGTCCAGCTATCCTTAACAGTCTGTTGACTATTATCAATGAGCATATTTTTAAAAATGGCGCCGAAAGGGTTAGGGTACCGCTGAAATCGTTGATAGCTGCTTCCAACGAAGTTCCCGCTGAAAACCAGGGACTGGATGCGCTTTACGATCGGTTTATCATACGAATGGTCGTTCCACCCATTCGTGAGGAAGAAAACTTTAATCGGTTATTGAACAGTAAACCGAGTTCAGATTCACCTGAAGTAGATGATTCTTTGTTGATTAAATATCAGGAATTGGCCAATTGGCGAGAGTTGTTGCATGACGTGACTTTGAGCCAAGATACCACGCTGGTGATTAAATACATTCGAGAGCAGCTGGTGGCCAAATATGGTGAGCTTAAGGTGTACGTGTCTGACAGGCGCTGGCAAAGGGCAGCGATGCTGCTAAAAGCCTCTGCATATTTCAATGGTCGCGATGAGACCAACCACAGCGATGTGTTGCTGCTCAAGCATTGTCTGTGGACTACACCGGATAATCAGCCGCTTATTGCTGGGTTGGTTAATGATGCGGTTAAAAGCTGTGGCTTTAATACCGATATTGATCTTCACAAGCTGGATAAACAGAAAGATGCGCTCGATAAGGAAATCAATCAGGAGCTGTATTATTCAGAAGATGTTTACAAGACAGAAAGCCTCAGAGATGGGAATAATTATTTCAGAGTCGATGCCGTTTTTAAATATAGATCATATGGATATAATCGTAATTATGATGAAAAAATGACCTTGTATATCCCGGAAAGTCGTTTCAAATCTAAAGGTGAGTTTCATCCAACTGATCAAAATGGAAATGAATTTTCTCGAGTGAGCTGTGATTTTGATGGTCAGGGCACGTGTAAAATGGAACTTAATCAGAATCATCATGATTATGCGTTTGAACCAAAGGTTCTTTTTCATCGTGGCGATAAAAAGCAAGCCATCAATGAGCGTCTGATCTCATCTCTGGCAGGGTCAGTTACGGACATGCGGGCTCAGTTAACTCAGGTGTTAGAGGCAGTTGAGTCCAAGTGTCAACTTTATAAATCCACTCTCAACAGCCCGTTTGTTAGCGAGTCAGAGACGGATGTGGCTGTTGATGGCATTCTTAAACAGATCGAACAGCTTAAACTACGTATTGCTGACTGCGAGCGGTTGGAGTCTTTATGCAGCCAGTAAGCGCAGAGGTACAGGCATCGTTGCTTGGCGCTCGTCTTAAACAGCAATTTTCGCCACTGATTGCAGCTTATTCCTCCTTGGAAGAACAGCTGGATAGTAGGCTCAGTGAATGGCAGCGTAATTGTGAACTTCAGCTGGCAAAGGAAGACCCTTTTCTACGCCATGAACTGCGACTTGATAAGTGGTTGAGTCAGAATCCCAGTACGACGGATCTAAGTGAGCATATGATCGCTGAATACCGGGATTTTTGCTTTGCTGCAAAAGTACCTTTTGACAACAAATTCTGGCATCAGCAACGCCAGAAAACCTGGCAGGAAGCCGGTGCCATAGCGCTAAGTAAACAACTGCTTTGTAATGAATGGCGAAAAAGGTTGGATGAGGCACGAATTGCGTGGCAAACGGAGATACTCAGACAGCTCGGTCAGCAGCAAGCAGGCGAGTTGACTGACTGGTTGAAGGCGCTGGAACAATTTGTTCTCAGGATAAACAGTAGAAACAAAGGCCAATCCGAATGGCTCAGCGGACTGATGGCTAAGCTGACTTCGAAAAATGTAGAGCGGATGATTGAGTGGTGTGACTCTTTGGCTTTGCTGTATGAGGGGCTGAATGATTTAGGGTTAGAGCCAGGGCTGTGGTTAGATGGCAGCTTAGGCGAGTTAACACCTTACTGCTTGGAAGAAATTCAGCAATGGGCCCGATATTTGACGACTGACCCCGGCGCGAAAAAAATCGCCGATATATTGGGCCGTATGCGTGAAGTTGAATGGTCGGAGAAGGTATCGGTAATTAAGCAGAGCCGCACAGTTCGTCATCCGGTTACTGATATCAACTCAAAAGAAGAAATTATTGGTTTACGGCTTGGTAAAGATCTTGAGCATGCTTTGCCTTCAGAGCTTGCGCTTATGGCTGATCCTGAAACCGCCATTTTGTTTGATTTAAAGTATATTGAATCAAAATTGGTGTGTTTTGAGCTCCAAGGCACCAGCTTTAGGGATGACATAGAGCATTATGACGTGGAGGTCACTGAGCAGGCCGAAGACGCTAAGGGGCCGATGATCCTTTGTATTGATACCAGTGGTTCAATGGCAGGTGAGCCTGAGTACATGGCTAAGGCGATGGCACTCTACTTGGGTACAAAAGCCAAAGCCGAAAAGCGTGCGTGTTATGTGATTGATTTTTCTTCAAGTATCGATACTTTTGAATTAACACAGAGCAATGGCATATCTGCACTAACTTCGTTTTTGCGGCGAGCTTTCCATGGTGGGACTGATGCGGCACCAGCATTGGCGCATGCCTTGAAAATGCTGAAACAAGGCGACTACCAAAAGGCGGATGTCTTGGTGGTGTCTGACTTCATAATGGGTGAGTTACCGCAAAGTCTTTTGCAGGAAATCGAACAACAACGGGATCAGGGCAACAGGTTTAACTCCTTGGTTATCGGTAGCGTGTTTATGAGCAGGCGCATGAAGACGCTGTTTGATACAGAGTGGATTTATGACCCTTACTCACGACAAGTGACGGAGATTGTGGGTTTTGCTAAGCAGCTTATTGAAAAGAGTGTGTCTAAAACAGACCCTGGCCAGGACAGTGAACTGCTCAACTAGTAAGCAATGTATATTAGTGCCCGATTAATTAGGCCCGTTGAACATGTCAGGATTGTTCCCTTCTAATGTAGATGATTATGGACGGCTTCCTAATCATGAATTTATTAAATTCAATAACATAGCCTATAATTTAATTATTAATTCCCAGTGCCCATACTCATCCCAGTCGGGCCGCCATATTCAGAGAAGCCCGCTTGTGTGAACAGGCGGGCTTTTTCATATCTTGGTTTTGATAATAGCGATTAGCCTGGTATCGGTTAGCGGATTGCTGGGTTTATAGCGCCGTTATGCAGGATTTAAATCTCTGTACCTCTGCCTTATTCTGAGAGACCCGCTTGTGCAAATAAGCGGGCTTTTCCGTGTCCCAGTTTTAATGATTGCTACTGGGAAAATCAGTTCTGTGTTAGAGCTCGCCTACACAGTTTCAAGTCCATAAATTTTCCTCTCAATTCAGACAGAGAGGTCATCTCGCTCCAATAGCTTTAAGTGGACATTTAGGTATGCTATTAAGCACTTTTATGTCTACTTGATTGGATTATGGATATCAGTACTGCTTTGCAACGGCTGCACAGTTTTGATCGTAAAGGTATTTATGTTTATACCAAGGGGAATCTCAGGCGGCTATTTTTTGATGATACGGCAGAAGCGTTTAAGCAGAGCCTGCCTAGGTTGATAAAGCAGGGGATCCTGGAAAGGCCCTGCCGCGGCGTATACCTGTTTGCACTGAGCCGGCGAGATAGTTACGCGGTAGAGCATATCGCCTGTGCACTGCGGCGCGGTGAGTATAACTATGTTTCGCTGGAATCGGCCCTGTCTGAATACGGTGCGATTTCGCAGATCCCTATCAGCTACATTACCGTGATGACCACAGGTCGAAAGGGAGTTTTCAAGACACCCTATGGCACTATCGAATTTACCCATACCCAGCGCGATGACATGGATATTTTGCACAATACCATCAAAATTCCGCAAAGGCCGCTGCGTATGGCTACAGAAGCGGCGGCCCTGAGAGATCTGAAACGGGTTGGCCGGAACTTACATATGTTGGTTGAATCCTAACCGGCTCAATGTCGACCAGAACCTATTTGTCTTTCGGCCAAGGCATTGTTGCACTGATTTTGGCATTTTATTGCCTTGGCAAGAGAATTTTTATGCAACAAAAGGGAAGATTGTTGCACTTTATCCCTTATCCAAGTCAACATAAGAATGAGTTTCTTTTATAATCATAAAGTTAACTTGAGCTTTTCTATTGTCGGCAGATGGGCTAAATTATCCCAAAGGCTTCGAAGAATCAGGGCTACACGAAAAGGCCGACAATAATAAGGTGGGTTGAAGTTGATATCCGTATATTTGGTGGATGACCATGAGTTGGTCAGAACCGGGATCCGCCGGATCCTCGAAGATGAGAAAGGCATTAAAGTTGTAGGGGAAGCAGGTGATGGCGAAGCTGCTGTGCAGTGGAGCAGGCAGAATGAAGCCGATGTGATTTTGATGGATATGAATATGCCCGGAATAGGGGGGCTTGAGGCCACCCGTAAAATTCTGCGTTACCAACCTCATGCCAGAATCATAGTATTGACTATTCACTCAGAGGACCCTTTCCCGACCAAGGTGATGCAGGCCGGTGCTTCCGGTTATTTGACCAAGGGAGCCAAGCCGCCGGAGGTGATCCAAGCCATTCGGCAGGTCGCTCACGGGCAGCGATATCTGTCACCGGAAATTGCCCAGCAGATGGCCTTGAGTCAGTTTGATCAGACTGATGAAAACCCCTTCAAGTCGCTGTCTGAGCGGGAATTGCAGATCATGATGATGATCACCAATGGTGAGAAGGTCAATGATATCTCCGAGCAGCTGAATCTCAGCCCCAAGACGGTTAACAGCTACCGTTATCGCTTGTTTGCCAAACTGGGGATCAGCGGCGATGTGGAGCTGACCCGATTGGCGATTCGGTATAAAATGCTCGACACCGGGCAGTTCTGATTTACACAGGGAGCCATGGCTCCCTCTTTCTTTGTTGTTTTCTGTCCCTGAAATCTTTATCTCTTCAGCCGTTATTCATAGAGTGGGTTCATGCCGCAGGAATTCAATCCCAAGCTTTTTCTTAAAAATCTGACCTCAGCGCCGGGCGTCTATCGTATGTACGACAGCGGCGGTAGCGTGATTTACGTGGGCAAGGCCAAAGATCTCAAGAAACGGCTCTCGTCTTATTTTCGCAAGAATCTGCCCAATGTGAAGACTCAGGCGCTGGTGTCCCATATCGCCAATATCGATGTGACACTGACTCACAGTGAAACCGAAGCACTGATCCTGGAAAACGATTACATCAAGCAGTACTTGCCGAAATACAATGTGCTGCTCAGGGATGACAAGTCTTACCCCTTTATTTTGCTGAGCCAGCACAGGCACCCCAGGCTTGCTTACCACAGGGGGCCGCAACGGGAGAAGGGGCAGTATTTCGGGCCTTATCCCAATGGCGGTGCGGTGCGTGAAAGCCTGCATTTGATGCAGAAACTGTTTCCTATTCGTCAATGTGACGATCTCTACTACAAGGCGCGCTCGCGTCCCTGTTTGCAGTACCAGCTCAAGCGTTGCAGCGCCCCTTGTGTCGGCAAGGTCTCGGACGAGGAATATCTGGAGCAGGTCAAGTTGGCGACCCTGTTTCTCAAGGGCAAGGATCAGCAGGTGCTCAGCGCCTTGGTCAAGAAAATGGAGCAGGCGGCCGAGTCCATGGCCTACGAGCAGGCGGCCCGCTATCGGGATCAGATCATGGCGCTCAGACGAGTGGCCGAGCAGCAGGAAGTGTCATCCAGCCATGGTGATCTTGATGTTATTGGGGTGCACTACGCCTCAGGGGTGGCCTGTTTCCACCTGTTGTTTATTCGCGAGGGCAAGATTTTCGGTAGCCGCAGCTACTATCCCAGCGTGCCGGCGCAGACCGAAATGGCTGAGGTACTCAGAGCCTTTATGCTGCAGTTTTATCTCAATGTCGATATTCAGCGTACTATCCCGCGGGAAATTCTCCTGAGTGACGGCTATGAGGAGCTGGAAGAGCTGGAGCAGGTGTTAATGGACGCACTGAACAAGAAAGTGGCCATCCGCACTCGGGTCAGGGGGGACAGAGCCGGTTATCTGCGCCTGGCCAAGACCAATGCTACCAATGCCGTCAATACCAAGCTGGCCCACCGCAATACGGTGGAGCAGAGATTCCTGCTGCTTGAAGAGGCGCTTGAACAAAGCACCCCGATTAAACGTATGGAGTGCTTCGATATCAGTCATACCATGGGGGAGAGCACTGTGGCCTCCTGCGTGGTGTTCAATCGTGAAGGGCCGGACAAGAGCGAATATCGGCGCTACAACATCAAGGGCATTACTCCCGGTGATGATTATGCGGCGATGAAGCAGGCCTTGACTCGCAGGTTTGATAAAGTCAATGCACAGGGCAAGATCCCGGATATTGTCTTTATCGATGGCGGCCTTGGGCAACTCAGAATGGCCCAGGAAGTGGTCAACGAAAAGTTTGTCGGCATAGAGGCCGTACCTACACTTATTGGGGTCGCCAAAGGTGAAAGCCGCAAACCCGGGTTGGAAACCCTGATCTTCGGTGATACCGAAGAGAGCTTTTCACTGCCGGATGACTCACCGGCGCTGCATCTTATTCAACATATTCGTGATGAATCCCACAGGTTTGCGATTACCGGTCATAGAAATAAACGCCAAAAGACCCGCAACACCTCAAGCCTTGAGTCTATCCCGGGGATTGGCCCGAAAAGACGCAAGGCTTTGCTGCAATATCTGGGGGGATTACAACAGGTGAAGGGGGCAAGTGTGGCGGAATTGGCAAAAGTGCCCGGGATTAGTCCAGAAATGGCTCAAACGATACACGATGCATTGCGGGGGTAGTAAAAATCAGGCAAGATTGGCGCTGCTTTTGATTATTTGGTTTTATCATGCCGTTTAATATACCCATCGCCCTTACCTGGTTTAGGCTGTTCTTACTGCCTGTTTTTGTTCTGGTATTTTACTTACCGTACAGTTGGGCGCCGTTCATGGCTGCATTTGTTTTCTGGCTTGCAGCCATTACCGACGCCTTGGATGGGTATGCGGCCCGTAAACTGGAGCAGTCCACTCGTTTTGGTGCCTTCTTGGATCCTGTGGCCGATAAGCTGATGGTGACCACGGCCCTGGTGCTGCTGGTTGAAGACTACAACACCATCTGGCTGACCTTGCCGGCGCTGTTTATGATAGGGCGTGAGCTGGTGATATCGGCGCTGCGTGAGTGGATGGCCGAGATAGGTAAACGCGGCGCTGTGGCGGTATCCTGGATTGGCAAGTATAAGACGGCAGCCCAGATGGTGGCAATTATTGGCCTTATCTGGAAGCAGGGCGACTGGATGATCTATACCGCCTATGCCTTGCTGTATGTGGCGGCTTTCCTGACCTTCTGGTCGATGATCAGTTATATCAAGGCCGCCTGGAAGGATCTGATAGCAGGTTAAACGGTGCTAGTTTGTGCCCGATTGCACAATAATGTTTCGATAAGATTATTTAGTGTCCAAGCAAACAGTTAAGCACTAATTCTTCGTTGACAGTCGGGGTTAAAAGCGTAGAATGCCAATCCGTAGTCAGGGCTGGCTCTGAATACAAAACGAAGCAAGAAAAGTGATGCGACATTAGCTCAGTTGGTAGAGCGGTACCTTGCCAAGGTACAGGTCATCGGTTCGAACCCGATATGTCGCTCCAATCTCACACAGCACCTCAATGCTGTGACCCCAAAAAGGCGCGATGGCAGAATGGCTATGCTGCGGATTGCAAATCCGTCGATCTCGGTTCGACTCCGGGTCGCGCCTCCAAATTTAATCCCCCTAAATTGAATTCCCTTAAAGTCACTAGAAGCAAACTTAGCCCTTGTTTTCATACCAAGTTTACGTTCGTTAATAGCTGCTGACTTTTATCACATCAAATCCCGGTTCAACTGTCAGATACAAGCGTCAGTATTGATATCTTTGGCCAGCAACAAGCATGACTATTGATGCAGGGGGCAGAGAGCCTGCCCCGAGAACGTATTACTCTGGCTGCAGAGCCTGTTTCAGCGAAGGGGAAGCCTTAAAGCTAGGCTGATTGCTGCCGGCAATCTCCAAAGGTTCACCGGTTTGTGGGTTACGGCCGTTGCGGGGAAGGTGGTATCTGAGCTCGAAAGTGCCAAACTGCGGCAGATAAACCTTCTCGCCTTCACTGAGTGCCTGGGTAAGGCTAGCCAGAATATGCTGCAGTTGCACTTTGGCTTGAGCCTTTGAGATCTGTTGTCTTTCGGCCATCTGCCGAATGAGCATTTGTCTGTTCATTATATTGCCTGTTACTGCTTTGGCAGGATTTTATATCAGAATAATCTCCATGATCACAGGCTTGTGCTAATAAGTGGTTAATTATCAATCGCTAATAATCATTGACTTGCCAATGTATTATGTTAATCGAGGGTCGTTCAGCCAATTGTCAGCAAAATATCATCGAATCACGGCGCATATTTGCCATAATTGAGCTTATGTCCCGGGAGGCCGATATGACAAAGCGCGTGTTAATGCCTTTACTGATCATTCTGCTCCTCAGCGGCGCGGCATATGCAGTTAAAGCCGATGATGCCGCTATCAGGATCCTGAATAATCAGCTGCAGTTGCTGGCTCTGCTGCCTGAAGGGCAGGAGTTTGCCGATGATTTACGTTCCATGAGCCGCGGCGATCTTAACCTTCAACTGGAGTTGCGTGAGGGGATTGAACAGGATATTGCAGCCTTCTGGAAGCGTCGTGGCGTTCCTTTGGCCTTCAACACGCTACCCCTTGACGCCAATTCGCTCAGCCGGGCGCTGGCGCTGGAGCCTCAGGAAGACGACTATCTGGCAACCAGCAGCCGGATCCGCTATCTCATTTGGCTCGCTGAGCGGCATCAATGGCCCAGGTTGGATCCCGGTGGTTGGCTGCGCCCTGGCGACAGTCATCTGCTGCTCCCAACAATTGCGAAGCGTCTATATTGGCTTGGCGATCTCAGCAGCGAGCCGGGCGACAACAAGGTTTATTCACCGCAGCTGGCCTCGGCGGTAGAAGCGTTTCAATCCCGTCATGGGCTTAAAACCGATGCCATCATAGGCCCTGATACGCTGCGTTGGCTCAATACTGAACCATTGCAACGTGCCCGCATGCTGGCCGGCAACTTCGTCGCCCGCACCGTCTACAAGCAGCAATTGGGAAAGCGCTATCTGTTGGTGAATATCCCGGCGTTTGAGTTGACTCTGGTGGATGACAACCAGGTGCAGTTACGCTCCCGGGTCATAGTCGGCAAACCCTATCGGCAAACACCACTGCTCAGCAGTGAGGTATCCAATATCGTTTTAAATCCTACCTGGACTGTGCCAAGGGGTATACTGAGGCGCGACTTACTGCCGCAGATCCGCAAGGATGGTGAATATCTGCAGCAGCGGCATTTCAATGTTTATGACTATCAGGGCAATAGAGTGGAAGAAAGCGCCGCAGCCTGGCAAAAAGAGGCGAGTGGCCGTTTCCCTTATCGTTTGGTACAGCAACCGGGCGCCGATAATGCCTTGGGACGCTATAAGTTCCATTTCAGCAATGGCTTTAATGTTTATCTGCATGACACACCGGACAAGCATCTGTTTACCAAAGCCAATCGAGCCCTGTCTTCCGGTTGTATCCGGGTCGACAAGGTGGAAGAGTTGGCGTCCTGGATGGCCAATAATCTGGTGCGGGACAAGAGAACCTGGCAGCGGATGCAAAGTGACTATCAAACCACTCAATGGTTTGCCTTTGAGCAGCGCCTGCCTGTTCATCTGGTTTATTGGACTGCGTGGATGGATGAGCGGGAAAGAGCGCAATTTCGCAGCGACATCTATCAATTGAGCCCGGGAGTTAAGGTGGCACTTGAGGCGCAGACGATAAGGAATACTGAATTGGCCCACAAGGCAGAGCAGCATCAGGGAAGTGAGGAGCATTTGCTGCGTCCTTGATAAACAGTATCTTTGGGACGCCGAACCCAAGCTTTACTAACTTAATGTGGTGCAAGGAATTATCTCGATTTCTGTCTAGTTCATCTCAAAAGGCCGCGGCGCTGCCTCTAAATCGGCGCTTGACCTTGGCGTTAATCCCGTATAATTTGCCGCCTTGTGGTTGTTTTTTGTGCAAGGTGAATAAGTGTCAGTAGTATGTCCTGCCCGTAGGCAGTTGTTGATGGGCCTTGGCGGCGCGGCAATGGTTTCTATGCTTCCTTCAAAAGCGATGGCGAGTCGGTCTACTAAAGGTAGTCGATATCTGAGTTTTTATAACCGGCATACAGGGGAGCGTGGCGATGGGACTTATTGGAAAGACGGTCATTATCAGAGTAACACTCTGTCGCAGTTCAGCCATCTGCTGAGAGATCATCGGCTGAATTTGGCGGCCCCTATGGATAAACGCCTGTTCGATCTCCTGTTCAACCTGCAGCAGACATTGTCGGTTTCTGAAGAGATCCATGTGATTTCAGGTTATCGCTCGCCTAAAACCAACGCCATGCTGGCCGGCAAGAGTAACGGCGTAGCCAAGAAGAGTTACCATATGCGGGGTATGGCAATGGATATCGCGATCCCCGGAGTTAAGCTTGAGACTTTGCGTGAGGCTGCCCTGTCATTAAAACTAGGGGGAGTCGGCTATTATCCGAAGTCGGGATTTGTCCACGTTGACTGCGGGCCGGTGCGCAGCTGGTAGGTTTTTCCGGCACAGAGAGATTGGTTTCTGCCCTGCGGATAAAGCCCTGTTCGCGGGGTTTTCTATCTTCCAATAGAGCCATCAGCTCGCTGAACTGCAATCTGAGACGTAACAGCTCGCGGGTTTGCTGCCAGTCGGCGACCAAGGTGTTGAGTCTGTCATAAAAGAGAGCGTCTGAGCTCAATTGCTCGATAAGATCCGGGCAGTTGCAGGCACGCATCAAATGTAACAGATGGCCGCTTTTCTGCTGATTACAGGCGAGAAACTCCAATAAAATCAGGTCGAGCTTCTCCTGTTGAAACGGAGCATGTTCGATCAGGTAATGGAGTTCCGCTGCCAGTTTATAGCACAGGCTATCATCCCGTATCAGTTGCTGCAGATTGGCGTTCATCGGCCTGCTTCATGTAATAAAACCAGATTACTGAAAGCAGGGTAGCAGCAGGGCGATGGAAAAATTGTGATCTCGATCAGGGTAAAACCTCTGCTAAGCAATGGCTTTTCTTAATGATTACAGATGTTACAGATGAGCAACAGCGGGAGAGAGAAATTGACTTCACTTTTACCTGTAAAGGGTAAATCAGCTTGTCGGCTCAGTTACCTCTGTGCTAGTATTCGCCCGCTTTATATGAAGGCCGCTATTGGTCGAAAATAGTGGCCAGTTATTGACTATCAAAAGAGTATTATTATGTCTTACACTATTCCAGCACAAACCCGCACTGAGATTGGGAAAGGTTCGAGCCGCCGCCTGCGTCGTGACGGGAAAGTTCCAGCCGTTATCTATGGCGCCGGCAAAGAAGCCGTTGCTATTGTGTTCGAGCACAAAGATATCATCAACATCCAAACCAACGATGACTTCTACACCAGCGATCTGACCATAGTTCTGGACGGTAAAGAAGTTAAAGTACGCGCTCAGGCTATGCAGCGTCACGCGTTCAAGCCAATGATCGAGCACGTAGACTTCGTTTACGCTTAATCGATAATTGGATGTTGAAAAGCGCCCTCAGGGCGCTTTTTTTATGTCTGCATTTTGAGCTGCAGGGACAGCTAATTAGGCTTTAAGTCGCATTTTATGTCCAGGCCGGATGGGATAAGTAGCGGATGCCCGCAAGGCAGACATCCGCTACCATGAGTTAAAGATCAAAGCTGTAGTAGATATCCAGTGACTGGCCCAGAGTGCCGGATACGCTTTCCAGGTAGAGCTGCGACAACAGATAGTAGCGTACCGTCATTTCATAACCCGGATTGAATACACCGACACCATATTTGATCATCAAATCTTTGCCAATATAGCCGCTGATGGCGACTTTACCATCATCATTGGTATCCAACTGCACATTGGAGAAGCCAAACATCTCTACCAGGCCGGCCGCCGTGTCGCCCAGGCTGGAAATGGCGCCACCATCGACCTGGGAGCTCAGCGACAGCGCTGCGCCCATCATCAGTGAGTTGTTCTGCTCATTGCCGGAGCCAAAACCTTTACCCTGGACAATATAGGAGAGGATTTCGGCCTGCTCCTTGGCGGGGTTGGAAAACAGGGTCACTATCGGTTTGTTGGGAGTGCCTGTAATACGTACCCCGGCGGTGACATCTTCATCGCGGATCTCCCGAATAGCCTCGATATTGAGGTTGGGGATCTGCATAGGCCCAACAAACTGCACCGCACCTGTGGCAATTTTCAGCGTCTGCCCCATGAATTTATAGCTGCCGTTAACTACCTTGATATCACCAAAGAGTTGCGGCGGCTTCTGCGGCGATTGCTGCATCCGTAAGGTACCCACCAACATCCCTTTGAGACCCATACCATCGATAGCCAGCTTATCACCGACATCAATATTCAGATCGGCGCTCAAGGCCATGGAGGATGCCTTGGCCTCCTGCTCGGAAATAGAGTCGCTGAATACCACATCGGATGATACGCTCACCCCTCCGGCCGGCAGTTGCACCACCTTGATATTGCCGGAGGGCACCTTGACCTCACCCTTGATATCGAGCGCGTCCGGGCTGAAATGCAGTTGAATATCCGGGCTGACATTGACAATTGCCAGTGGTGGTTGAATGACACCGAGTTCTTGTCCCTTGAGCTGGATATCACCGCTGAATTGTCCTTCAGGCCAACGCAGTTGACCGCTGAGGTTCGCCTGGCCGCTGCCCATCATCCACTGGCCCTGGAGCTCGGCGGTTTGGCCGGCAAAGGCCATATCCAGTGATATCTGCTCCAGTCTAGTGGGGTTGACTGTACTGGCCAGGGCTCCATCGCGTAGGTTAAGTTGACCACTGAGCTCTGGGTTGTTGAGGCTGCCATCCAACTTCAGGTTGGCGCCGAGTAAACCCTCAATGGTTTCAAGTTGTGGCATGAACTGGCCAAGCAGTTGTAGATTGATTTTTTCAATATTGACGTAACCACTGAGGCTGCGATCCGGAGTGACCTTGATATCCAGCTGGCTTTCCCAGCGGGCGAGGGCATCGGAATTGAACAGAATATGGCTTCTCAGCGCATCATCATCCAGGGTGGCGTTGAGTTTCAACGCCTGATAGTCGACGCTGGCACTGGCTTGCTGTTTGCGTTTAAGGCTGACTTTCCCAGGAGCCAACTGGAAGTCGAGCTTACCCTGCGGACGCGCGCCGGGTTTCCAGACGATGGCGGCATCCATCAAGGCATCACCCTGCCAGCTGAACTGCTCGGGTAACAGCTTGGCGAGCAGTTGCCCGGGTTGCCCCTGATAATGCAACTTGGCTTCACCCTTGTCACTGAGGCTGACATTATCGGTCAGGCAGAGTCTGCTGGATGGGTGACTCAAACAAAAGCCACTGAGTTCACCACGGTTCTGCTTGAGATCCCAGTCCAGTGACACTGTTTGTTCAAGCTGCCACAGCCCCAGAACGGATCCCAAGTTGAATTTGCTGAGTTCCACCTTGGCCTTTTGTTTGGCGAGATCCAGCTTGCTGTGGATGGCAGTATCCAGCTGCAGATCGCCCTCGGTTTCCAGCCCCAGTTTCTGTTGCTGTTCATTACCTTTGGCTCTGAGAGTGATGCCATCAAGATGAATACCTGCGCCGTCAAATTCACCTGTCTTCAGCGACAGGGCAAACTCATGCAGATCCAGCGGTGCATAGAGCGCCTTGAGTTGACTGCCGCTGAGTTTGAGATCGCCAAATCTGATGCTCTGGGTATTGGCCTTGAGCTGTACCTGCGGGTGTTTGGCATCGCCCACCACCTGGATATCTGCCGTCAAAGCACCGAAAGCGTCAGGATGCCAGAGATTGAAATCGGGCACGTCCAGCGTGGCACTGAGAGCCCATTGCTCTTTGGCGCTGCCTGACAGGTCCAGGCGGGTATTGAGCGCCCGCAGCGATAATCCCTGGCTGCTGAGCTCAAGCGAATCATCTATATCCAGATCGCCTGTCAGTTCAAAGGGTAGGCGGTCCAATGAGCCCTGAAGTTGGGTCTGCTTCAGACTCACTCGCCACTTGCTATCCTGCCAGCGACCACTGCTGGCCAGCTGTCCGCTGATATCGCTGGACGGGATCACCGGCGTATCTTCCGCCAGACTTTCTTCAGATTTGCCCTCGTCTGCTTGGCTTTGTGCACTTGCTGCCTCGTTGTCACTCTTGCGCTTGTTGTGGGCAACTTGGCTATTTGGGTCTTTTTCCTTCGCAGCTTTTTCGGTAGAAGGCAGGGTTATCGCGCCGCTGTTGAAGTGTGAAAGCGCAAGATTTGCATCCCAGGCGATGCCATCGGCGTAATCCAGCGTACCCTGGAGTACAAGTTTACCGGCGCTACTGTCACTGCTGAACTCTTCAATCTTGAGCCTTTGGCCTTGATGCGCCAGGCGGGTATTGAGGCTGAGCTCAGGGTAGAAGGGAGTGCTTATCTGAGCGACCACACTGGCGGCCTGTTGCTTGAGGCTGCCGCGGCTTTCCAACGCCAGTTCGCTGACACTGTACTGAGCCAGATCAAAGGGCCAATGCAGTTCCCCTTCTGAGATGTTCACTGAATAGGGCAGTTCCGGGTTGGCGAGATTGACGCTGGCATTGAGTGCCAGGCTCTGCTCGCCACTGAGTTTGGCCTTGAGTTGCAAGTCGCTGAAATCTCCCTTGAGGGCGAGATCCAGCTGTTGCTGCTCGAGTCCCGGTAGTTCAGGTAAACGCTGTAACTCCAGTTGTACCGTCAGTGCCATGGGCCAATGTTTATCCAGAGTCAGTTCACCTTCCAGCGACAGACTGGCATCTGTGTGTTTGGCATAAAACTCGTTGACTCGCAGCTCGGCGCCGATGTAGCTGGCGCTGAGACGCAGTTCCTCAAACCTGTCATCCCGCCCCATGATCTGCAGGCGTGAGTCCTTTAGCTCGGCATGCTTTAAATAAATGGGGAAGGGCATGGCAACGTTTGGCATCTGCGCCAGCGCCCATTCATCAGTCTCACTCTTTGGTGCCGCTTTTTGTTGCTTGGCCACTGCGGCTGATTTGTTTTTGTCTGTCGCTTGCGCTTCTGCCGCATTAGCCTCAGGGATCAGCACGCTGAGTCCGCGACTTTCAAGCTGGATGATCTGCAAACCACTTTCCTGCCAATTGGCTGCTGTATTCAATGCCGCAGCATCAAAATGCATCTCATCGACCCGCACTTGAATATCCGTGAGGCTTGCTCGCTTCAGGCTGATGCCAAAGGGCAGTACCAGTTCTCCCGAGCTTGGCGCTTCTTCTTCAGAGGCTGAATCTGAGGCTAAGGCCTGGGTGTCTATGTCGACCCGGGTCGTTGTCAACACCAGGGCGTCGACACATAACTGCTTTTGCAAAAGGCAGGCAGGCTGCCAGGCAAGGGTAACGGCATCTGCATCGACACTGATGCCGTCCATCTGCCAGTGTACCTGTTTGAGTTGCAGCTCCCGGTTCAGGGTGCCGGAAGCATATTCCAGTTCAAGATCCGGCACCAGAGCACTGGCAAGAAATACCGCTAAATGGCTCCCGGGTGCCGTGCCCAGCAAGAGTGCCAACAGCACCAGCAAGCCGAGCGGGATATACAAAAGTGTGCGGGTGAACCACCTCAAGGACTTGAGCCACAGGGGGCGCGTCTTTTTCGCCACTTGCTTGCTGCTTGGGTTGGGTTTCTGTGGCATTGGGGCTTGGCTCATAATTCTGTCCCCATGGTCAGGTGAATACGCCAGGGCCTGTCTTCGGCATCGGATTCGTGCAGGCCAAAGCCCACATCCAGTTTGATGGGGCCTATGGGGGATATCCAGTGAATACCACCGCCCACGGAAACCACAGGTTCAAATTGACTGACATCAAAGGCGTTACCTGCGTCGACAAAGGTACCCAGCCGCCAGCTTGGGGTCAGGTAGTATTGATACTCCAGGCTACCGACCGCCAGATAGCGGCCACCGACCACTTCCCGTGAAAGGCCGCCCTGATCATTGGTGTAATCCAAGTGAGGCCCAAGTTCCTGATAGCTGTAACCACGAATACTCTGATCGCCACCGGCGAAGTAACGCAGCGACGGCGGGATCAAGGCCAGATCGCCTTCGGCCGCCAGGTTGACCCCGAGATCGAGACGGGAAACAAATCTGTGCTTTTCAAAGAACGTCTCAATCCATTTGAATTTGGCCTGCATCCGAGTCAGGCGGATCTCTGAACCCAGTGAAGGATCGGCATATTCAATACTGTAAAGTTGCCGGAAACCCGACTTGGGATCCAGGCTGTTATCGCCGCGTATGGTCTTGGACAGCGTGGTACCAAACAGCAAAAATCCAGGATCATAATCAATATCCGACTGGGTGTAGCTTTCCTGAATCGCTTCCAGCGAGTAGCTCAGCAGCCAACCGTTATGCAGGCGTTTGCTGCGGCCAACCCCGAGAAGCTTCTTGGTTGATTCCAACTGACCTGTATTGCTAAAGTCCCTGTCCTCAGGAACATAGTCCTGAGTTACGCCGTATTTGTCCCTCAGCAGACCGACGCGGATCTTGAGCTGATCATCCAAAGGATGAGTCAGGGGAATAGTATAGGTAGAGAGGAATTTAGGTCTGTCTCTCGACCACTCTATGCTGGTTTCCTGGGAATGGCCGTAACTGTTTATCTGCGGGGTGCGCCAGGTCACCCGGACCCTGGGATCCAGGCTGCTGTCTGTGCTGGAGCCGATGTCGGCACCCAGACCCAGCTCAATGGAGTGATCCGGTCTTGGGGTCAACTCGACCCGTACCGGGATGCTGTCTTCTGTCAACTTGTCGATTTGGGGCAACACCTTGATATTGGCAAAATAGCCGGTATCCAGCAGCTCCTGATTGAGCCGTGTGAGCTTGCGGGTACTGTAGGGCGCGCCGGGCTTGAATGGCAACAAGTCATCGAGCAACTGCGGCTGCAGGCTGTGGCCTTCAAAGCTCACTTCGCCAAATTGATAACGCTTGCCCGAGTCAAAATACAGGTTGAACTGTGCCAGATTGAGATCGCGATTAACGCGGATCTCTGATTTTTGATAATGGCCATCAAAATAGCCCCGGGCCAGCGCCAGCGAAATAAGCTGCGACTTTATCTGTTCATAATCGCCGTGATTGAGGGGATCGCCGGGTTTGACCTTGACCTGGCTGAGCCAGCGGTTGATCCAGGGGTCGTTGAGTACTTCGCCTTCGAGGCGGATATCGACCCACTGCAGACGGGTAACTTCTCCCGGAGTGATAGTGAGCTTGAGCTCCCACGGCCCTTGTTCGCTTTCCTTGAGCTCTTGTTCCAGCTTGCCATGGTAATAACCCATGGATTCCAGCGCGGCCTCAACGCTGTCGCTGACATTAAATAGATAGGCACGGCGCTGCACCTTGGACTCCGGAAAGTTGCCCAAGTGTGCGCGGATATTTTTCTCAAGCTCGCCCGAAACCCCTTCAATGCGGAGATTAAGCAGAGGATCATCGGCGGCCACTACCTGGGGGCTTGCCAGCATGATCGACGCAAAACTCAGGATATACGCGGGAAAGCGACTGTATTTGGTCAAGGAAATCAGAACTTTTGCTTAGCGTAACATTGCTGCTATTGTCGCCTCTGATCTTGGCTCAGGCAAGTAACAGATTGCCATCCAGGCATAAAATGGTTACAAAGGCAGCAGTCGTTAATATGGAAGCAATACAATGAAAACAAAAATAAAAACTCTTGCCCTGAGCCTGGGACTCCTGTTACCTGGGTTGCTGCCGGCCTGGGCGGCCGAGGCTCCTTTTGCGATTGCCATTCATGGTGGCGCCGGCACTATTTCCAAGGCGGCCTTGACTGAAGAGCAGCAAAAAGCCTACCGCGACAAGCTGACTGAAGCCGTCAATGCCGGTTATAAGGTGCTGGATAAGGGCGGCGCCAGCATGGAGGCGGTGCAGGCTGCCATCAGAGTGCTGGAAGACAGTCCCTTGTTTAATGCCGGAGTCGGCGCAGTGTATACCTTTGATGGTGCTCATGAACTGGATGCCTCCATTATGGACGGCAAGAGCATGAATGCCGGTGCAGTGGCCGGGGTTAAACATATACGTCATCCAATCGATCTCGCCAGAGCCGTGATGGACAAGTCAGAGCATGTGATGCTCTCGGGGGTGGGCGCCGAGGAGTTCGCCCTGACGTTGGGAATGGAGCTGGTGCCCGGCAATCGCTTTGACAGCGAAGCGCGCTATCAGCAGCTTCTCGATGCCAAGGCCAAAATCAACGCCGCCGAAGCCAATAAAGACTTTCAGGCGCGTCTTAGTCCTCTGGATCTTGATTACAAGTTCGGTACCGTTGGCGCAGTGGCATTGGATAAGCAGGGCAACCTGGCAGCCGGGACCTCGACCGGCGGCATGACAGCCAAACGTTATGGCCGCATCGGTGATTCACCTGTAATAGGTGCCGGCACTTATGCCGAGAACGGTGTCTGCGCCGTTTCGGCGACCGGCCACGGTGAGTACTTTATCCGTTTCCATGTGGCCGGCGATATCTGCGCCAGGGCCAAGTATCAGCAAAAATCGATTTTGCAGGCCGCCGATGAAGTGATCAATCAGCGGCTGATCTCAGCCGGCGGCAGTGGCGGGGTGATCGCCATTGACCAAAGAGGCAATGTGGCAACACCGTTCAACACCGAAGGTATGTACCGTGCCTGGCGCAAGAGCAATCAAGCGGCGGAAGTGATGATCTGGCGGGATAACTAAAATTTTGGATTGAGGCAATCGCTGCTGCCTTGAACCCCAAGGGCAAAATATTGGCTACACTGAACAATGAAGCCGTTTTGAACTTGGGGAAAGCTATGGATTCGATAAAAATACGTGATCATATGGACCGTCAGCCTGTGTTGCTGAAGGCGGATATGTCGATAGCCACTGCGGTGGAAAAACTGCTTGAGGCCAATAAGGGTGGGGCGCCCGTGGTGGATGCCGGCGGCAGTCTGGTGGGCTTTTTGTCACAGCAAGACTGTATGGCCGCCATGCTCAAGAGCAGTTATCACTGCGATCTGACCGCCGTGGTGCGCGACTGTATGCGCGCCGATGTTCTTTGGGTCAGGCCGGATGACAGCATATTGCAGCTGGCCGAGCAGATGCTGGGGCAGAAGCCGAAAATATACCCAGTGGTGGAAGATGGCCGGGTGGTGGGAACCATCAACCGTACCAATGTGCTCAAGGCCATGAACATCTATATGCAGCAGTGTTATTTGACTCCGGCCTGACAACAACGCTTGATTTGACTGAAATTTGGGCGTTATCAGTCAGTAAGCATACCCAAGACGGCGTATCCTTGTTAGGATCGCCGTTTTTGATCCCAATGGACACAGGTTTTGAACGCTAAGCTGCACCCACTCTCCCGCGAATATCTGGATCTCTGCTTTCAGGCCGATGCGACGCGCATTCGCCGCAGCTTGTTTCGCTTGAAAAAAAGCCCCGACTCAGAAGCCAAACAGCAAAAACTCGCCGAGCTCAGTGAAGCCGCGCTGCAGGCTTATGAAAGGGCGCAGCAAAGGCTGGCAGACAGACCTGTCATCGAGTATCCGGATGAGCTGCCGGTGTCACAAAAGCGCGATGAAATCGCCTCGGCCATCATCAATCATCAGGTGGTGATAGTGGCCGGTGAGACCGGCTCGGGCAAGACCACTCAGCTGCCCAAAATCTGTCTCGACTTAGGGCTTGGCAGCCGTGGTCTGATTGGCCACACTCAGCCCAGACGGCTGGCGGCCCGCAGCGTGGCCAGCCGGGTTGCCGATGAACTCAAGACAGAGCTGGGTCAGGCGGTGGGTTTTAAGGTTCGTTTCGCCGATGCGGTTTCCCAGGACTCCTATATCAAGTTGATGACAGACGGTATCCTGCTGGCAGAACTGGCATCGGATAAATGGCTCAGTCAGTATGATTGCCTCATCATAGACGAAGCCCATGAGCGCAGTCTCAACATCGACTTTATTCTGGGTTATCTGAAGCAAATTTTGCAAAAGCGCCCGGATCTCAAGTTGATCATCACCTCGGCCACCATAGATGTGGAGCGCTTTTCCAGGCATTTTGACAATGCGCCCGTGGTGGAAGTGTCCGGCCGCACCTATCCGGTGGAAACCCGTTATCGCCCCCTGTTGCAGGATGACGACGCCGACTTGGATCTGATGGACGGCATCTTTGCCGCCGTCGATGAACTCTGTCGCGAAGGCCCGGGGGACATTCTGATTTTCATGAACGGCGAGCGCGAAATCCGCGATACCGCCGAGCAGCTGAAAAAGCGTAACCTGCGCGATACCGAGATCTTGCCGCTTTATGCCCGTTTGTCATACGGCGAGCAGTCCAAGGTATTCAAGTCGCATCCAGGGCGGCGCATTGTATTGGCCACCAACGTGGCCGAAACCTCGCTGACTGTGCCCGGGATCCGCTATGTTATCGACCCGGGTACCGCCAGGATAAGTCGCTACAGCTATCGCACCAAGGTGCAGCGTTTGCCGATTGAGCCCATCTCCCAGGCCAGTGCCAATCAACGCCAGGGACGTTGCGGCCGGGTTGGGCCGGGGATCTGTATTCGCCTCTATGACGAACAGGACTTTATTAATCGGCCGGAGTTTACCGATCCTGAAATTCTGCGTACCAACCTGGCATCCGTGATCCTGCAGATGTTGGCCATAGGCCTGGGTGACATTGAGGGCTTCCCCTTCATTCAGCCTCCGGATCCGCGCCATATCCGCGACGGTTTCTTGCTGCTCGAAGAGTTGCAGGCGGTGAGCAAGCACAAAGGGGCGCTGAAACTGACCCCGCTCGGGCGCGATCTGGCGAAGATCCCGGTCGATCCCCGCTTGGCCCGCATGGTGCTTGAGGCCAATAAGCTGGGTTGTCTGCATGAGGTGATGGTGATTGTCGCCGGGTTATCGATTCAGGATCCCCGCGAGCGGCCACATGAGAAGAAACAGGCCGCCGATGAGGCCCATCGCCGTTTTGCCGACAAAGACTCCGACTTTGTTGCCTGGCTCAATCTGTGGCAGTACCTCAAAGAGCAACAGAAGAGCCTGTCATCGAGTCAGTTCCGCAAGCAGGTGAAGGCCGAGTATCTGGCCTATTTGCGTATTCGCGAATGGCAGGATCTCTATGCCCAGCTGCGTCAGAGTGTGCACGACCTCAAGTGGCGCCTCAACAGTCAGGCCGCCGAATATGAGCCGCTGCACCAGGCGCTGCTTTCGGGGCTGCTGAGCCATATCGGCTTCAAGGATAAAGACAACGAGTATCTGGGGGCCCGCAACCGGCGCTTCTTTGTGTTTCCCGGCTCGCCGCTGGCCAAGAAGGGCCCCAAGTGGATTATGGCGGCCGAGCTTACCGAAACATCACGCCTGTTCGCCCGTACCTGCGCCCGTATCGATCCTGTATGGCTCGAGTCTCTGGCGGCGCATCTGGTCAAGAAGCAGCACAACGAGCCCCATTTCGAAGCCAAACAGGGCAGTGTGATCGCCCTAGAAAATCAGGTGCTCTATGGCCTCACCATAGTCAACCGCCGCCGGGTACAGTTTGGCCCGCTGGAGCCGGTTAAGGCTCGGGAAATCTTTATTCGCTCGGCTCTGGCCGAGGGTGAGCTGCGCTGCAATGAAGCCTTCTTCAAGGCCAACCAGGCGTTGCTCGAAGAGGTGGAAGATCTCGAACATAAGTCGCGGCGGCGCGACATTCTGGTGGATACAGACGCCTTGTTCGCCTTCTACGATGAACGCATTCCACAAGGGATATACAACCAGCCCAAATTCAACACCTGGTGGAAACAGGCCAGGAGAGAGACCCCTGAGCTGCTCAATTTCAGCCGCGAACTCTTGATGCAAAGGGATGACACCCATGTATCAGCATTGGACTTCCCCGACAGCTGGCAGCAGGGCAATCTCAGCCTCAAGCTGAGTTACCATTTTGAACCGGCGGCCGAGGATGACGGCGTCTCTGTGCTTATTCCGGTGGCGCTGCTCAATCAGTTGGATGAAACCGATTTTGACTGGCAGGTACCGGGGCTTAGGGAGGAGAAGTGTGTTGCCCTGATCAAGTCCTTGCCCAAACCGCTGCGGCGCAATTTTGTGCCGGCGCCGGATTATGCCCGCGCCTGTGTGCAGGCGATGGAACCTTTTGCCCAGCCTTTGTTGCCCTCCCTGTGCAAACAGCTGCTGAGAATGAGTGGCACCCGTGTCAATCCGGAGGATTTCGATCTCAACGCCATTGCCGACCATCTGAAGATGAACTTCAAGGTGGAAGACGATAAGGGCAAGCTCTTGGCCCAGAGCCGGGATCTCGACAGCCTCAAGGCATCATTGCAGGGGCAGGTAAACCAGGCGATACGCAAGGTTGCCGACAAGGGCATAGAGCAAAACGCCCTGACCGAATGGAGCTTTGGCGACCTGCCGAAAGAATATCAAAGCCGCAAAGGCAGCTATGAGGTGAAGGCGTTCCCCGCCTTGGTGGATGCCGGCGATACAGTTTCCATCAAATTATTTGATGACGAACAGCAGGCGCTTTCCCACCACAGACAAGGGCTGAGAAAGCTGCTGCTTATCAATATTCCATCGCCGGTGAAACATCTACAGCAGGCCTTGCCCAACAAGGCCAAACTGGCGATGTATTTCAATCCGTTCGGCCAGGTGCAGATACTGATAGATGACATTATTGCCGCGGCAATTCAGCAGCTTTTGGATGAGCAGCAGTTGGATGTCCGAAGCGCCGATGACTTTGCCAAAGCCAAGGAGATTGTCAGGGCCGAACTCAATGAAACCGCAGCGGCCATCGCCCTTAAGGTGGAGCAGATTTTGACCTTGCACCAGAAGGTCCGTAAGCGTCTCAAGGGCAAAATCAGCCTGGATATCGCTTTTGCCATGAGTGATATTCAAAGCCAATTGGATGCCCTGGTGTTCAAGGGATTTGTTGAAGCTTCCGGTTGGCGGCGTCTTGGCGATCTGATCCGCTATCTCAAGGCGATTGAGCTGCGCCTGGACAAGCTGCCGGTGGATCCCAACCGTGACCGTTTGCACCTGCACAGCATTCACAACGCCGAGACAGAGTTCAAGGCCGCGATTGCCAAGGTGCCGCGCAGCCAGGCGGTACCGGAGGCGCTGGCCGAGGTGCGCTGGATGCTGGAAGAGTACAGGGTCAGCTGTTTTGCCCAGAGTCTGGGCACTGCCTATCCGATATCGGAAAAGCGAATCCTTAACCAGTTGCAGCAGTTTTAACTGGACAGCTGCAGCTGGCTCCTAAAGTGGACGCGATAAAAAAACAGGCGGGCCCAGAGCACAGCAAGAACAATACAGTGCCTGCTGGTGCCCGCCTGGTAAACGGCCATATTTCCCACCGCGGCTATTGTTGAACGCCGCTTATTTCCAATCAAAATTGCATGTTTTGATTAAGGCTTGGCTCTCATCCCGGCTATTGTTCACCTTGCCGCTCAATAGCCGAAGTTTGCAGCCTTGGACCAATGTTTTTTAACTTCGGTCTCGATAAAGGCTTGCTTCTCCTCGGTCAGTTTTTCCAGCTCTACGCCTATGGCGGCCTGCGCCTTGGCCTTGGTACTGTAGTCCGGATAATCGACTCGGGTTACGCCAAGGTCGGCATTCAGCTTGCTCAATATCTCTCTGGCAGCGCGGATCTGCTCTAAGCCCTTGTTCAGCAGGGCTTCACCCTCTTTGGCGTTGTGGGCGTGAATACCGTGGGATGACATGGCAAAGTCCCAGCGCCACTGTGCATGGCGTATCCCCATGATGGCATAGCCTATCTGTTGCCATTGGGCTCCTGCCTTCCAGGCGGCGCCGGCTTCATAATGGGCCTTGATAAGCAGTTCCTGTAACTGCTGCGCCTTGGCTTCCAGCAGCGCCTTGTTGTCGGCAATCAGCTGGGTAATTTGCTGTTGGCTCTGGTGACAACTGCTGCAATTGGCCGCTTCAAAGTCCGGCAGATGGTTGGTTATCTTGTGGTTGGTGAAAGGTTTGCCGTCGGAGCTGGTTTCCTGGGTCATATGACAGGTGACACAACTGATACCAGCCTTGGCGTGGGCGCTGCGATTCCAGTGTTCAAACTCGGGATGGCGCGCCTTCACCAGCGGCGTTCTCGATACCGGGTGCACCCACTCGAAAAACTGCCGGGCGTCATAATACTTTTCTATCTCATCGGCGCTGTTGCCGAAGATCCAGGGGATATTGACCTTGTCCTGACGCTCAGGCTGGAAGTAATAAGTGACATGGCATTGGCCGCAAACCTGTGATTGCTGCATCGACTGATTTTGTTCACCAAAGGGTTTGTGCACTTTGGCCATGGCGTCCTGGGCATGAGGTCTTGGCAGTGTCAGTTCAGCTGAGCCCTGGGTATGGCAATCGGAGCAGTACACAGGGTTTTGGATTTCCGGACCCAGCTCGGCAAAGCTCTTGGCCGAGAAGCCTTCGACGCCCAGCTCTTTCATCAGCCTGGGCGCATCCGGCGTCTTGCAGGTCCAACAGCTGGCCGACAGGGCTGTTTCACCAGCCTTGGGGCTAACACCACTGCGCAGACTGTGACTGACATCGGCGACGGCAAAGTGGTGCCCTCTGGGGCTATGGTACTCCTTGGCATAAGCCGAGCCGGCCCAGAGGATAACGCTGGCGGGGTTTTTCTCAAGCATATCTTCCCGCTGCAGTTCTTCGGCGGTTTGGGCCCAGGTCTGATATTGCAGGCTCGATGTTTTGTCTGCTGCGACAACAGAAAATGACAGGCTCAGGCCGAGCAAAATGGGGAGTGTGGCAGCAGAGTGGGGGAAGGGATTCACTAAAGGCTCTCCTTGGTTGGGCGACGTACAATCACGCGTGTGAAATCTGCCCTGAAATTAAAAGATTTAACTAAAATGCATGATAATGCTAAGGTTCCAAACCAGTTGCTGCAACTGCAAGATACTGTTTTTACTGAGTTCTGTGACATAGAACAGGATTCTGTTTCGCCCTTGATTGCCGATCTATGCCTTTGAAGCCTGACCTAGCTGGGCTCTACTCCCTAATGGATATTTTGCTCATTTCGTTGGTTTTTTGACCGCTATTTATTGGCGAAATAGCCACTTCTTTGCTGTATTTCATGTAAGCCTGAATAGCTAAAAACGGAAAATGTCGAAATTACAATCGATTGAGGCGGTTGAAAGCTGTGATATCCGTCTTTTGCCAGTTATTTATATGATCCAGATCAACGGCATCAGGTGTTTACCAACTTGGGGGTATACAGTTTGTTAACACTTTGCCTTTATGATTGAAACCGAAAAACAAGTTGCATTTCAAAGGCGGCTTTAATCTGCCTGGCTTGGCCGCCGTTGCCCTGGAACAGCACAGCAGCAAGCCATCTTCAGAGCGCCTAGGGAGGAGCCATGAGCGAGACACCGAGTACTGATGAAAAACGTCTGGAGCTGAAGATATTTATCTTCCTGACGGTTTTTTTGGCACCCCTGCTGTCGGTTTTACTGGTCAGCGGTCTGGGCTTTGCCATCTGGTTCAGTCAAATTTTAACCGGTCCACCGGGAGCCGGTTAACCCAAGCATAACGAGAGTCCTTAAAACAGGGGAACGAGATGAGTAGGGAATTGCATGTCAGCAGCCTGATCCTTCAGGTGATGCCACCCAAGATGGCCAGCGTTCGTCAGCAAATTCTGTCATTCGGCAATGCCGAGTTGTCGGTTAACGATGAAAGCAAGCTGGTTGTGGTGCTGGAAGGCCCGACCGAACAGGCGATCCTCGCCACCATGGACAAGATCAATGCCCTCAAGGGCGTGATCTCCACCGCTATGGTGTATCACCAGTGTGAACAGCTCGAAGAGGAAGAGCAATGAAAATGAACAGACGCGAATTCATGAAGGCCAATGCCGCCATGGCGGCAGCCGGGGTCGCCGGATTGGCTTTACCCGCCACCGCCAGCAACCTGATCACCAGTTCAGAACACACCCAGTTAGATTGGAACAAGGCGCCGTGCCGCTTTTGCGGTACTGGCTGCTCTGTGATGGTGGCCACCCGCGAAGGCCGGGTCGTGGCGACCCATGGCGATGCCAACAGTGAGGTCAACCGCGGCCTCAACTGCATTAAAGGCTACTTCCTGTCGAAGATCATGTATGGCCATGACAGGCTGCAGACTCCCATGCTGCGGATGACAGACGGCAAATACGACAAGCATGGTGAATTTACCCCTATCAGTTGGGATCAGGCCTTTGACATTATGGCCGAGAAGTGGAAGCACACCATCAAGACCAAAGGGCCGACGGCGGTAGGCATGTTTGGTTCAGGTCAGTGGACGGTTTGGGAAGGTTATGCCGCTTCCAAGCTGATGAAGGCGGGTTTCGGTTCCAACAATATCGATCCCAACGCCCGTCACTGTATGGCCTCGGCCGTGGGCGGCTTTATGCGTACCTTTGGCATGGATGAGCCCATGGGCTGCTACAACGATATTGAAGCTGCCGACGCCTTTGTGCTTTGGGGCTCCAACATGGCCGAGATGCACCCAATCCTCTGGAGCCGGGTCACAGACAGACGCCTCAGCGCGCCCCATGTAAAAGTCTCTGTGATGTCCACCTTCGAGCACAGAAGCTTTGATTTGGCCGACTTGCCGATTGTCTTCACGCCGCAAACCGATCTGGCCATTCTCAACTATGTCGCCAACTACATCATCAGTAATGACAAGGTTAATTGGGACTTCGTCAACAAGCATGTGAACTTCCGCAGAGGTACAACCGATATCGGCTATGGCCTGCGGCCCTCACATCCGTTGCAGCAAAAAGCCAAGAACGTGGCCACCGCCGGTGAATCGACCCCGATGGACTTCGATCAGTTCAAGGCGTTTGTCGCCGATTACAGCCTGGAGAAGGTCAGCAAGCTCTCGGGCGTACCCGAACATAAATTGCTGGAGCTGGCGAAACTCTACGCCGATCCCGAGGTGAAGGTGACCTCCTTCTGGACCATGGGCTTTAACCAGCATACCCGCGGGGTTTGGTGTAACAACCTTATCTACAATATCCATTTGCTGACCGGCAAAATAGCCACCCCGGGCAACAGTCCGTTTTCACTCACAGGTCAACCTTCAGCCTGCGGTACTGCGCGGGAAGTTGGCACCTTCTCCCATCGCTTGCCGGCGGATCTGGTGGTGAATAATCCAGAGCACCGCAAGATTGCCGAGACCATCTGGAAAATCCCTTCCGGGATTATTCCGCCCAAGCCAGGCTACCACGCGGTAGAGCAGAACCGGCGCCTGAAAGATGGCGATCTCAACTGCTACTGGGTGCAGGTGAATAACAATATGCAGGCCGGCCCCAATATCAACGAAGAAGGCTTGCCCGGATACCGTAACCCGGAAAACTTTATTGTGGTGTCCGATGCTTACCCAACGGTTACCACCCAGGCCGCGGATCTCATTCTACCCACCGCCATGTGGGTGGAGAAAGAGGGCGCCTATGGTAACGCCGAGCGCCGCACCCAGTTCTGGCATCAGTTGGTGTCAGCGCCCGGACAGTCTCGCTCGGATCTCTGGCAGTTACTGGAGTTCTCCAAGCGCTTTACCACAGACGAAGTCTGGTCCGAGGCTGTGTTGGCGGCCAATCCTGAATACAAGGGCAAGACCTTGTATGAAGTGCTGTACCAGAACGGCAATGTCAATAAGTTCCCTCTCAGTGAAAGCGATAACAAGTACCTGAACGACGAGGCCAATTACTTTGGTTTCTATGTGCAAAAGGGGCTTTTTGAGGAATACGCCACCTTTGGCCGTGGTCATGGTCACGACTTGGCTCCCTTTGAAATGTACCACCAGGCCCATGGTTTGCGCTGGCCTGTGGTTGACGGCAAAGAAACCCTCTGGCGTTACCGCGAGGGCTCGGATCCCTACGTTAAACCCGGCAAGGGCTTTGAGTTTTACGGTAAAAAAGACGGCAAGGCGGTTATCTTCGCGCTGCCATACGAGCCGGCGGCAGAATCCCCGGATGCCGAATATGATCTCTGGCTCTCTACCGGGCGGGTGCTGGAACATTGGCACTCAGGCTCCATGACCCAGAGGGTACCCGAGCTCTATCGCGCCTTCCCGGATGCCGTGTGCTTTATGCATCCGGATGATGCAAAAAAACGCGGCCTGCGCCGAGGGGATGAGGTCAAGGTAGTGTCCCGCCGCGGCGAGATACTGACCCGGGTGGAAACCCGCGGCCGCAACAAGCCACCGGTGGGTTTGGTGTTTGTCCCCTGGTTCGATGCCAGTCAGTTGATCAACAAGGTGACTCTGGATGCCACGGATCCGCTGTCCAAGCAGACCGATTTCAAGAAGTGTGCCGTGAAAGTGATGAAGGCCTGAGGAGGATAAGAAGATGAAATCGAATCATACCCTGTTGGCCTTCGCTGCACTTATGACCACTTTGACTGTCAACGCTGCCGGTATTCCCGAAGATAAGGTGGCGACTTTGCGTCAGGCGCCGCTCAATAGCCAGTCGACACCGCCTGTGATGCAGAAGGTGAGAAATACGGATATCAAACAGACCCGTAACTACCCGATGCAGCCGCCGGTTATACCGCACAAGATAGACGGCTACCAGCTGGATCTTAAGGTCAACAAGTGCATGTCCTGTCATGCCCGCAGTCGCACCGGCGAATCGCAGGCGCCTATGGTGAGCGTGACTCACTATATGGACAGAGACAATAACTTCCTGGCCGAGCTGTCACCCAGACGTTATTTCTGTACCCAGTGCCATGTGCCGCAACTGGACGCCAGATTGATGGTGGAGAATGACTTTGTCGATATGGATCACTTGCTCAAGTCCGGGGCTGAGAACCCATCCAGCCATTAGGAGTCGCTATGTTTGAGAAACTGAAACAGATATGGCGGGTGCTGAACCGGCCCAGTGTTCACTTCAGTCTGGGTTTTCTGACCCTGGGAGGCTTTGTCGCCGGGATCATCTTCTGGGGTGGTTTCAACACTGCCCTGGAAGCCACTAACCAGGAGGCCTTTTGTATCGGTTGCCACGAGATGGAGAACAACGTCTATCAGGAGCTGAAGACCACCATACATTTCACGAACCGCAGCGGGGTGCGGGCGACCTGTCCGGACTGCCACGTTCCCCATAATTGGACCGACAAGATAGCCCGTAAGATGCAGGCTTCCAAGGAGGTGTGGGGCAAGGTGTTCGGTACTATCAATACCCGGGAGAAGTTCGAGTCCAAGCGGCGCGAACTGGCCGAGCATGAGTGGGCCAGACTCAAGGCTAACGACTCGCTGGAGTGTCGAAACTGCCATAACTTCCAGTATATGGACTTCACCCGTCAGTCACAGCGGGCGGCCAATATGCACTCCACCTCGCTGGCAAGCGGTGAGAAGACCTGTATCGACTGCCACAAGGGGATAGCCCATCACCTGCCGGATATGCAGGGAGTGGAAGGCTTCTGAGCCCAAAGCTCTGGGCATAGCCTATTGCTTCATGGAAAAAGCGCGCCGAACTTTCCCGGCGCGCTTTTTGATCTGTTAAATCGCCATTAAAAATCCATGATTAAGCAACGCCTTATTGGCCACTCTCCTGTTGCCGACTCAGGAGTTTAAGCTCCACTTGATTGCCGTCCGGATCGTAAATATAGACAGAGCGGCTGTATCCCCGGGCGCCATATTTTTCCGAAAAGCCTTCGTGGTGCACGCCGTGTTGCTCAAGGTGTTGCAACACTGAGGCTTCATCCTTGGCGGCAATATTGAGGCAGAAGTGCGCCATATTGAGGCCTGCGGGTTGATCGCTTCTTGGCACCAGATCGATAAGGGCACCGCCGAATCTCAGTTGCAGCAGGCTAGGGGCGTCGAGCCGCCGCTCGAACCGAGCCCCCAGCACTTGGGTGTAGAATGCTTCGCTGGTTTCCAGACTGCTGCAGATCAACACCAGATGATCTATATCTATCGCACTGAACATAAGATCTCCTGCATGCCGTCACACCTATTGTCAGCTTAGCAGGATAAAGAACACCCGCGCGAGTGGCGGGTGTGGTTTTGCGTTTGTTTCAGTCCGGTTGGTGCTTGGTTCAACCTGGAACTTTACTGGTGCTTTACTTGAGCGGTTCGCTCAGCTGGCGTCTTATGTTACTCACCAGCCACTCGCTGACATCATGGCCATTGTTGCTGAGCATCTTGGGAAACATGGAGATGGGCGTCATGCCCGGGAAGGTATTGATCTCGTTGAGCAGTATCTCGCCTACATCGGTAAGGAAGAAGTCGATACGCGACAGGTGGGACAGCTTCATGCCCTTAAAGGCGCGAATGGCATAATCGCGTATGGTATCGATTTGCGCTTGGCTCAACTCGGCCTCGACCTTGGTCACCGCCTTGCTCTTGGCATCATACTTCTCATCGAAGCTGTAAAAGGTGTTGTTGGCGCAGATGATTTCACCCGGCACTGTGGCAATCACTTCACCCTGGTATTCATATACGGCCACTTCCAGCTCCCTGGCTTTGATGGTCTTTTCCACCACCACGTAGGGGGAGTAACTGAAGGCCTGCTCCAGCACCGAGGGGATATCATCGCCGTTGTCCACCCGGTAGCAGCCGACGGATGACCCTTGGGATGCCGCCTTGATAAACAGTGAGCCCCATTCATTCAAGGCCTCACGGCAGCGGGTGTTGGCCGCTTCACCGGCTTCGCTGAGAAACAGATAAGGGGTATTGGGGATGCCGAGCGCACTGAACCACATCTTGGCCGTGACCTTGTTGAAGCAGTTGCTGCTGGGTTCGGAGCCGCAACCGAAATAGGGCAGGTTGATCAGATTGAAATAGGACTGAATATCGCCGGTCTCGCCCGGATAGCCGTGAATACAGGGGATCACATAGTCCACCGGCCAGCTGGGCTCGGCCTCATCGAAGCGCACTTCACGGCGATTGGTCAGCTCGCAAACCTGGCCCTGCTTGGTGTGGTAGTGGCCGGCGGCGTCCAGCTCCAACCTGAGCACTTCCATGTCGGGAATATTTGCCAGGCAGCTTTCGATATAGTCAGCCGACATCAAAGAGATACTGTGCTCGGCGGCCCCGCCGCCACAGAGTAACAAGATATGGGTTTTGCTCATGAATTCTCCTGACTGAGCGGCCTGATAAATAACCTTGGCCGATATTATGCCTGCTTAGACAGGCCTTGAGTATAACGGCAGCTGACGCTGGCTCTCATCTGGTTATTTTGCCGCCAGAGCGAAACGGGCCGTATGGCATCTGGCTCGGTTGCTGTTTTCGTTATAGTCATGGCCACAGTCATAGTTTCTGCCATAGCCATAATCTCTGCCACAATCACTGCCACAGCCTATCGGCCAGCCCCGAGGCCCGGCGCGTGAGGCGACGACAGGCGCCGTCAAACACTGAGCTGTTACCCAAGCAGCAAAAATGTTGTTTGGCGCGGGTAATGGCGGTGTAGATCAGCTCCTTGGTGAGCAGTTGCAGCTGCGCCGGACTCGGGCTTGGCGGCAACACCAAGGCCACAGAATCAAATTCACTGCCCTGGGACTTGTGCACTGTCATGGCAAAACAGGTCTCGTGGCCGGGAAGACGCGCCGGCAACACCTTGAGCACACTGCCGTCGGCCTGAATAAAGTGCGCCAGCAGCCTGTTGCTGTCTCGGTCGGGCAGAATAACGCCGATATCGCCGTTAAACAGCCCCAGGTTGTAATCGTTGCTTTGGATGATCAGCGGCCGGCCCGGATAAAACTCCTGCTGCGGGGCGATCAATCCAGCCTGTTTCAACACTTGCGTCAGTTGCCGATTGATCCCCTCGACACCGAAATCGCCGCCACGGGTGGCGCACAGCAGTCGAAAGCGGTTGTAACGGGCGATGATCTCCTCGGCGCCAATGTCCGGCCTGTGCACCACTTCCAAATAGTCTCGGTAGTGCTCACAGGCCTGGCTGAGAAGCTGAGCCAGCCCCTGCTGCTGTTTACCGATTTCCAGCCACTCAAGCTCTTGATAACCACCATTCCAGGCCTCAGTTATCGCGGCGCCATCACTGAGGTTGACCGCCTTGGCCAGCACGCCTATGCCGGCATCGCCGCGGAACCTGTGGCTGTGACGCAGCATACAAAGATTATTGCCTATGCCGGGGGCGAGATTGACGCAATCGCTGAGGTCAAAGCCGGTGAGCCTTGTCAGGGTTGCGGCAAACTCGGCGCTGTAACGCATGCGCCAGTCCTGCTGGTGGCGCAGACCGGCGCAGATATCGGCGAGCACGGCGCCGGCTTCCACCGAGGCCAGTTGATCCTGATCCCCGAGCAGTATCAATCTGGCATTGGCGGGCAGGGCATCGAGCAGCCGGTCCATCATAGGCAAGTCCACCATGGAAGCCTCATCGACTATTAAAAGATCCAGATGCAGCGGATTGTCCTGGTGATGACGGAATTTGTGCGAGCCGGGGATCACCCCCAGCAGGCGATGCACAGTGGCGGCTTCTTCGGGGATCTTGTCTATGGCGCCAAGGTCAAGCTCGGCGGCAAAGGGAAGAAGTTCTTTGGCGAGGCGCTGTTTGGAGGCCTTTATCGATTCGGTCAGGCGCGCAGCGGCTTTACCCGTGGGGGCCACCAGACGTATGTTCATCTCACTGCCGAGACACAAGAGCATCAGCAGCTTGGTGACTGTGGTGGTCTTGCCTGTGCCCGGGCCGCCGGTGATCACCGCCAACTGGCGACAATAGGCGGTGGCGGTGGCGACTTTTTGCCAATCGCGTTTGCCGGAATTTTCTCTATTAGTTTGAGCTTCACTATCGGCTTCAGCTGCATCAATAGTCGCTTGGCCAGTATGGCTGGCGGGCGGCAAAAACAGGCAATCGAGCGCGCTCCGCACTTCGTCGGTGGCGGGGTATTCAGTGGCGGCCATGGCGGTGAGGCGCCGGGCGACCCGGCACTCAAAATCATAATAGCGTTTGAGGTAGAGGCGGCCAGCGTCGAGGATCAAGGGTTTGTCTTCACCCGGGGCGCCGACGGCGGCAAAATTGGCCACCGCCAGCTCAAGGTCTGCCGGGTCGGTATTGAGGCGCACGCTGGGGTGGGGCTCTGCCAGCGGATTATCAAACGCTATGCTCCCCAGTGGCAGGCAGGCGTGCTGCGATGATAACTGGCGGCTCAGCAGGGCGCACAGCAACAGAAACAGCGGCGATGGCTCCCGGTGAATGGCGGCCATCTGCAGCGCAAAGTGGCGGTCGAGCGCCGTCAGCAGCCGCTGCTCTTCCCATTGCTTGAGCAGCGCAGTAACAGCTTGGCTGCTTTGCAGTATTGATGGGCTATCTGTCATAGACTCAACTCCAACTGAGGGGCGCTCGAGGGCGACTCGCCCTTGAGTAAGGCATCCAAGGCCAGGATCACGGCTTCATCCGGCCTGTCCACAAACACCCCGGCGCCGGGATGGGCCGCGGACATGCCCCGTAGAAACAGATAACAGCAGCCGCCGAAATGGTTTTGATAACAATAGTCCGGCAGTTTGAGGCTCAGATATCTGTGCAGCGCCAGGCTGTAGAGCAGGTACTGGAGATCGTATCTGTGCTCGCTGATGGCGGCGGCCATCTTGTCCTGGCGGTAATCGCTGAAATCGTCCCCCAAATGGTTGGATTTATAATCGGCAATATAGAAACGGCCCTGATATTCAAAGGTGAGATCGATAAACCCCTTGAGCATGCCCTTGAAGGCATCGAAGCGCAGCTCACCGCCATAGCCGTGTTTGGCCAGCAAGCGGCTGAGTTCGGTATCGATAAGCTGGGTATCGCCGCCAAGGGGCAGATAAAACTCCATCTCCACCAGCTTTTGGCGCTTGCTGAGGTCGCCCAGGCGCAGACTCTGCCCCTGGGGCAGAGCGATGTCGGCGTTAAGCAGATCCCGATACCAGTCATAAAGCACATCTTGCCAATCGCTGTCGATGCCGTATTGCTGCATCGCCTGGGGTAGATGCAGCAAGAGCTCCTCCTCGGCCTGGGTAAAGTCGATTTTCTCCAGTACCAGGTGCATAAAAGAACCGGCATTGGCGCCGCGCTCGAAGCTGAAGCGGTTGGCTTGTAAGACATCCTGTGGTTCATAGACAGAGGCCGGCTCGATTTCAAACTCCTCATCACCGGCGCCCGGCAACACCCGCTCGTGGGGCAGATGTTTGACCAGGCCGGAATAGCTGCCGACCCGCCAGGGCGCGCCTTGACGCGCCGCCGGCACCTGGGCACAAAGTGGGCTTTGGGAGTGGCTTTCAGTGCCTTGAAGGCGACTTGGGTCTGCATCGCCTATCCCGGTCAAGGAGATAGCCTCGCAAACAAGGGATGCGGCGGCGCTTTGCAACCTGTCGCCGTCACAGTCCTTGTCTTCAATGTCGAGCAGATAGCCTATGGCTGTGTCTTTCAAAAAGCTGTTGATGCCCGTCTTGTTCATGCGGCAGTGATTGGCCAGCCCCAGATAACAGCGATATACGGGCCGGGTCAGCGCCACATACAAGAGGCGCAGATCTTCGGCCAGCGTCTCGCGTTTACAGGCTTCCCAGCCTTCGTCACTGGCGTCCAGATCCCAGACTAATTGATTGTCCTTGTGGTACAGCATGGGCGAGGGGCGGCGACTGCCGTCGCGGGCCAGGCTGACAAAGGGGATGAAGCACACAGGATATTCCAGCCCCTTACTCTTATGGATGGTGACTATCTGCACCAGGTTTTGCTCGCTGGCGAGTCTCAGTTGCTGCTCTTCACGGCTCTGGCCGGAGAGCAGTTCCTGCTCAAACCAGTTGACCAGGGCGCTCATGCCTTCGAGCTCGGTGGATTTTTGCTGTAGCAGTTCCGCCAGATGGCGAAAATCGGTGAGACGCCGCTCGGCGTTGGCCTCTCGGCCGAGCCGTTCCAGCAGCTGCCAGTGATCCGCGAGATTGAGCAGCGCCGGCATGATGCCGCGGCGGCTCCAGAGCTCATGCAGCGACATGAAGGTATCGAGCACCTCGGCGCGCAGTGTCTCAGATTGGTTGAACTCATGGATCTTATTGGCGCTGAAACCCAGCAAGCGGCAGGCCAGTGCCGAGCGAATCGCCCGTTCATCCCTGGGGCTGGCGAGCGCCTTGAGGATAAGGGCGATTTCCCGCGCTTCCTCCGTGACCATTACCGAGTCGCGGCTGAGGAACACGGCGCCGATCTGGCGACTATTGAGTGCTTGTTGCATGACGGCGGCTTCATTTCTGTCGCGCACCAAAATGGCGATATCCCGGGCGCGCAGCGGCTGCTCACTGCCGGTGAGGCGGCACTCACCACGGTTGGCGGCATTGAGCAGGCGCACGATTTCGGCAGCAGCATCTTCGGCCAGCAGTTTACGGGCCTGGGTCTTGTTGAGGCCCTTGTCCGGATCTTCCTTGAGCAGCCTGAGCTGCAGCGCCGCCGAGTCTGCGCCGGGCGCGAGCAGCTGTTTACTGCCAGCGTCCTTGGCCTTGACCGGCTCGAACGGGATGGCGTCGCTGATAAAAGGGTCGTTGCGACCGGCAAACAGGCGATTGACCGCTGCAATCATGTTGCTGGCCGATCGGTAGTTGGTGTCCAGATTATAGTGATCGGCGGTATTGCGCCTGGCCTCAATATAGGTATAAATATCGGCGCCGCGAAAGGCGTAAATCGCCTGTTTGGGATCGCCTATCATCAACAGAGTGCGACTTGATTCGGGTTTGGGGTCAGGCTCAGGCTTGGGTTCAGGCTGGGCGCCGGCATCCGCATCCTGCTGTGGCAATTGCGCCGGGTAGATGCCGGAGAAAATTGCAAACTGCAGCGGATCCGTATCCTGAAATTCGTCGATAAGCGCCACCGGGAAGCGTTTGCCTATTTCCTGCTTGAGCTGCTCACCTATGGCAAGGCCGCTATCCGGCGCCGTCTGGGTCAGTCCGCCTATGGCCTTGGCCAGGGTCTGCAACAGATCGTCCGGGCTCAGCAAGTTGCGCTCGGCCTTGAGCTCGGCAAAACGCTCGGCTATCTGGGCTCTTGCCTGATAGAGAAATGCCGGAATAAGCGAGTCTACGCTGTCTCTGAGCGCTTCTATCTGCGCCAGTAGCGGCGCTTGTTGTGCTGTAGGGATTTCGCCGCCTTTTCTCAGTTTCAGTGACCCGAGAGCCAGGCTGTCCAGGAGTTTCGGGGTCGGCAGCCCCTGATGATACTTGGCCCAGTTGTCCATCTGCTCCAGCATGGCCGTGAGCTTGGGGTAGCCATCGGCCTGCTTGCCATAGCTGGTGCCGTTGAGCGGCAGGCTGTGGAGCAGGGCCTCGGTGGCGTCCCTTTCTCTTGGCCAGCTCAGTCGCAGCCTTGCGAGCTGAGTCTGCAACTGCTCGGCATATTGGTCGAATTTCCCCGGGTCGCGGTTGGCGCTCGCTTGACTGGCGCCGAGCAGTGGTCTCAATTCGCGCCCCAGCGCATCCGGAGTGGCGTAATGGGCTGCTATCGCGGTCGCCAGCGCTGTTGGCAGCCGATAGCAGACATGACGCCAGAAATCGCGCACACTCTGGCGCAGATATTCGCTGTCATCCAGGGTAAATTCCGACTCGAACAGCAGCGCCGACTCAAAGGCCATATCCGAGAGGATCCGCTGGCAAAAGCCGTGAATGGTAAAAATGGCGGCTTCATCCAGACTCTTGAGCGCCAGATCCAGCTGCTTGAGGGCGGTTGCGCGCTGCGTTGGCAGGCAGCGCTGATAAAGCTGCTCGATAAAATCGTCTTTGACGCTTAGGCCAATAAAGCGCTGATAACAGCTGCGGATCCTTTTGCGTATTCTGTCGCGTAGCTCTTCGGTGGCGGCGTTGGTAAAGGTGACCACCAGGATCTGCTCACAACCGAGGCCCGGGCGCTCAAAATCACCCAGCAATAAGCGCAGATAGAGGCCGGAAATGGTGTAGGTCTTGCCGGTTCCGGCACTGGCCTCAATCAGGCGCCGGCCGCTCAACGGTAAACTCAATGGCTCCAGTGCTTGCATATTATTCCTGTCCCATCTGGGTAAAATCGGCCAGGGCGGCCAGTTTGTCTTTGTGGTAAAGGCTGATGAGCGGCGCCAAAATCCCCTGGGCCAACCCCGGGAAACTCAGGCTCTGCTTGAGTCTGAGTTGCCAGCCGCCTGGCAACCCCGTACTCATGTTGCTCAGCGTAAACTCATCTTCACTCAACTCATTTTCACTCAGCTCATTTTCATTCAGCTTAGGTTCGCCAGCTTTGAGCCCAAAATCTGCCGCAGTGCCAGCATAGGTGCTGTCATCAAGGGTTAAACCGAAGTCTTCCGGAAAGCGGAACAGGCGGGCGTTATGGGGATCCTGGCCGTCACCGAACCCGGCATCATCCAACCAGGCGCTCTCGGCCTCAGCAAGCCGCAGCTGATGTTCAGTGTCAATGGGCAATCCATCTTCTACCTCGGCGCTGAAGTACGCCATGGAGGTTTGCGCCATAAAGGGCAGCGGCCTGTGCTGCCCCAGTTCAAACAAGGCGGCCAACTGACCCAGCAGGGCCTTGGCGGACTCGGCCTTGAGCGGCGCCATGGCGTGGAAGTGACCGGCATCCAGCAGATAGCTGTGCCTGTGAATGCCGCTGGCATTGAGGCACAGATGGCGAATATAGAGGCTCAACAGATCCTTGGGCTTGGTGGTACCCGGCCTTAAGTTGACCAGCCCCTTGGGGTAGCAGTCTTCGATGCGGCCACAGAGCAGCAGCTCGCGGCCATTGACCTCAAGCTTGAGCGCTATTTCAACGGCATCGGGCTTGGGCAATTCGGCGCGAAGAAAACGGGTACGCTCCACCGCCGGGGCGATATCGCGGCGGTATTGATCCAGCAGCAGATCGTCAAATGGCGCCATCGGCAGCAGACCTTCGGCCTTGAGCTTGTCGAGCAGGGTTTCATCCAGCTCTCCGCGCTCGTCTTCCAGCGCATCCTGCATCATCAGCAGCTGCAGCTGATAGCGTTGCAGGGCGTTGAGCTCAAACGGCTCATCATTGTCCTGACTGTCAATATCCAGTCTCAAGTCCAGCTGTAGCACCCGCTGGCAGAAATACTGCGCCGGGTTGCGGAAAAAGCGGATCAGCGCCGAGAGTTCCAGCTCCGGCTCCTTGAGGGCGGTTTCCTCGCCCAGCTCATACTCAATAAAGGGCGCCGGGCTTTGGGCGGCAAACATCTCCCGGGGGCACCACTGGGTTGCAAAACTGCCGGGCAGCTCACTGTCACTGTAGAGCCGGGCATCAAAGGGTTGCAGCGGCTGCTGAATGATGAGGCGCTGCATCAGCGCATCGGCCGCCAGATCGCCAAGGGCGGCAATTTCATCGGCATCTGTGGGCACTGCGGGCGGCGTAAATTGCGCCTCGTCCGGGCGGTAACACAGCTGAATGTATTCCAGCAATTCAGATACCAGCATGGAGGGAATACGCTCACTGTTATCGCGCTCGCTGTGGCCTATGTAACTGATATAGAGCTGATCCCGGGCCGACAGCAAGGCTTCGAGAAACAGGTATCTGTCATCCAGGCGTCTTGAGCGGTCGCCGCGTCTTGGTTTTTCATGGGCGGTGAGATCGAACCCCACAGGATGTTGCACCCTGGGGTAGACGCCATCGTTCATTCCCAGCAAACACACCTGGCGGAAGGGGATGGAGCGCATCGGCATCAGGGTACAGAAGTTGACGCTGCCGGCGAGGTAACGCTGACCGACCCTGGACTCACTCAAGGTTGAGTTAAACCATTGCCAAACCACTGTCAGCGGCAATACCCCGCTAAAGCCCGACAGTCGCAGCTCTTCGGCGAATCTGTCTATAGCCTGGCGAATGTCGTTGATCTCTTCCCTGGCATCGTCTTCCTGGGCCAGATAAAAGGCATCGAGCAGGGCGTTAAGCTGCGCCACCCGCTCTTCCGGCGGGGTTTGCTGCTTGAGCTCTTCCCTGAAGTCATCGAGCGCTTCAATAAAATTCAACAGCTTGCCGAGCGCCTGCGCCGACTGACCTTCAATACCGGCCAGCGGCAGATCGCCCTGATACAGCTCGGCATCATCGCCCAGGGCATAGCCCAGCAGCATGCGGCGGATCCCAAAGGCCCAGGAGTGTTTGTCAAACCCGGGCAAGCCCAGCTCTTCGCGGTTGTGACTGTCGCGGCCCCAGCGAATACCGGCGGCCTTGAGCCAGCCCTTGAGCTGCTCCAGCTCCTCCTGGGCTATACCGAAGCGGGCCAGCACTGCGGGCACTTCGAGAATACTGATGATGTCTGTCAGGCCAAAGCGGCTCTTGTCCAGCGCCAACAGGTTGAGAAAACCGGCAATTAAGGGGGATTCCTGGGCCGCGCCGCGATCGGCTATGGCATAGGGGATGAAATGATCGCCGCTCTTGGCGGAAAACACCGCATCGATATAGGGGGCGTAGGCGGCCACGTCGGGCAGCATCACCATGATATCCTTGGCGGCCAGCGAAGGGTCGCTGCGCAGCCGATGCAGCAGATGATCGTGCAGGGTTTCCACTTCCCGCAGCGGGCTGTGGCAGCTTCGCAGGGTGATGGAGTCGTCGGTGGCGGCCAAGGGCCTGCGCCGGGCGATATTCAGGTATTTGCTGACATCCGGCCCCAGAGGCTCGCCTAAGGTTTCCATCTCCAGAATGTCATTTTGAATGCCGCCGAGCAGGGTATTTGTGTTGCCGGGGTGAAACAGCTCTTCCAGTTCCAGCCGCTCAGGTGGCAGCTCCAGCACCATATCCAGCAGCTCGCGGCCGAGGCGGCCGTTATTGGCCAAAATGGGATTACCGACTTCCAGCTTGTCTTCCCAGAGCTCGGGCAACTGTTTCTTGCCCTCAAAAGCCAGCGCCATTCGCGCCCGCGCTCTGGGCTCTATGATATCGCCCCAATAGTGACGACAGGGGCTGAGGCTCAGCATCACTACCTCGATGCGACTGGCGAGCGCATAGAGTACATCCAGTGTTTGCGGCGCCATCGAGGAGATCCCGAACACGAACAATCTGGGCGGCAGGCCTTCCAAGGCATGATCGCTGCCGCCTGTCAGCGTTTCTATCAGCGCCTGGTGCAGATTGGCCCTGTGGTAATGGCTCTGCTGCAATTCCTGATTGTTGTAACGCACCAACTCGCGCCAAAGCTCGGGTTGCCAGGCGTGCTGCGGCGCTATCTCCAGCGGGGATTCATTTTGCTCCCAGCCGAGGATCCATTCCGGACGGTATACCAGATATTGATCGAAAATATCGGCGATACGGCCGCTGAGTTGAAACAGTTTGAGCTCGACATCGTCGCCCAGATAATGTCTGAGCGGTGCAAAATTGTCTCTATCCAGAAGGGAGGGCAACAGTGCCATCAGTTTCCAGGTCATCGCCGCCTTGGTAAAGGGGTTTTCCTTGGGCACATCATCGAGCAGCAGATAACAGAGCTGCCAGATAAAGCTGGAAGGCAGCGGAAACTCCTGCGCCGCCGCCACGCCGTTGTGGCGCGCCAGCTCCAGGCGGAGCCAGGTGGACATGCCGGGGCTTTGCACCAGAATTTGCTCGCAGCTAAGCGGCGACATGCCGGGCACGCCATCGCGAAGCCGGTCTGCCAGGGTGGCCGACAGCAATTCCATCTTGTTGGACTGGATAAGAGTAAACATAGGCAGCAGGGTTACCTGGCTTTGGGCCGTTTATTGCTTTGGTGCTCTATTCTAGGTGCTTGATTTATCGGGTTGCAAATCTTGTTTCAGCAGTTTGAACCACAAAGCGCGGGACTGGCGGATAAAGCGGCGTTTATATATCGCCGACTCCTTGGAAGCGTCTTGATACTTGAGTTGAATATAGAGTGAGGTCCAGCTTTCTATCTCCTCTGTCAGCGCCGGCCAGCGTGCAACAAGCGCCGCGGCGTAATCCACTGGCCCCAGGGAAGCCGGCCTTGGCAGCCCGAGTCTGGCAGCCTGGCGGCATACCTTGAGATAGTGACGGTTGATGCTGTCAGGGCCTCTTTTAAGCCGCAGCAGGCCAGTGGTGAACAAAATGACGATAAAGGTAAGGGCCATCACCCCGAGGACCAAGGCTGCCAGGCGGCCGATACTCACTTCCCCCAGCAGTTTGGAGAGCACTTCTTGCTGGCGCGCGTTGTCAAAACCCAGTACCCAGACGCTCCAGTAGTAATCCAGGCTGGCGAGCCTGAGTCTCAGGCTGTTGTACCAGTCGCTGGCCCGCACCCCGGCAAACGGCAGTTCGGAAAGATAGCTTTCTTCCGGGCTGAACAGGGAGTCGAAACCCTGCTCAATTCGTTCGGGCGCTATCATGGCGGTGGGGTCGTAACGTACCCAACCTTTGCCTTCGAGATAGACTTCACTCCAGGCGTGGGCCATATATTGATACACGCTGAGATAACCGGCCTGCGGGTTGTATTCGCCGCCCTGATAACCGGTGACAATACGGGCGGGCAAGCCGGTGGCTCTGGCCATGAAGGTGAATGCCGAGGCGTAGTGAACGCAGAACCCGGCGCGATTTTCAAACAAAAAGTCGTCCAGTTGCTGCGGCCCCACCGGCGGGGGCGTCAGGGTGTAGAAAAAGGGCTGGCTGTTGAAATACTGCATCATGGCCGTCAAGCGCTGCTCGGCTTGCGGGTAACGGCGGGCAAAATCGGCGGCAAGTTTGCGGCTGCGGGGGTTGATTTCATCGGGGAGGCTCAGATTAAGCTGCCGCAGCGGCGCTCTCAAGCGGTTATCCAGGGGGGCATCCGGATAGCTCATCACCCGGTATTGCAACCTTTGTTCTACCGGCCTTATGGCATAGAGGCGAAAGTCCGGCAGATTCACCAGGCGCGGATCCATGCTGTAGGCGAGATCCAAGCCGAACAGCCAATGCTGGCCGCTCGGCTCGGCTATGATGCTGTAATCGATAAAAGGCCCTTTGGGGGCGCCGGGTTCGGGGCGGCGATTCATGATAAAGCTGTCTTGCTGCAGCGCCTTTATTCCCCGTGACTGCTGCCAGCGTTTGCCGTCATATTCTTCCAATACCAGTGCGCGCCAATACCTGTCTTCCGGAGCCGGTATCTGGCCCTTGAAACTGGCGCGAAATGCCAGCTCGTTGGATTTGGTCAGGCGCGAGATATCACCAAAGCTCAGCTCATCGGACAGACCTGTGGTACTGCTTTTCATCTGCGGCACCATCCAAAGCGGACTGAAACGCGGCAGCACTACAAAAAGCAGCAGTGCCAGCGGCAGACTCTGTGCCAGCAGCACCAGGGTTAGCTTGATCTGGCGATTGAACGAGGCCTGTTCGTGGTAGAGGCTTGCCAACACACAGGTGTTGAGCGCCGCCACCAGCGAGAGTTGCAGGGTGTCGAGCATCTGCTGATGGTCGATAAAGGTGAGGGCGATAAGAAAGTAGCCCACCAGTACCACGGCTTTGACATCGCGGCGACTGCGCATTTCGATATATTTGAGGGAATAGCCGAGGATCAACAAGTTGACCAGGGCATTGAGCAGGCCAAGTTCGCGACTCACCAGCGCCAACGTCAGCGCCGCAGCAATGGCCAGCACAGTCACCAGCACTCTGGGGGGCCTGGCGACCTTGCCAAGATAGATCCCCAAGCGCCAGACAAAACAGATGGCGCAGATCCCCAGGGTTCCCAAGGTGATTTTGCCTGCAAGCGGTGCCAGCACTGCCAGGTTGGTGATCAGCAGCCAAAGCAAGGTGCGGCGGGTGATGATCTCCTCCGAGGTCTCCTTGAGTGCGGCTTTCAAGCGAGCGGCTTTCATTCGCCTGTACCTTCAGCCTTGGTCGGATAGAGCGCCAGGGCTTTGAGGCATTCCTGACGCTGAGCTTCGCCTTGAGAAGGCGCTATGGTTCTGCCCGCTAACTTAAGCCCCCAGGTTTGGCCGGAATGGGCCAGTTGATTGACCTGATAACTCAGCTCTCCCAGGCGCTTTTCCAACTCATCGCCGGTTAACTTGCTATCAAGCTCCAGCCACAAGGGCGCCCCCTGAGGCTCGGCAAACTCCTTGCTGAGCATGCCTCGGCCCTGAGCCCACTGTTTCCAGGCCACCTGTTTGAGCGATTCACCCGGAACATAGCTCTTAAGACCGGCGTATTCATCGACGCCGCTGAGCCACTCGCCACTGTCTTGGGATTCGGGGACGTGTTCACTGCGCCCCAGTTTAGGTGTGCTGACCACAGGCGCTGGAAACACCCATTGACTGGTGTCGAGATCCAGATGAGACCAGGCGCGGCAGAGCCCCAGAGGGTAGCAGGACTCCACCTTGAGTCTACCTGGATGCCAAAGGCCTCTGGGCCTTGGCTGCATGGGCACCAAAGCCGTCTGCTCCTGGTTATCGACACAGGAAACAAAGACTTGCCGCTCTCCCGGGTAGCTGAAACCGAGCCGAAAAAGGCTTCTGTCGGCGCTGACGGTCACAGGGAAGGAGAGGCTGTCGCCGGCGTAGGCTTGGGGAGGCTTACGGGCACTGAGTCTCAGTCCCGCTAAGTTGCGGTAACTGTGAATGATGCAGGTGTGAAACACGCTGGCCAATACTATGGCCAGGCCGATCACCAGGTTGTTTTGATAGTTGGTGCCGAACAGAAACAGCAGCAGTACCAGCGCCAGCCAGATAACGCCGAAGCCGCTGGGAAGAATAAAGATGCTTCTGTGGCTCAAACGTTGCTCTTTGGCGGCGGGAATACGCCGTGACAACCAGCGGTTGAACCGGGCAGAGAAGAGGGAGGTCACAGAGGCCATCTCGTTGTTACCGAATGGGATTAATGGTGCCGAGTAACTTGGCCGATAACTGCTCGCCCTGAAGTTGGCTCGAATGCCGCAGGCGGTGCTCGGCAACAGCGCCAAACACTGCTTGCACATCTTCGGGCACCAGATATTGACGCCCCTGGATATAGGCCCAGGCCTTGGCCGCCGCCAGCAGCGCCTTGGTGGCTCTGGGGGAAAGGCCATAGCCTTCGTTTTGGCTGCGGGAAGCTTCCACCAGCGCCAGAATATAGTTAAGCAGGGCATCGGAAGCGGCCACCTGCTCGCACTCCTGCTGCAGTTGATCCAGCTCGAGCGCACTCAGACACTGGGGCAGGGGCTGGTTACGCTCCTGTCCTTTGAGCATGGCCAACTCGGCGTCCTGGCTGGGATAACCAATGGAGAGGCGCATCATAAAGCGGTCCAGCTGGGATTCCGGCAGTGGAAAGGTGCCTGATTGGTCGGTGGGGTTTTGGGTGGCGACCACAAAAAAAGGATGCGGCAGCCTGTGGGTCACACCGTCGACAGTGATCTGCCGCTCTGCCATCGCCTCGAGTAAGGCACTCTGGGTCTTGGGGCTGGCGCGGTTAATTTCGTCGGCCAGCACCATCTGTTTGAAGATGGGGCCGGGGTGGAATACAAACTCAGATTGCTGCTTATCGAAGATGGAAACCCCGAGAATATCCGCCGGCAGCATGTCGCTGGTAAACTGAACCCGCTGATAACTCAAGCCTAAGGTTTGCGCCAGTGCGTGGGATAAACTGGTTTTGCCCATGCCCGGCAGATCTTCAATCAGCAGGTGGCCGCGGGCCAGTAAACAGGCCAGTGCCAGCCGTATTACCCTAGGCTTGCCTATCAAAACTTGCTCGAGTTGCTGCAGTACCTGGGTTATCTGGCTCTTGGACACATTGGCTTCCTTGTTAGATGGTCACTGAAATCAGTTCCGGCTCCGTCTGGATGAACTGAGGTCTGAAATAGAAACCTTGCACTAAATCCACATCCAAAGCCAGTGCCTGAGACAGGTGCTGCTCGGTTTCAATTCCTTCGAGTATAGTTATTTTTTGGCAGGACTTGGCAAAATTAAGCAGATTTTCCAAAAGCTTAGCCATGAGCGGTGCCTTGATGGCACTCAGCCAGTGACGGTCGAGCTTGATGCAGTCGATGGCAGTCAGCAGTTGCAGCGACACCATGGCATGGGGAGCACCGACATCATCGAGTGCCACGGTAATCCCGCGGCGGTGCAGTTCCTTGAGTAGTGCCTGGGCTTTATCGGCGTCATTGACACAGGTGTTTTCTATCAGCTCTACCGTCAAGCCTCCGGTTTGCTGCTGATATTTGTCCAGCGCCTGCATCATGCATTGACAGTTGGCGCTGTCCAGCGCGTGGGGATCCAGATTCAGGTGCAGCCTTGGCGTTTTAGGCGCCTGATTGAGTTGCAACAGCTTGGCTTGCAGTTCTACCGCCGCCAGGGCGCGGCTGTCTCTGTGCAGCCAGTCGAATACCAGATTGGGCGCCAGCGCCTTTCCCTCTTGATTGTAAAAGCGGGCCAGGGCCTCATAGCCCTGAATGGTCAGGGTCCGGGGGCAAACAAGTGGCTGATATTCGCAGGCAATGTGCCGCGGAGGAGAAAGATCCATGCAGTCATCAACGGAGTTAGCTAAATGAATGCTAATTATTCCCATTATAGCCGTGGGATAACAAGCCCATTTACCCCACTAAAGTACCGAGCGCTGAAAAATACAGCGAGGAACAAGCGCTTTAATATCAAAGCGTTGGGAAATTGACTCAGTGCCAATTCACCGCCGCTTCAATAGCGGCGGCCAAGCTCTGTTTCACTGAATTGTGGCAGCGCCTGTTGTTGACGCAGCTCATAAATCTGCCGGTAGGTGAATACGGCCTGCACATAGGAGCGGGTTTCACTGAAGGGGATGGTTTCGATAAAGCTCATCACATCCAGTTTGCCATCGCTCTGCTTCAACCAACGCTTTACCCTGTGAGGGCCAGCATTGTAAGCGGCAACGGCCAGCACCCGGTTGTTGTCAAACTGTTCCAGTAGCTTGGTGTAGTAGGCGCTACCGAGTGGCACATTGATGGCCGGGTCGTACAGACTGCGACTGCCGTTGAACGCCAGTTTGAACTCTTTTGCGGTTTGCTTGGCGGTGGCCGGCATCAGCTGCATCAGGCCTCTGGCGCCCACTGACGAAGTCGCATAAGGGTAGAAGGCGCTTTCGCGGCGGGAGATTGCTCGAATTTCATTGACATTGACCTTGAAGTCTTTGCCTGCCCGGGTAAAGAAAGGGTCTGCTGCATAGGGAAAGCGCATCTCCATATCATTCCATAGCCTAGCCTGAATACTGGCTTCAACCGCCAGCGCGTCCCAACCTTGCTCCTGAGCGTAGACGCCGTACTGGGCGCGCATCTGCTTGTTGTGGCGGGCGAGCATTTGGCTCCATTCGATGCGGGCATCGACCAGTTTATCCAGTGCCAGCAGTTCAGATACCCGCGCCAGCGCCTTGTCATCGGCGAGTCTTGCCTGCATTTGCGCCTGGGATTGAGTCGGCACATGCGCCAGGTTGGGGGCGACACCGAGTTCGGCGGCGGCCCAGAAACCATAGAAATTACGCTCTTTGCTGAGCGCTTCGAGCATGGTATCGTCCCGGCCATTGACCCTCAGGTGCCAGTAGCGCCAGCGGGCATCGTTGCGGCCTTCGTCGCTGAGCAGCGGCAGAAAACGGCGGATATCGGCGTCATTTTGCTCGGCAATAGCCCAGCGCAGACGGCGCTCGGTCAGATCGTCGGCCTTGAGCAGCGGCAGCATGGTGTCGATATGATCTCTAAGCCCCTCGTCCTCGACGATAAGCGCTCGTCTGACCAGATAACGGTTGAGTTGTCGCCCTTGGAAATCGCTGAATCTGCCGGCTTTTTCATACTTGACGTACAGGCGAACTGCCTGACGCAGATCTTTGCGGGCCAGGCGCTTAAGCCCGGCGGACACTATATCGCTGTAGATGGGGGCATCGCCATCAAACTGATTCATGTGCCTGAGGCGATTGGGATCTTTGTATACCGCCTGCAGCAGCTTGGCCTGGCTCTGATGCTGAGTCACTTTACGCCCCAGATACTGCAACAGACCGCTTTGGCCGGCATCAAAGGCCAGCATCATCCGCGACCAAATCAATTCCTGAGTGCGGTGCCCGGCCTTGCTCCAGGCATTGAACAGGGGATCGCACTCCTTGGGACGGGAGCGACCATAGAGCCAGAGTTGGCGAGCGCCATCCCAGGCGACCTGAGCCTCACCCTGGCCAAGCTTGGCCCGGTAAAAATAGCATTGCAGCTCTGTGGCTCGTGGAAGTTCCGGGGAAATGGCCAGAAAGTCTTGCCAGCGTTTGTCGGCACCGGCTTGCACCAGGTACCTGTGGCGGGCACTGGCGTGCAAGGGTGAATGCTCAAACTTGTCCAATGCCTTTAGCGCCTTTGAGCCAGAAAGCGCCATTATGTCATCCAGCTCGGCGTGAAAATCCAGATAGATACTGAGTGGATAATCCTTGAGTTGGGCCCTGAGCTTGCGATACTCCTCAAGTTGGCCCTTATCCAGCGCTTCTCTGGCCTTTAGGTAGCTTTGGCGTTGTTGCTCCAAAGCGGCAGGTGCCTTGGCCGCATGGCCTATCCCGGGAAACAGCATCCAGGGAGTGGATACTGTCAATGCACTCAAGGCAACACTGCCGGCGAGGGCGATTCGGGTCAAGGCTCTGCGCATCTAAAACTCCTTGTTGATGGCCTGGTTCACTTGAGAGCGGGGTTGAGCTCAGGAAGCCAGTTCGCTGTCCGGCTCTGTATCCTCTATGGCATCAACCTCCTGGTCTGTCGGCAAGGAAGTCTCTGTCATCGCCTTTTCAAGCAACTGTTTATCCAGTTGTTTACTGGTTTCAACGCCCAGCTGTTGCATCTGGTGAGCCTGGCGGACAAGGTTACCCCTGCCGGTAGCCAGCTTATTCATGGCGCCGTTGAAACACTTCTCTGCATTGTCCAGCGCGCGCCCGAGTTTGTCCATATCTTCCAGATAGCCACAGAGTTTATCGTAAATTTTTCCGGCTTGCCTGGCGATCCTCTGTGCATGTTGGTTCTGATACTCGTAGCGCCAGATGTTATTGATGGTGCGCAGTGCCACCAAAAGATTGGTTGGGCTGACGAGCATGATGTTGTTTTCGAGCGCAAAATTAACCAACTGCGGCTCTTGTTCCAGCGCCAGCAGGAAGGCGGGTTCCACCGGAATAAACATCAGCACATAATCTAGGCTCTTGATGCCATGCAGTTGCTGATAGTCCTTCTGACTCAGGCCTTTGATATGACCGCGGATAGAGTTGATATGTTCACGCAGCGCCAGGGCGCGCTCTTCATCGGTTTCGGCATTGTAGTAGCGCTCATAGGCTAGCAGTGACATCTTGGCATCTATCACTACATCCTTGTTGGCCGGCAGGTGGACGATGACATCGGGTTTAAAGCGCTTGCCGGCATCATTTTTCAGATCCTGCTGCACGTCATACTCGTGCCCTTGTCTGAGGCCACTTTCCTGCAGCACCCGCTCCAGGATCACTTCCCCCCAATTGCCTTGCTGCTTGTTGTCACCCTTGAGCGCTTTGGTGAGGTTGACCGCATCCTGGCTCATGCGCAGGTTGAGCTGCTTGAGATCTTCCAGCTGGTGTTTCAGTGAGGAACGTTCACTCTGTTCCTGTGAGTAGGATTCATGAATTTGTCTTCTGAATCCTTCGAGTTGTTGCTTCAGTGGTCCAAGAACACCATCCAGCTGCGATAGATTCTGGGATTTTAGCCTTTCGCTTCTGTCTTCAAAAATTTTGTTGGCCAGGTTTTCAAATTGCTCTTTCAGGCGGGCTTCACTGCGCTCAAGCAGTTCAATCTTATCGTTGAGCGCCTGCTGCTCGGCGTCGAAGCGGGCGCTGATTGTCTGCTGCATGGCATTGGATTTTGACAGGTTTAACTGAGTTTCCAACTGCTTGCGCTGAGCATCCTTGAGTTGCTGTTCAAGGTCGGGCACCCGCTCGGCAATGGCCTCTGCCTTGCCGAGCTGGGACACCAGCCATTCGGCTTTTTCCTGGCTGTTGCTGAGTTGTTCGTTAAGTTCGCTGCATCTTTGTTCATGTTGCAGCACCAACTGGTCTTTGATCTGTTGCCAGCGGCCGCGGGTCATGCGCTGATTAAAGAGGGCGCCAAGCAAGATACCCAGCAGTAATACGGCTGCGGCGGCAATGAGTTGAGGCGCGGAAATTGTGGTGGCCAAGTCCATATCATGTCCCTTGAGTGCAAAAAGAGGAGCGGAAAACCCGGATAGAGTCGCAGAATGAGTCAGGGCCTTCAAGGCCCAGGGCATGCAGACTCAGGATAAATGGCCAAGAGTTGCCCATTTTGTACCCCTTGTCAGCCAAGGTTCAGCCAATGGAGCCGCAGGAATTATTCCAGCAAGAAATTTTTCTTTGCCTGCCTGGGTCTTATAAACTGAATTGACTGCAGCTATTGAGAGGTCTCTGTGAGCAATAAAAAATTTAACCAGGGTATCGGCAGGCAAATGCCCTGGGAGTTGCCGGCAACAGAAGTCACGCCGGAAGCCGTGTTTCGCGATCGACGCAACATAGTCAAGGCGTTGGGGCTCGGCGCCATAGGTGCCAGTATTCCCGGCCATGTTCAGGCAGGCCTGTTTGACCTTTTTGGTGAAAAGCGCGAGAGCGAGGCATTTGTGACCTCAAATCTCAACTATCGCAGCAACCCGAACTTTCAATTACCGGGAAGCCTGACACCCCTTGACAAGGTGATCCGCCATAACAACTTCTACGAGTTTGGCACAGGTAAACAAGATCCCTTCGAAAACAGTCAGGGCCTCAAGGTCAATCCCTGGATGCTGAAAGTGGAAGGTGAGGTCGAGCGCCCTTTGACGCTGGACTATGACGATCTGCTCAAGTTGCTTCCCCTGGAGGAGCGCCACTATCGTTTGCGCTGTGTCGAGGCCTGGTCCATGGTGATCCCCTGGATCGGCTTTCCGCTGGCGGCTTTGCTGGCCAAGGCCGGAGTTAAATCCTCTGCAACTCATGTGGCCTTTGAAACCCTGTTTGATCCCGAGCAGATGCCGGGGCAACGCAATCGCCTGATGGGCGGCGGCATTCATTATCCCTATGTGGAGGGATTAAGACTCGATGAGGCGATGAACGAGTTAAGCTTCCTGTCGGTGGGCCTCTATGGCAAGACACTGCCGCCGCAAAATGGGGCTCCCGTGCGTTTGGTGGTGCCCTGGAAATACGGTTTCAAGAGCATTAAATCTATCGTGAAAATTAGGCTTTTGGACAAACAGCCACCGACCAGTTGGAATCAGCTGGCACCCCATGAATATGGTTTTTATGCCAACGTGAACCCCAAGGTGGATCACCCGCGCTGGTCACAGGCGACAGAGCGGCGGATTGCCGAAGGTGGGATCTTCTCTGCCAAACGGATCCCGACCCAGATGTTCAACGGTTATGGCGAGCAGGTAGCCCATCTCTACCGGGATCTGGATTTAAGGAAATATTATTGATGCGTCTAGACCCCAAGCTACTGCCTTGGTTAAAGGCGTTGCTGCATTTGGCGGCCGGCTTGCCACTGCTTTATTTGGCTCTGCAAGTGGTGACAGACAGTGCCGGTGGCGATCCTGTGCAATATATTATCCATTTTACCGGCAAAGGGGCGCTCAATGTCTTGGTGGCCACCTTGTTGGTATCGCCTGTTGCCAGAAAATTCAAATTGGGTTTTTTGATGCAGACCCGGCGTTTGCTCGGACTCTGGGTATTTGCCTGGGCCTGCTTGCATATTCTCAGCTATTTCAGCCTGGATCTGCTGTTTGCCTGGGAGCTGCTACTCAGTGAAATTATCAAGCGTCCCTATATTCTGGTGGGGGCCAGCGCCTGGTTGTTGCTTGCTGCGCTGGCGCTGACCTCGTTCAAGGCATTGCAGCGCCGGATGGGGCGACGTTGGCAGCAACTGCATTACAGTATCTATGCCATAGCCCTGTTGGTACCTGTGCATTATTACTGGTCGGTGAAGTCTGAAATCATTGAGCCCAGTCTTTACCTTGCTGCCATGTTGCTGTTGTTGGCGATAAGACTGCCGAGGTTCAGCTGGTTTAGGCGCCTTTGGCCGGCAGTTTGAAGTTCAGGCGTGTGTGGCCGGGCAAGCATAGTCAGGCATCGGCACTGGGTGAGGCAAAGCTGTAGCGCTTCTTTAGTGCCAGTTCCATGGAAGCCTGAGGTAGTGCCTGCTTGGCCTGATACATGGCACTGTCGGCAGCGCCGATGAGTTCGGCCAGGGTGTCGCCATGCTCAGGATAGAGACTGATGCCGGTACTCAGGCCGACTTGCAGTTGTTGCCCTTGCCAGGGGATATCGGCACCCAAGGCATGAATCTTTTCCAACACGGCACAGACTTCTTCGCGGCTATTTATCGGCTCCAGCCAGATGATAAATTCATCGCCGCCGATACGGGCCACCAAATCCGAGCGTCTTAAGGTCTCTCGCAGCCTTTTGGCGATTTCCACCAGCACTGCGTCACCTGCGCTGTGGCCAAAGTTGTCGTTGATGGGTTTGAATTTATCCAGATCGATAAACAGCAGCGCCGCTTTAAGCTGTTGACGTTGACAACGTACTATGGCGTTTTCCAGCTCGGTGGTGGCGGCACCGCGATTGAGTGCGCCGGTGAGATCGTCATGATCCGCCAAATATCTTAATCTATCCTGTTGCTGCTGCAACTGACGGGTTTGCGCCTCCACTTCCAGCTGTAACTGCTCCTTTCGGGCTGTAGTTTCCATCAATGCCTGTTTCATATTGTTGAATTCATTGGCCAGCTCCGAGAGTTCATCCTGTTGTTCCAACCTGATACGGCTGTGAAGATCGCCTTTGGCCAGATCGCGAATGCCGCGTTTCAAACTGCCCAAGTGGCGCCGAAAACGCCTCAGAGTATGCAGGGTAAAGCCTGTCACCAACAGGGCAATGGCCAGCAGCAGGGCGCCGTTGAGATAGAGATGACTGAGCTGCAGCATACGGGCTCTGTCCATGGTGTAATGTTGAAAGCGAAACAGATCTTCGCTCATGGATTGAATGCTCATATTGTATCTGGACAGCAACATGCTGCTGACCAACTGATCATCTGCTATCAGCGACAGCTTGGGCAGGGAATGCTCCAGCAGGGTACTGATGTTGCTGCTCTGGCGTTTTAAATTGGCCAATAGCTGCTGTTGCTGCTCATCATCGACCTGAGTGTTACTCAAGAGGGCGTTGAGGCGCAGCAGATCCCGCTGGGTATTTTCAACTGCCCGGTTATCCCGGTATTGCTGCAACAGCCATAAGTTGGAGCGCAGTAGATCCAGATGCAGTTGCAGCTCCACCAGTTTGTGCATCTGCTGGAATGTCTGCTGGGAAAAATGGCGCTGTTGCAGCAGTGACAGCGCCAGTACCAGCGTCAGGGTGATGCAGAGAATGACCAGGATATTGAGGCGGCTGGATAGCTTCATTGCTGCTCCACCAAAGACATGTGTTGTATCTGATCCAATGCAGTGGGATCTATGACGCTTCTGAAATCCGGTAGCTGCTTGGCTTCAATGGTGCCGCTGGCCATGGCCCAGCGGGCCTGCGACTGCAGATTACTGAGCAGGCTGTTACCCAGCGACAGACGGAACAGGTAGTCGGGCCAGAGGGCGGCAACCTCCTCTGTTGGCAGGTGCAGATACTCGGCAACCAGTTGACGGGCTTCCTGCGGGTGCAGAACAATAAATTCACTGGCGAGTTTCAACGCCTTGAGGATCCGCACATGATGCTCGTAGTACGCTTGGTTGTCGGCCTTACGACTGATGAGATTGAAAGAAAGGCTATATAACCCCCGGCTGGGGAACTCGCTTATCTTGCCCGGTTGATGCTTGAGCAGCTGAAATCCGTAGGGCTCCCAAACTGAAATCGCATCCACATCGCCGGCCAACAGCGCCGGTGCCAAGCGAGACGGACGGATATCCACCCTAACTGGCGCCAAGGCTGGGTGTCCGGCAATATTCAGTATGGTATCGAGAAAGTACTCGCTGGCACTGCCGGCAACGACTCCAACGCGTTTGCCATCCAGTTGCGCCGGGGTAGTGATACCGCTCTGGCTCAGGGTTAACAGCTTAATGTCGTTATCCGATTCGGCAAAGCTGGCCAGCACGGTAAAGTCGGTTCGCTCAAAGCTGTTGAACATCACCACTGACTCTGAGCTGGTGGCCAGATCCGCCCTGTGATAGAGCAGGGCCTCGAAACAAAGATCGCCACCTTGAAGTGGTTGCAGCACCACATAGACGCCTTCGCGGGCAAAGAGTTCGAGCTTATCGGCAATGATGACAGGGGCTGAAAGCAGCGAGGTGGACACGGCGATGCGAACCGGGGTCTGATTGAGTAAAACAGGGGAGGTTGGTTGCCTGGGCCCGCTGAGCCAGATAAACAAGAGTAGCAGCAGAGCCAAAGGCACTAGCATCTTTCCCATAGTGGTTGCTGCCCTCCATTCGTCACAGCTTTGAGCCCTTATCTTTTCAAACTGGGCCGTTTGTACTTTCCCTAAGTGTAGTGCAAACAAGAGGGTGCGCTATAAAGCCTCATAATTTTCATGGGATTATTTGGAATAATCCGGACGAATAATAGGTTGGGGATTTGAGCGGATACTTATTGCTTTTTGTTAAGCATCAGAAACTTTCAATAACGGAATGAAATTTAAAAGATGGAATAAATAGTTGTTGGACAGAAAGGGTTTATATCATTGTTATAAAAAGAGAGGCGCAGATATTGTCTGCGCCTTTCTGGTATATCGAACTATATTGCAATCGATACTGAACTCACTTCCCTATAGGACTTACTTACCGCCTTGATTGGCCATATAGACCAATACTTCATCGTAGGACATATTGAGTTCGCGGGATAAATTGATGACCTTGGTCTTGAAGGTTTGTACTTGCTCTTGTTTATGCAAGTCGTTCTGCGTTTCTTCGACCAATTCATTGACCGCTTCCTGCAGAAGCTTCAAACGCCTGAGGCTATAGTCCAAAGACTTCAAGTAACGGGTCATCTGTTGTTTGTTTCTGGCTTGCTCAAGATCCGTTGAGTGTTTTTTTTCATATCCATATGCATCGAGCGCCGCAATAGCACTCTGCAAATCGAGATCTTTTGTCATGTATGTTCACTTAAAACGAAGTTTTGCCCGAAAGAGTGGACAGGATAAAGGGATCGTAAAGCTGTCACTTGTAGTAGTTTATAGTATATTTCCGAACTTACTCAAGCATTTCACTGCACAGCGTAGGAGATGCCTGTTTTGCTATCATGAAACTTGTGGTGGCAGGATAAGGGCGTTAACCTAGAAAGCAGTATTTGCACGGAGGCCTATATGCTGGATTTGTTACCGGATCTCTTTGATCATTATGAAAATGATCTCATGTTGCTGCCATCTGTTTTTCACCAGTTTGGTGGCAAGTCTATTTTTTGGGGCGAAGCCGTAACCGTCAGGTGTTTCGAGGATAATTCCATGGTGAAGCAGCTGTTGGCTACTGATGGCACGGGTAAAGTGCTGTTGGTGGACGGTGGCGCCTCTACATCCAAGGCCCTGATGGGAGACCTTATTGCCCAAAGCGCAGTTGACCATGGTTGGCAGGGAGTCGTGATTTATGGCGCCGTGCGCGATGTTGCCACCTTGGCGACCATGCAGCTTGGGGTAAAGGCCCTGGCGGCGGTACCTATCAAAACCGAGCGTAAGGGGGCTGGAGAAATCAACTGTGCGCTCTCCATTGGCGATGTGCAGATAACTCCCGGCATGATGCTCTATGCCGATGATAATGGCATCGCCGTCAGCCAAAATCCCTTGAATATGGCCTTTATCAGTTGAACAAGCGCCTTTGTCCTTATTGTTGAACAAGGAAACTATTATGAAAGTGGTTAAGTGGATACTGGGTATTTTCGCGGTATTGTTTCTCGGTCTGGTTCTGTATTTGACCTTGTTATTTGATCCCAACGACTTTAAACCCGAAATAGTCGATGCGGTAAAAAAACAGACAGGGCGTGAATTGGTCATCAGTCAGGATCTCAACTGGACTTTTTTCCCGACTCTGGGAATTGAATTGGGCGGTATCAGCCTGAGTAACCCGGATGGTTTCGACGAGAAACAGATGTTGGCAGTTAATCAGGTTGTCGCTGAAGTTGCTCTGATGCCGCTGTTTCGTAAAGAAGTGGAAATTGCCCAGTTAAACCTCGATGGCTTGAAACTGGATCTCATAACCCAGAAAGACGGCCGCACCAGTCTGGATGGGCTCAGCGGCGATGCCGGTACGGCCAAAGAGCAACCCAAGAATACCGAAGGCAACGCTCAGGGGCTGGCCAGTCTCAATATCGGTGGCATCAATATCACCAATACCCAAATTCATCTGCTCGACAAGCGCAGTGGCAGTGACCAAACCTTTGTACTTGAGTCCCTGACCCTGGGCGAGTTTTCGCTGGGTAAATTTGCCTCTCTGGCTTATAAGTTCAGCGGCAGCATGCCGGACATGAAAATTGCCAGCGAGGGTAAAGGGCAATTGAAGATCTCACCGGACATGAAGCAGTTGGAGATCACCGGCTTTGCCATTGAAAATCGCGTTGAAGGCAAGAGTATGCCCGGCGGCAAGTTGAGCGCCGATCTGAATACCGATGTGAAATTGGATCTCAACCGTCAAAACGCCGAGCTGGTATTGAGCAGTCTCAAGGTGGCCGATATTGAAGGCAAAGGGGATCTTAAAGTGGCTTTCGGCGGCAAGGTACCGGATGTAAAAGCCAAGTTGGCACTGGGGGAAATTGACCTCGACAAGTTACTGCCTGCCGGTGAGGAAGATAAAGCCGCAGCCAAAACCACTGAGTCGGCAACGGTCGCCAAGGCCGGCAGTGAACCGGACTTGAGTGCGATGAAGCAGGTCAACTTCGCCATGGATCTTACTGTTAAGGCCATTAAGGCTACCGGCTTGACCACTGAAAACTGGAAAATGGATCTGGCTCTGAACAATGGCGTGCTGGATATGAAGCAGCTCAGCGCTGACTTGTATCAGGGCAAACTGATGACCAAGGCACAACTTGACGGTCGCAACAAGGTCGCCAGCTACAATTTTGATACTCAGCTCAGTGGCGTCAAAATTCAACCTTTGCTCAAGGATGCGGCCGATTTGGAAATTCTTGCCGGTGCCACCGCTTTTAATGTCAAAGGTAAAGGCAAGAGCCTAATTCCGGATAACATCAAGCAAAACCTGGACGCCAACGGCAAGTTTGAAATCAGTGACGGTGCCCTTTACGGCGTGAATATCCCTCATATGATCCGCAGTGCCCAGGCCAAGCTAAAAGGTGATTTGTCGGCTCAGGAAGAGGGCGAACGCAAGACAGACTTCTCCAGCCTGACCGGCAGTTTCAGTCTGAAAAATGGTGTGGCCAATAACCCGGATCTGGCGATGGCCTCACCACTCATTCGCTTGGCGGGTGCCGGTAGCGCCAACCTTATCAGTGAGCAGTTGGACTATAAGCTGAAAACCTCAGTGGTCGGCAGCCTCAAGGGCCAAGGCGGTGAAGGCAAGAATGATCTGGCCGGTGTTGAAATTCCGCTGATGATTTCCGGTTCATTCCAGGAACCCAAGTTTGCACTCGATACCCAGGCGCTGTTTGATTCCAAACTCAAGGAAGAAACCGAGAAGGTGAAAGATAAACTTAAAGACAGCATCTTCAAGAAACTCGGAGGAGGTAAATGATGCGCGCCGTTTTGCCTTTGCTGGCGGTCTTGGCACTCGCAGGTTGCAGCGGCTCCAATGCTGCAACTACTGAGCCTGTACCTCAAAAGACCCCGACTGGGATGGAGGAACTCAGAATGCCGACACTGCACTTTGGTACCATCAAAAAAGCACCGACAGCTGCCTTGCTTGAGGGTAAACTGACGTTTGCAGAAGTAGTCAATAAGCAGCCGCTGCAGGCGATGCTGGAGATCCGTAACCCGAGCGAGTATGTGGTTGGGATCCGCTTTAACTCAGGGATGACGGCGGATCTCTGGTTGGTGGATGATAAGGAACAGCGAGTCTGGGCTTGGTCGGATGAAATGATGTTCACTCAGGCTATCAGAGATACCAGTATCAAGCCGGGACAGACGCTGAAAGTGATGTTCAAGGTACCGGCCAAGACACTTGAGCGAATTGGCCCTGAGGGATACAGCTTCCAGGCCCGCTTTGAAGGCAAACCTCTGGAGTCCAAGTTGGCGGCTATGGCCATGCTGGAAGTGCCGGTGGCGAGGCGTTAAGGCGCTTATCTAGGTTGGAATAAAAAAGTCAGGTTAATCCTGACTTTTTTATTGGGATACTCAGTCTTTGACCAAGCTGTAACGGGCGGTAAAGCGCGTTAAAACTGGGCTATCAGTTCCTTTTGCCGTTCACTTTGGCGGGTCAACTCTTCGCCGTGATGGCTTGCGGCTTCACTGTTGCTGGTCAGGCTGCCAACCCCTTGTTGCAACTGCTCTGAGTGGCGGTGCAACTGCTCAACCACACAGGCTTGCTGCTCCGTGGCAACGGCGATTTGCTGGCTGTGTGCGGCAATTCGGCCCAGGGCACTGGTGGCTTCATCCAACCGCTGCGCCAACTTTTGCTCCAGTTGCAGACTTTCTTTGGTCAGTTGCTGGCTGCGCTCCATCTCGGTCACTGTCTGCCGACTTTGCAGACTGAGCTCGGCAATAATTTGATGTATTTCACCGGCGGATTCACCGGAGCGCATTGCAAGGTTACGTACCTCATCGGCCACCACGGCAAATCCGCGGCCGGCTTCACCGGCCCGGGCCGCTTCGATTGCCGCATTGAGTGCCAGCAGGTTGGTCTGATCCGATAGTTGCTCTATCACTTCCAGCACGGTGTTAATGCTGCTGCAGCGTTTATCCAGCGCCAGCAGTTGAGCCTCCACCTTGGTAAGCAGAGCGGTGATTTCACTGTTGGCTGCGCGGCTGGCGGCCAGGGCTTCGAGCGTTTGCCGGTTACTTTGCTCAAGCTCAGTGACCTCGTTGGCGGTGTCGGCGGAAGTTTCGGCAATCTCTGTCACAGCACCTTTGAGTTCGTTGATGGCATCACCTTGCTGTTTCAGTGCGCCGGTTTGCTGTGCCAGTTCGCGGTAGTTGGCATCGACTGCGGCCTGATGGGCACTCAAACTGTTATCGAGGATCTCACCGCTGTCTTTTATCCGCCCTGTGATGGCGAATATCTCGGCCTGCTGCATTCTCAGGCTCAATTCCAGCTCGGCGAGTTCATCTGTGCTGTTACAGTAAATAGCCTGCATCAGTGGATTATTCTGTACTCCGCGGCTGAGTTGACTGACATTTTTTAACCTTTGTTTGAGTCTGAAAAGGCTCCAGCCCATCAAAGTTGCCGCGGTGCAGACAGGCACAAATTGCCAGAGGCCGCTTAGCCAGGGCAGGGGCACCAAGGATAGCAGTGATGCACCCCAGCATAGTGCCAGTTTGGTTGTCAGGTCGAGTTTAACGCGTGGCAGTACTGATTTTCCCTGACTGATGGCCAGGTAGCAGGCCTCGGCTCTGGCAATCAGTTCTGGTGTTGCCTTGGTTCGCACTGATTGATATTCAACTATTTTGCCTTTTCGGCGGATCGGGGTGACGTAGGCGTTGACCCAATAGTGACCACCATCCTTGCGGCGGTTTTTCACCAAACCCATCCAGCTGTTGCCACTCTTGATCTGTTGCCAGAGATCGGCAAAGGCTGCCTTGGGCATATGAGGATGGCGCACTATGTTATGCCCATGGCCCAACAACTCTTCATGGGAAAAGCCACAAAGTTCGACAAATTCCTGATTGATGTGGGTGATACGCCCTTTGAGATCTGTGGTTGATAGAATACGGGCACCTTCAGGCACCGGCGTCTCGATGCCGGTAATGGACAAATCTCTGCTCATTTTTGTTTTTATTTAGGGTGGATTAATTCAGCGGATGATTATCGACAAAGATGAGCGTCAAATTTGTGACAGCGAACAAATGGTTAACAATTGTACCGAAGCGGCTTGTGAAAGTTAGAGCAGGATCAAAAGCGGCATCAAAGATACCGCTTGGGTAGGAGTTTTTATCAGGTCTTGACTCGGGTCACATCCACGAACAGGGTCAACATCTGTCCGGGTTGCAGGTATTTACTGGCCTTGAGCTGGTTCCATTCCAGCAGATCATCCACAGTGACATTGAACTTGCTGGCTATTCGTGCCAGCGAATCCCCGGAGCGAACCTTGTATTTCACGGTGCGCATTACGGCGTTGGCATTCTGGGATTTGCCAGAGGCTTTAGTCCAGATGGTCAGCTGTTTCCCGGGACGCAACGGCGTCTTGGCCGAGATACCGTTCCATTTCACCAGCTCGTTGACACTGACACCATTATCCTTGGCTATCTGCCACAGGGAGTCACCGGACTTGACATGGTAGCTGCGTTTACTCTTGCCGGACTTATTCTGACCCAGACGCTGCTCTTTGGAGAGCGGGTAGGCCGATGCATCCTTGAGGGCGACCGGGATCAACAGGTGCTTACCGGCGACAATATTGTTGCCACTGATGCCGTTGACAGAACGGATCACATCGATACTGGTATGATGTTTCTTGGCTATCACTCCAAGGGAGTCACCCTTACGGATCTTGTATCTGAGCCAGTTGAGGCGCTCGCTGGGTTCAGTGCTGGCCAGGGCGATTTCAAACTCTTTGGCCTTGTCCAACGGCAGTACCAATTTGTGTGGCCCTTCCGGCGCTGTGGCCCAGCGATTAAAACCCGGGTTGAACTGTTGCAGTTCATTGACTTCCATACCGGCCAGGCGCGCCGCCAGAGCCAGATCTATCTGGCTGCCGACATCGACAACTTCCAACTTCTGCTCGTTGGCAATCGGTGTCAGGTTAATGCCGTATTTGTCGGCGTTTTTGATCACATCGGCCAGTGCCAGCAGTTGCGGCACATAACGCTCGGTTTCCTTGGGCAGTGACAGGGACCAGAAATCGGTAGCTTGCCCCTTTTGACGGTTACGCTTAACCGCGTTCAACACCCGACCTTCGCCTGTGTTATACGCGGCAATGGCATAGAGCCAGTTCTCGCCCGTCTTGTCGTAAAGGTATTCCATCATATTCAGCGCAGCGGCCGTGGCAGCTGGTACGTCGCGGCGTCCGTCATACCACCAGTTGATCTCCAGACCAAAATGCAGCGCCATGGGCGCCGTAAACTGCCACAGCCCGGAGGCGGCACCATGGGAGTAGGCAAAGGGGTCGAAGGCACTTTCCACTATCGGCAGCAGCGCCAGCTCCATCGGCAATTTACGCTCTTCTATCTGCTCGACAATCAAATACATAAAAGGGGCAGCCCGCTCGGAGATCTGCTCCAGGTGTCTTGGATTATTGATGTACCACTGACGGTACTGGCGCACCAGCTTCTCATCGGGAACCGGCATATTGAGTTGGCTGCGGATCCGTTGCCATACATCTGTGACAGCGACTTCCGGCTCACTGATGACTTGTGGAGCCTGAGTGATGACCGGAGCCGGAGTGGCCTTGACCGGCGCTTCGGCAGTGGACTCCGGCGCCTGAGACAGCAGCTGACAGCCGCCAAGCAGGGAAAGGCTCCCCGCCAACATAAAAAATCTGATTTGCTTCAAAAACAGCAATCCTCGAATGATGGCCTGAACAGACAGGCAAACGCACATCAAACGGAAACCCGGGATAGGCCTGGTCCCTTGGCCCGGGATAGTACCTTGGGTGGTACTTTTACCCTGGTTTTGTTTCCGTGGTGAAAAAGAAGTGCCGTTACTGGAAGCCAAGTATTGTTATTTAAAACAAGTAGATAAATCTATCTTGGCCTAGCGTTGTCATAATAACGACACAAAAAAGCGGCTTATTGTAACCCGGTTTTCAGAAATTGTCTTTCCATTGCCTGAGAACTGCAAAGCGGCTCACGGGATCATGGCAGGGGTGGCCGCTGTGGGCCTCCAGTACGTTCTGCAGTGTGTTCTTTTGGCAGCGCATAAAGGGATTGATGGCCTTTTCACGACCAATAGTGGAGGGGAGTGTGGGGTGTTGCTGCTCGCGCAGCGCTTCGGCTGCAAGTTGGTAGTCAGCCAGTGCCTGGTTATCCGGCTCAACGGCTTTGGCAAAACGCAGATTGGCCAAGGTGTACTCATGGGTGCAATACACCTTGGTGTTGTCATCGAGGGCCGCAAACTGACTCAAGGAGTGGTACATCTGTTCGGCACTGCCTTCAAACAGGCGGCCGCAGCCGGCGCAGAACAGGGTATCGCCGCAAAAGAGGGCATCGCCAATCAAGTAGGCGATATGATCCAGCGTGTGCCCGGGAACCTTGAACAGTCGGCACTCTAAAGCAAATCGGCCTTGCCTAGGCTCAAGCCGATATTCGCCTTCCTCGGTTAGTACCCGGGTAATGCCTTTGATGGCCGGATTGGCAGGCCCGTATACCGGGAGCGAGCCGAAAGTTTCCTTTAAGGCCTGGATACCGCCGGTATGGTCGCTGTGATGGTGAGTTATCAGTACCCCGGCCAGCGTCAGATTATTTTGTGCCAAAAAAGCCAACACGGGCGCGGCATCACCCGGGTCCACCACCCAACAGCAATCACCTTGGGGTGCCACTATGGCCCAGATATAGTTGTCATCGAAGGCGGCAATGGGCGTTATCTTTGGCCGGGCGAGGGGGACATTGACATTGGACATAAGCTCAAGGCTCCTTTGAGTCGACGGGATCAGTTTCAATTTTACTGAGCCTCATACTTGCTTGTATAGGGGGTTCGTTATTAAGCTGAGCCTAGAACGGCTTAACCGGAGTATCTATGCCTCTCTCGTCTGAGTCCAGACCCAGCTCCTGGGACAGTTTGCCAGCCGGTGAGACTATTAAACGTGAACTGGAAAGCAAACTGGCCTATTGGTGGCCCAGAGTGTTTGGTTATCATCTGTTGCGCCTGGGGGCCTTAAGCCGCGAACTCGAGATCAAAAACTGTCCGGTCGGGCATCAGTTTTCCCTCTATCCCGGCAACGGCGCTTCGATAGTTGCCGATTTTGCCTCGCTGCCGTTGGCTCCGGCCAGCATAGATGCGGTGGTGATGAACCTGGTGCTGGAGTTTGAGGCAAACCCTTACCGGATTTTACGTGAAGCCGACAGAGTGCTGGTCAGCGGAGGTTATCTTTTCATCGTCGGGATTAACCCGTTCAGCTGCGCCTTTTTCGGCAAGCTGCTGCCCAGATTTCAGCAGGCTTTACCCTGGAGCGGCCATTTCTTTATGCCGGCCAGGGTCAAGGACTGGCTGGGGCTTCTGGGGTATCAGTTGGTGCACGATGAGCGGCTCTTGTACCATTCGCTGCTCAGCGAAGCCGCGCCCTTGAGGATATGGCATCATTGGCAGCAAAAGTGGCTGCCGGGTACCGGCTCTCTGTATCTATTGGTGGCCCGCAAGCTGGATTCGCCGTTAACCCCCTTGGGGGATAAACGTCGTCAGCGGATCCCCGGCTGGCAACCCACGCCGACACCGGGATTCTCCGGCAGGCAACTGGAGCGCCACACTAAAGAAGAGCAATAATTGCAATGCGTATTACCCTGAAACAGTTAATGATTTTTGAAGCCGTGGCCCGCACAGGCCAGGTGGCCAAGGCCGCCGAGCGGGTTAACCTCTCCGCGCCGGCCACCTCCATGGCACTGTCGGAGCTTGAAAAGCAGCTCGATACCCGTTTGTTTGAGCGTATAGGCAACCGCTTGCAGCTCAACTCTCAAGGCAGTCTGCTGTTGCCACTGGCCAGCGATGTGCTGCAGCGCATCGAGCGCATAGAGCAGGCTTTTACTCCGAACAACCATGAACTGGCCGGTATGTTAAATGTCAGCGCCAGTTCCACCATAGGCAATTTTCTGCTTGCCAAGGCGGCGGTGGCATTCAGCCAGCAGCACCTTCAGACTCAGGTCGACTTGGCGATAGACAATACCCGTAAGGTTATCCGTGATGTGGCCGAGTTTCGCGCCGAGTTGGGCTTTATTGAAGGTTATTGCCTCGACAGTCGTATCGCCGTATTGCCCTGGCATCAGGACTGTCTCAAGGTGTTCTGCCATCCGGCGCACCCGCTGGCGGGAAGCAAGGTATCGCCAAGCGAGCTCAAGGGGCTCTCCTGGGTATTGAGAGAAGAGGGCTCGGGCACCCGGGAGTACTTTGTCGATGCCGCCAACCGCCTTGACCTGCAGCCAGAAGCCCGTTTCTGTTTTCCAACTCCGGATGCCATCAAACAGGCGGTGAAGCAGGGCGCCGGGCTTGGGGTTTTGTCTGAGCTGACACTGGATAAAGAGCTGGCTCGCAGAGAGCTGGCGTTGGTGGAGGTGGAGGGACTGGCGCTCGAGCGGCCGTTTTACCTCATCCGCCACAAGAGCCACAGCCTGACGCCGTTGGCGCAGGCCTTTATCGACTTTTGCGGCAAATTTTTGAAACTCAAGACAGTCGCGGACAAAGGTAGTCATTAGAGACCAAGCCTCTAAAGACTGTAGCCATTAAAGACTGGCCTGATAACCCTGATCGACTGTGGCAGGGTTGGCCTCGGCGGCTTCGCGGGCCAGGGTGTCGCAACGCTCGTTCTCCGGGTGTCCGGCGTGGCCCTTGACCCAGCGCCAGTCTATCTGATGCTGTTGCGTGGCCTTATCGAGTCGCTGCCAGAGATCGACATTTTTCACCGGCGTCTTGTTGGAAGTGACCCAGCCTTTTTTCTTCCAGCCGTGGATCCATTGGGTGATCCCCTGGCGCATATATTGGCTGTCGCTGGTCAGCACGATTTTGCAAGGCTCTTTCAGGCTCTCAAGCGCTATGATAGGTGCCAGCAACTCCATGCGGTTGTTGGTTGTCAGGGCAAAGCCACCGGAGAGTTCTTTGGTATGCTGTTTATAGCGCATGACAACACCATAGCCGCCGGGCCCGGGGTTGCCCAGGCAAGAGCCGTCGGTGTATATCTGGATCTGTTTCAGTTCGCTCATCAAGTTGTTACCATATCCGGCAAATGCGGGCGAGTATACCCGTAAATTCACTCAGGAAGCTGCAAAAAATAGATGAATATCATATCGAATGCCAGTCGGCAGATCATTCTGGATACCGAAACCACAGGTATGAACCAGGGCGCAGGCCCCGTCTATCTAGGCCACAGAATCATTGAAATCGGCTGTGTGGAAGTCATTAACCGCCGCTTGACCGGCCGCACTTTCCACCAGTATATCAATCCGGGCCAACCCATTGATGAAGAAGCGATTGCGGTTCACGGTATCACAGATGAGAGAGTGGCCAACGAGCCCAGGTTTCATGAAATAGCCTCCGACTTTATCGCCTTTATTCAAGGGGCGGAGATTGTGGCTCACAACGCCTCGTTTGACGTGAGCTTTATGGATCATGAGTTTTCCATGACCCATCCCAGGGGGCCGGTGACGGCGGATATTTGTCAGATCCTCGACTCCCTGGCCATCGCCAAGTTTTTGCACCCAGGGCAAAAGAACAATCTGGATGCCCTGTGTAAGCGTTATCACATAGACAACTCCCGCCGCGAGTATCACGGCGCTTTGCTCGATGCCGAGATCCTCGCCGATGTTTATCTGGCGATGACAGGCGGCCAGACCAAGTTCAACCTCTCCAGTGAACAAGCAGGTCAGGAAGCCGGCGGCATCATGCGTCTCGATGCCAATCGCGCAAAACTTAAAGTGATCGCCGCATCGGCCGATGAACTGAATATGCATGAGCAAAGGCTCGATTTAATTGCAAAATCAGGCAAGTGCCTCTGGCGCGACGAGCCACAACCTATGGATTGAAGCAAATAATGGGATTGAGACCAGCGCTGGGCCTCATGGTGTGTCTGCTGCTTGGCCTTGGGGCCCCGGCTGTGGCCGAGATAGTACCCAAGGAACAGGCCTCTGAGCTTAAGAATCGTTTTCGGGTTGACCATATGGTCGACAGAATCGTGCTTCTGGTGCAGCGGGAATACGGCTCCGCCCCTGTGGTGGTGGTTTTGCCTGATGGCAGTAAATGGTATGCCTCGCGCCACCCGGAGAATGTCAAATGGACCGATGGCGTCACAGGCGACATGATTGCGGTGGAAAACCCTGTGCCAGGCCCTTGGCAGCTCATTGGTAAAGTGGTGCCCGGCTCGCAAATCACCCGGGTATCCGAGCTGGGGATTGAGGTGGATGAACTGCCTCAGCCACTGTATCAGGGCGAGCGCCTTAAGCTGACCGCCCATCTCACCGGTGATTCGCTGAGAATGCGACTTCCCGGGCTTGAATACCTGTTGCAATGGACGGCGCGTTTTGTTTCCTCCCACAAACCGGGCGATGAAAACTTTGCCGCCGGTACCCTTATTGTCGGCAGTTATCAGGACAACGGAGAGGCGCTGGATGAACGGCCAGATGACGGCACCTTTACTTCCAATATTAACCTCAACCAGCCCTGGGGAGATTACACCCTGCAGGTCAGTGTGCAAAACGATGTGTTTGAACGTGAGTTCAAACAGGCATTTCGCCTCGAACCTTCGCCTGTGGATATTAAGGTGGTTGAGCCGGACGATCCCCTGACTCAGCCATGGGGCCTGATGCTGAGTGCCAATCCAGACATTCTGCGCCTTGAGGAAACCTATTTCGATATTGAGCTTTTGGGGCCGGCCGGATTGCAACTGCCGGTTACCGTGCGTCAGCCCACAGAAGGCACCACGCAACTCGTGCTGCCCCAGGTGAGTGACTTTGGCAGTTACCGTATCAAGGGCACTGTCTTCAGCACAGACAAGCAGGGAAGGGAGCTGGTGTTGACCCTGCCGGAGCGCTTTTTCAATTTTGTCGAGCCACCCAAGCCGCCACCGAGCGCCGAAGAGATGGCCGCCAGGGCTGCAGCAATAGCAGCCAAAGAAGAAGCGGCGGCCAAACAAAATGCCCTTTACCTGATCATAGGGGGTAACGTCTTGCTGTTACTGTTTGGGGTCGGTGCGATTCTGTTTTGGCGCAAGCGTCAAAGTCTGAAGCAGGCCTTGGCTGCGGCTGAAGAGCAGTTGCTGGCAAAACAGCAGGCGGCGCCCAAGGAAGATGATGTGCAGGAGATTGACCTGACCCTACCCGATGAGGATGAGCGCAAATCCAACTGAACATCTTGATTATCCATGCTTTGCTGATTTTTTAGCTAATCGGGATCCTCGGGGTAAAAAAGTTGTTGACGCTGACAAGGGGCCTACGTATTATTCCCGGCAACTTGAGTGGAGCGGTAGTTCAGTTGGTTAGAATACCGGCCTGTCACGCCGGGGGTCGCGGGTTCGAGTCCCGTCCGCTCCGCCAGTCAAGTTAACGAATTCAAGCCTTATTGCCCAGGTGATAAGCAAGAGTTTGGAGCGGTAGTTCAGTTGGTTAGAATACCGGCCTGTCACGCCGGGGGTCGCGGGTTCGAGTCCCGTCCGCTCCGCCAAACAAGCAGAAAGCCCAGTCAGCAATGACCGGGCTTTTTGTTTTATCTGGTTTCAAGCCGAATCTGGCACATTGCCACAAAAATTTCTGATCCCATCCTCTTTAACTCATATATGCTCATACAGAAACAGCGATTGACTCTGGCGTTGCTCATGCTGTAAAGCTGTTTCGGGTCGCCCGAAAGAAACAAAAAAGGATTCTACTTATGGTTGAAAAAATCACCGCCATGCTGGCGTTGATAGGAGTCTTATCTCTGGCGTGTCAGTGGATTGGCTGGCGGATGCGTCTGCCGGCGATATTACCGCTGCTGCTTTGTGGTTTGTTGCTGGGTCCCGGGCTGGGTTTACTGGATCCCGATGCGATTTTCGGCGACTTGCTGTTTCCCATCATCTCCCTCGGGGTTGCTGTCATTCTGTTTGAAGGGGCGTTGACGCTCAACTTCAAGGAGATCAAGGATCACGGCCGGATGGTGACGCATTTGGTGTCTGTGGGCGCGCTGATCACCTGGGGTTGCATCGCCTCGGCGGCGCATTTCCTGCTGAGTTTTGATTGGCCGCTGGCACTGTTGTTTGGTGCTTTGGTAGTGGTTACCGGGCCGACTGTGATAGTGCCCATGCTCAGAACCGTTAAGCCCAAGTCTCAGTTGGCGAGCATTCTGCGCTGGGAGGGGATAGTGATAGATCCCATAGGCGCCATGCTGGCGGTGTTGGTGTTTGAGTACATTACTGTCAGCGCCGGGCAGACAGCGCATGTACTGCTGGCACTCGGCTCTATGCTGGGTATTGGCCTTGGGCTTGGTGCCTTGGCCGGTTATCTTGTCGGGCGGGTGCTGAGAAGCAATCTTTTGCCCCACTATCTAACCAACACGGCTGTACTGACCATAATGCTCGGGGTCTTTGTCGGTTCAAACCTATTGCAGGAAGAGTCCGGCCTGTTGACCGTGACAGTAATGGGGATTTGGCTCGCCAATATGCGCGGCGTGGATATTGCCGATATCCTCGAGTTCAAAGAGACACTCACGGTGCTGCTTATCTCGGCGCTGTTTATTTTGCTGGCGGCCAGGTTGGATTCGTCGGCCATGCTGGACCTTGGTCTGGGCGGCCTTGGGGTACTGGCAGTGGTGCTTTTGGTGGCCAGGCCGCTGAGCATTTGGCTCTCGGGTATAGGCACTTCGCTCAGCAGCGCTGAAAAGTGGTTTTTGAGCTGGGTGGCGCCGCGGGGGATAGTGGCGGCGGCCGTGTCATCACTGTTTGCCATCAAGCTGGAAAAGATGGAAGTGCCCGGCGCCGAGACCATAGTGCCACTGGTGTTTTTAATCATCATAGGCACAGTTGTGATCCAGTCGCTCACCGCCAGACGCTGGGCCAGTATTCTTGGGGTGCAGGCAGGCTCTGCCCGCGGCCTGCTGATCTTTGGCGCTTCCAAGTTTTCCCGGGAGCTGGCCAAGGTGCTCAAGAGCAAGGATATCAAGGTGATCCTTGCCGATAGTAACTGGGATAACATTCGTTTGGCGCGGATGGATAATATTCCGGTTTACTTTGGCAACCCGGCCTCGGAGCATGCCGACACCTATCTGGATTTGACCGGCATCGGCAAGGTGTTAATCCTGTCTCCCTATCGTCAGCTCAACCCTGTGGTCTATTTCCATTTCCAGGATATTCTCGGACAGAAGAAGGTTTATGGTCTCAGTAACACGGAAAGCAATGGTACCAGTGCCCGCCATCAATTGTCTGAGTCCTATTTGAAGCGTATGTGCCTATTCGGTGAAACAGTCTCCTACGCCAAGCTGGCCAGTTTGATGTCCAAGGGCGGGGTGCTGAAGAGCACTAACCTGACAGAAAGCTTTGGCTACAAAGACTTTTGCCGCCGCTATGGTGAAACGGTGGTGCCGCTGATGTACCTGAAAAATGGTAAGGTCACTATGTTGACCGGCAACACTACAGATTTGCCAAGCGGAATCGAGCTTATCAGCCTGATCCCCAAAGAGGCGCTGGCGGAGGCATCGGCGCTCAAGGAAGCGGAGGAAACCCTCAAGCAGGCAAGGGCTGAAGCCGAGCAAAAGGCCAAGGAGCAGGAAGCGAAAGAGCAGCAAACCGCGCTAACTGAGGCTGATGTTCAAGACAAAGTGAGCTGTGATAAAGAGGGCGAAGCCGGTGGAAAAGAGAGCGGGAAAGGTAATGGGGAAGACAAGGGGAAAGTTACCGCCTGATCAAATTTGAGCCACAGCGCCGAAAGCAAACGGGAAATACCGGGTCATTAAAACGGCCCGGTATTTTTATATCACAAGGTTTGGCTATAGAAGATTAATGCAGCATCAAATCTTGAGATGCCGGATTGGCGCTTCCTGTAACATGCCTGCTATAGTCCGGGCACCGCAGGCGTTAAAGATCAGCCATCAAAGAGGTGAACCATGTCCGATTTTGCCGTTTCCTCCGAAGCAGAAGCGTTTTCTTTGCAGGAGAGAGAAGCCTTGTACAAGGCGATATTTGCCCGCCGCGATGTACGCAGTCAATTTTTGTCAAAGCCGGTTCCTGAAGAGAGCTTACAGAGGATCCTGGATGCGGCGCACCATGCGCCCAGCGTTGGCTTTATGCAGCCTTGGGACTTTATTCTGGTGCGCAGTGAAGCCAAGCGCCGCGCCATTAAACAGGGGTTTGATGCCGCCAATGCCCGTTCGACGGAACAGTTCAGTGGCGAAAGACTGCTTCATTATCAGCGGTTAAAGCTTGAAGGTATTCTTGAGGCGCCTTTGGGGATCTGTGTGACCTGCGATCCCAGCCGCACCGGGCCTGTGGTACTTGGCCGCACCATCAAGCCGGAAATGGACAACTACAGTGCAGTTTGCGCGGTGCAAAATCTGTGGCTCGCCGCCAGAGCCGAAGGCCTGGGTGTGGGCTGGGTCAGTATTCTTGATGATGAAGTGCTGCGTGAGACCTTGGGGATACCTGAGGAGATAAGAATTATCGCTTATTTGTGTCTGGGGCGGGTGAGCGCTTTCAACGATACCCCTGAGCTTGAGCGCAAAGGCTGGTTGCCCCGGCGACCACTTGAGTTGGCGGTCCATGAAGATGGCTGGCAGGCTGCGCAGCAGCAACAAACCGATGAACTGCTGGCCGAATTCTTGCGCCAAAGAGAGCGCCAAAGCGGAAAATGACATCTCATTCTATAGAAACAGTTGAGCTAAGCGCAGATATGAGCTCAAGGCAAGGATGAAATGGCAGAGCGGTAAGGTCGGTGAAAAATAGGTGGATATAGCTACAAGAAGATAAGCACAGAGAAGATAGAGACATAAAAGATAGACACATAAAAGTGATCAAGTCTGCCTCGCCATAAAAGAAAAGGAGACTCAGAGTCTCCTTTTTCATGCTTGTTACTCGGCAGGTTTAAGCAGCTTGTTCTTCGCGGCTGTCCTGCTCCAGGCTCTGGGCCTTGAGTTCGGCGGGGTCAAAGTCATCCACGTTGATGGATTTCATTCGGCCGATTTCAGCGCGCTCCAGCAGGGCCACTTCATCATCGCTCAGAACCCCCAGCGCCTTGCCTTCTGCGGCCACTTTATCCAGCCACATAAAGGGTAGACGTTTGCCGGCAGCCTTACAGACTTTGTCATACAAGGGCTCTGCCGCCAGTATGTCTTTGAAGGTCTGCTCCTGAATACCTACGGCATTGTTGTCGCAAGCTTCCCAGAATTGTCCCTTACCCAGACGGTCACGGCTGGCACAAGGGGTCTGCATTATCTTGGCTACCTTGTGGTCCAACACATCACTTGGGCGCTTCAGTGGTCGACCGAAGGGGAACAACACCAGGCGCAGCACGCCGCCGAGGCCAGCAGGGAAGTTATCCAGCAGATCATCCAGAGAAGACTGCAGCTTGTAGAGCGCGTCTTCAACCGCCCACTGTACCAGTGGCAGATCTTCACTCTGACGGCCTTCATCCTGATAACGCTTGAGGGTTGCCGATGCCAGATACAACTGGCTGAGCAAGTCACCCAGGCGGGCAGAGATCCGCTCTTTACGTTTGAGGTTACCCCCTAAGGTCGCCATCGCCAGATCCGACAGCAAGGCCAGGTTGGCACTGAAGCGGTTCATATGCTGATAGTAACGCTTGGTCTTGTCGGCAAAAGGCGCATTGGAGAAGCGACTGCCGGTGAGGCCCATCCACAGACTGCGGATAAAATTACTTGTGGTAAAGCCGATATGGCCAAACAGCGCCGCATCAAAGTTATTCAGGCCACGGTTTACGTCGCTATCAAAGGCCGACTCCATCTCTGCCAGCACATATGGATGGCAGCGAATGGCGCCTTGACCATAGATGATCATTGAGCGGGTCAGAATGTTGGCCCCTTCAACCGTGATGGCGATAGGTGCCGCTTGATATCCGCGTCCCAGATAGTTGTTGGGGCCAAGACATACCCCTTTACCACCGTGAATATCCATGGCGTCGATAACGCATTTCTGCATTCTGTCGGTCAGGTGATATTTGACTATCGCCGAGATGACAGAAGGCTTTTCACCCAGATCAATACCTGTGGTGGTCAAGGAGGTTACAGCGTCCATCAGATAGGCGTTACCACCGATGCGTGCCATTGGCTCTTCAATGCCTTCCAGCTTACCGATAGGCAGCTTGAATTGACGACGAATGCGGGCATAGGCACCGGTTGCCAAAGCCGCGGTTTTAACGCCACCGGCTGAGTTGGAGGGCAGGGTGATGCCGCGGCCAACCGACAGGCATTCCACCAGCATGCGCCAGCCTTGTCCCGCCATTTTCGGGCCACCTATGATAAAGCTCAGAGGAACAAACACCTCTTTGCCTCGGGTTGGACCATTTTGGAACATACAGTTGAGCGGGAAGTGGCGTCGGCCGGTTTCCACACCTTCAACATCGGTCGGGATCAAGGCGCAGGTAATGCCCAGCTCTTCCTTATCGCCAAGCAGATGCTCGGGATCTTTAAGCTTGAATGCCAACCCCAAAACTGTGGCAACAGGTGCCAGGGTGATATAGCGCTTGTTCCAGGTCAGTTTCATCCCCAGTACTTCTTCACCTTGCCATTGGCCTTTGCAGACTACACCGAAATCCGGAATGGCGCCGGCATCTGAACCGGCCTCAGGGCTGGTCAGGGCAAAGCAGGGAACTTCCAAACCTTTGGCCAGGCGGGGCAGGTAGTGATCCTGCTGCTCCGGTGTACCATAGTGCTGCAGCAGCTCGCCCGGGCCCAGTGAGTTGGGCACACCTACGGTTGAAGCCAGTTCACTGCTGACACCGGCCAGCTTTTGCAGTACCCGGGATTGGGCGTAGGCAGAGAACTCCAGACCACCGTACTTCTTCTTGATGATCATCGCAAAGAAGCCTTTGTCCTTGAGGAATTGCCATACTTCGGCAGGCAAGTCCGCCAATTGATGGGAAACCATATGCTGGTTAACCATGCGGCAGACTTCCTCCACAGGTCCTTCCAGAAAGGCATGTTCTTCGGCGCTCAGACGGGCAACCGGATAGTTGTGCAGCTTCTTCCAGTTGGGATTACCGGCGAAGAGATCGGCTTCCCACCAGGTAGTACCGGCTTCAATAGCCTCTTTTTCGGTAGAAGACATCTCCGGCATGATGCCGCGATAGAGTTTAAGTAATGGCCGGGTTATCACACTCTGCCTGAAGGCACTCAGGTTCAGCGGCAGGGCAATAACCAGGAAAATTATCCAGCTAATCAGTCCAGTTACATCCAGCAGGCTGCCTGCTGCCATGACCACTGCGGCGGCTATGGTTGCGGTCAGCAGGGATACTCTGAGGTACGCTGCTGCTCCTAAAACCAAGAGCAATGCCAGGATCCATAGTAGGGTAGTCACTGTTTGTTCTCCTTAATAAAACGACCACTTTATTCAGTGTAGAACGCCTCGCTTGAGAGCGATCAAGATCACAATTATAGTATGTGGTCAGACCTGTGTCGCAATAAAATTAAACCTAAGCGAAATCGAATACAAGCATTTTTCAAACAATTGTTTAAATTTTTTATTGCAAGCAATAATTCCCCTGCCGACACGGCTTGGCTACAATGCCGCAGATAATGAAATAACAGATTCAGTGACAGGAAAAACAAGATGTGTGAGCTGCTGGCGATGAGTGCCAATGTGCCAACGGATATTGTCTTCAGCTTTACCGGGCTGGCGGAGCGAGGCGGGGTGACCGGGCCCCATGTGGATGGTTGGGGGATCACCTTTTATGAAGGCAAGGGCAGCCGCACCTTCAAAGATGCCAGCCCCAGCAGCCAGTCCCATGTGGCAAGCCTTATCAAGTCATACCCGATCAAGAGTGAAGTGGTGGTCAGCCATATTCGGCAGGCCAACCGCGGTGAAGTCTCGCTGGAAAATACCCACCCCTTTACCCGCGAGCTTTGGGGCCGCTACTGGACCTATGCCCACAACGGCCAGTTGTCTGACTATGAACAGAAGTTTCAAAGCGGCCGCTTTCAGGCCGTGGGTGACACAGACAGTGAACAGGCCTTTTGCTGGATAATGAGCCGCCTGGTCGAGCGTTTCGGCGAATCCGAGCCGGACGATATTTTGCCCGTGTTTGAGTATGTGGCCCAGCTTGCCGAGGAGATCCGCACTCTTGGGGTGTTTAATATGATCCTCAGCGATGGCCGTTATCTGATGAGTTATTGCAGCAATAACCTCTGCTATATCACCCGCCGGGCGCCCTTTGGCCGGGCGCAGCTGATAGACACGGATGTGGTGATTGATTTCGACACCCAGACCACCCCCAAGGATGTGGTCACTGTTATAGCCACCCGGCCGCTGACCGGCAATGAAAACTGGCAGCTGTTGGCGCCGGGGGACTGGAAATTATTCCGTCTTGGCGAGCTGGTTATTGACTTCCGAGCCCAGGCTCAGCTTGGCTAACTTGATATCGAGCTGCTTACTGCCTGACTCAAAGTGGGTCAGGCGCACCGGCAGCCAGCCGAGATCCGGCGCCATCCAAACAAAGGTCTGCCGCTTGGTGCTGTCGCGGACCACTTCCAGTTTCACCGTGTTATAGACGCCACTGTCCAGTGTCATCCGCTCCTTGCCGACTATCTTGAAACGATAGTCATCTATCTCGTTGTCCTTGACCAGCTCATAGGCCAGGGGCTCCTTGCCGGCGGCGAGATCCAGCCGAAACTGCAGCTGCACCATCAGGGCATCGTAGAGAGTGCCTGAATAGTCCAATTTGCTCTTTTCATCCTTGTAGCGACTGAAAATTTTGCCCTGTTCCTTGGCAAAGGCTATCTGCTCATTGAAGTTGGGGCCAGTGCCGGTTCGCTGATGGCTGAAGCGCAGCGGCGTCAACTGACCATCCTGATAGGTAAATTCACTGCGGATATGGCGTTTATCGCTCAGCACCAGCAGGCTGAGATCGCTGTCCAACTTGTATTGATAGAAGTCGCCCTCTGGCGGCAACAGCATAAAACGGGCGCCACCGAGATTGATTTCGCCATAATTGACCTGATATTCGGCGGTGTGGGGTGCCAGGGGGCTGGTCTGCGCCCATAACGGCAAGGGCAGTAACAGTATCAAAAGTAGAAGCGAACGGATCAAAGGCAGTCTCCTGTGGTTAAAACGGCATGGACAAGACCAGAGTGGCCATGTCCGGCCGCCACTCATATTCAGACAGGGCAATTCTGCCTTGGTTCACTTGTACGCCTTCGCTGCGCAGCAGGCTCATCTGTAGCTGAAACGGATGGGTATCCTTGGCAAAGGAGATTTTCCCCTGACTGTTGATAACCCTGTGCCAGGGCAGCGCCAGGCTGTCCGGCGCCTGTTTCAGTGCCCGGGAAACATAGCGTGCCCGTCCGGGCAGGCCTGCATAGTCGGCAATTTTGCCATAGCTTGCCACCCGACCTTCGGGGATCAGTGCAACTATATGCCAAATCTTCTGCATTGGACTTAGTGGCGGGGCGCTCGTTTCCGGGGTCATCTTGGCTCCTGATGCTATTGGCGCAAATTATAATACCATTCCATAGCGGAGGTTACTCACTTGGCAAAAGTGCCTTGGCGGCTCTGTGCTGCACACGCAAGGTTTGCCTTTTGATGCTTTTTCGCCATAATGGCGCCCATTGAACGCCAAGTCGAGTAAATTGAGAATATAACCCTATGGCAATTATGGATATTTTGACGGTTCCCGATCCCAGGCTCAAGCGTAAAGCCAAGCCTGTCACCGAAATAGAAGCCGTGCAGCCTTTCATCGATGATCTGTTGCAAACCATGTATCACACAGACGATGGTATCGGCTTGGCCGCGACCCAGGTGGGCAGTGAACACGCGATAGTCGTCATTGATATCTCAGAAGAGCGCAATCAACCTCTGGTGCTGATCAATCCGCAGATCACTGAGTCCAGCGGCGAATTTATCGGTGAAGAGGGCTGTTTGTCCATTCCCGGTTATCGCTCCAAGGTAAAACGCTTCGAGTCGGTCACTGTCAGCTATCTGGATCGCCAGGGCCAAGCCCAGACGATCCACAGTGATGATTTCCTGGCCATAGTGCTGCAACATGAAATCGATCATCTGCACGGCAAGGTATTTATCGAGCATCTCTCCCGCCTTAAACAGGAGATGGCACTGAAGAAGGTGCGTAAGTTTACCGCCTAAGCAATAGACTTAAGTTGGGCTTCGCTGCAGTTTGGTAGTTGCAGCGGCAGCTCAAGCAATATGCTCAAACCGCCCTGAGGCCGGTTGATCGCTTGGGCCGAGCCGCCCAGGAGCTGCATACACTGGCGCACAATCGCCAATCCCAGCCCATAACCTCCCTGAGAGCTGTGACGCGCTTCATCCAAACGGGTGAAAGGGTTGAACAAGGCTTCCAGTTGCTCTTTGGGGATCCCGGGTCCATTATCGCTGACACTCAGCTGCAGTCTGCTATCACCCAATTTGTCGTCACCCAATTGAGATACCTGGATTTCCACCCGGCAGGTTTCACCGGCATATTTGAGGGCATTGCGACAGACATTTTCCAGCGCCCGCTTCAAGTAGGCCATATCGGTATGCAAAGTTTGCTCATCAATGGGGGCCTGTGCCCAGACTATGCTTTGCTTGGGGCCAGACTCAAACTCCAGATCCTGCAGCAGTGAGCGGCGTAATTCTGTCAGGGTAAAAGGCGCTGCCGTCAGCTTGATGAAGCCGTTGCTCAGGCGGCTGAAGTCTAAAATAGTGTTAATCAATTGCGCCATCTCTTCGCCCTGGCGTCTTAGCCTGGCAAGCGGTTGTTGATGTTCCTCCCCCAAGCGATTTTCCAACAGGTGTAAGGCCAGCTCCTGCCGGGCAAGGGGAGTGCGCAGTTCGTGGGATACATCCCTCAGTAACCGCTGCTGGGTTTGAATGCTCTTTTGCAGCTGCTCGGCCATATGGTCAAAGTCGGTCGCCAACTGGAAAAATTCCGGCTGCTTTAGTGAAAAATGGCCGGCAATCCGGGTATCGAGTTGGCCCTGTGCCAGCTGACGGGTGGCACTGCGCAGTAAACTCAGCGGCTGGATCAGATGGCGGCTCAGCAGACGACTGAACAACAAAAGCACCAGTAGTCCTACCAGGATACGGATAAGCCAGAGGCTTTTATCCAGTTGCTGCGCCGGGTGTAAAGAGGCGTTGAGTTGTACCACCAAGAGCAGGGGATTGTCCGGCTCCAGGCTATTGCGTAGTGGCAGGCCTATCAAAGGTTTTTGCACCCTGTCCCCCATAGGCTGCTGCAACTGCTTGAGGAAATTGAGTTTGTAAACAAAGTGCGGGTGCATTTCCCGCTGACTCACCGCCTGCTGCTTGCTATCCAGCACATAGAGTACAAATGCCTGACGCCCCTCCCAATCCGCCAGTCCTGCTATATCGCCCCTGACGATATAGTCGTTGGCCTCATCGGCCAGTTGCTGTAACTGGCTTTGGGTCTGCTGGGGCAGCAGTAACAAGCGGTTTAGCAACATGGCTTCAATACTACTGGCGAGCAGCAGGATAAGCAGTAATGACACACCAAAATAGCCAAACAGTCGCCATTGGAGTTGGGAAAACAGGCCGGAAAAGGGCAGCAAGGCAAGCTCCTGAATTATTCGCTGAAGTCGAGAATATGTTTCGATAATCATTCTCATTTATTCTATCTCGGGTTAAGGCTTTGGCGCCAGCACGACTTGTCAGTTGGCTAAAGTTCGCTATACTGTATAAAAATACAGTATCGGTGTTTTTCATGTCTCTTTCAGCCAAAACTCACTCTGTAAAATCTGATCCAGCAAAATCTCAGGCCTTGAACGGTCTGCTGGAGCGCCGGGATCTCTGGTTGGGGCCGGGCAGTCAGGGCAAAACATTGGGGTATCCCAGTGGTTTTGAAGCATTGGATGCGCAGCTCAGTGATGCAGGGTGGCCAAGGCAGGGCATTTGTGAGCTTTTCAGTCAGTCTCCTGGGCACGGGGAACTCAGCCTGTTGTTGCCTTTGATGCGTTATTTACTGCCGGCTAAGTGTGGCTCTCATTCCGAAAGAAATCATTCGGCAAGAAGTCAGTCCGAAAAAAATCAGTCCAGAGGGGATGATTCCAGAGATACCATGATAATGCTGATAGCGCCGCCACTGCAGCCGCTGGCACAGAGCTTTGCCCAGCACGGTATTGCCGCCGAGCGTATTTTGTGGCTGGAGTTAACCCAGCGTAAAGAGGTGCTCTGGGCCATGGAGCAAGGGCTGAGCAGCGGCGCCTGTCCCCTGGTGCTGGCTTGGCTGGACAAGCTAACACTGACCGAGGCCAGAAGGTTGCAACTTGCCGCAGAGCAGGGCAAGGCGCTGGGAATTTGCCAGTTGCCTATGGCTCAGGCCGACAGCAATCATCCTGTCACCCTAAAGCTGGCTATCAGCACGGCTGGCGTTAATACCGTCAAGTTGCAAATTTTAAAGCGTCGCGGTGGTTGGCCCGTCCCTGAATTGCATCTGCGTGGCTTGCCGGCACTGGCGCTTGAACTGCCCCATGTCGAGCCGGGCGTGGTAACCCTGAGAAGCGGCAAGGCGGCTCCCAATCATTGCTTAAGTAACTCAACAGACTCAATTGAGCCAAACCATTCCGGCCGCAAGGCTAATGACCCTGTTCTTCACGACTCTGGTTTTCATGGCACTGTGCTTCATGGTCCTTGGGGGATGGCGCAGTCAACGACTGTTGCATCCAATGAAGGCGCGCCTAATCCCTGGACGGCACGGCAAGAGTCAAACAAGCCCGCGGGGCTTTTTCAAAGCGCTAATCCGCAAACGGTCAATTCTCAAACCACTCAAAACCATACTGCTCAGAGTCAAGAGGCTATCTGAGATGACCCAGGTATGGATGGGAGTCTGGTTTCCGCAGCTATTGCTGCAATATCAGCGTTATCGCCTGACTATGCTCGACAATATGACGGGCACTATGACTGGTACTATGACTGGAAGTATGACAGGCAGTGGTGCGTCTCAGGTTCAAACACGCGCCCAACCTCAGCCCCAAACCCAAAATCAACCCAAAACAGTGCCAACCGCTGCGGCGTCAGAGCCTCTTGATCCCCAAGTACCCATGGCCTTGTATGACAGCCGGAAGCTGGTCATACATTCGGCCTGTCCCGCCGCTCAAGCAAAAGGCGTTACAGCGGGGATGAGTGTCGGCAGCGCCCAGTCGCTGCTCGGAGAGTTGCAACTCTGGCCGCTGCAAGAGGTGGACAGCGAGGCGTTGCGGGATTGGTTGTGTCAGTGGAGCTATGATTTCAGCGCCAGAATCTGGCCGCCGTTGTTATCCGGGCTTACTGAACAAGCTGCTCAAAATGCGGCCGATGCGCGCTGGCCTACAGATACACTGCTGCTGGAAGTGGGGTCCATGGTTAAACTGTTTGGCAGTTTGAGCGCCATTGTCGAGGCTTATCTCAACAAAGTCGCCGACTATGGTCTGGAATGCTCATTGGTGGTGGCACACGGACCGCTGGATGCGGCGATATTGGCGCGGCATACTCACGTCGGCATCAGCGCGGTATCAGCTGCCTTCATGAGCTCACCCACAGCTGAAAAAGCCGGGCACCTCAAGGTGCATCATGGCTTACCGCCAGATTTACCACTGGATTTGCTGCCATTAACCCAAGAGGAACGGCAACGGCTCGGCGCGCTTGGGCTGACGACTCTAGCCATGCTTGATACCTTACCCCTTGCCGAGTTGGGGCGGCGCTTTGGTCAGGGTTTGCTGCAGCTGCTGGCACAAATCCAGGGGCGTTTGCCCTGTTGCCGCAAGGGATATGAGTTACCCGAACAGTTTCAGGCCAGGTTGACCTTGCTGCATGATGTTGAGTGGGTTCAGGGATTGCTGTTTCCATTGCAAAAGCTGCTGGGGGAATTGGCAACCTATTTGCGGATCAGGCAGTTGGCGGTGCAACAGTTGGAGTTGTGGCTGAAGTTTCGCGAGCCAGAGACCCCGGCGCTGCAACTGACACTCAACTATCCCTTCGGAGAATATCAACTGCAGGGGTTATCTCAGCTCTGCCGTTTACAGCTGGAAGGATTGCAACTGCCGAGCCCGGTCGTCGATATTGAGCTGCGAGCCAGGCAGTTTGTGTCGCAGCAGCAGGGCAGTCGAGAGTTGACCGAGTCCAGAGAAGGGCAGCAGCAGGATGCCAATCAATTACTCGCCAGATTACAGGCCAGGTTAGGTAGCCATAAGGTGCGCTCTTTGGTGTTGGCGGCCGATCCCATGCCTGAACTGGCCAGTACGGCGGCTCCCCTGACTCGCTGGCCGCCACCGGCAAGGCCGCCTGTTCAGCCGTCGCTGGCACTGCGGCCTCTTTGGCTGCTGCAAGAGCCGCAAGCCATTGCTCATGAAGCCGTGGAGCTGCTTAGGGGGCCGGAAAGGTTACAGAGCCCCTGGCATTCAGGGCCTTTCCCCTGCCGGGATTATTTTCTTGCCCATCATAAGGAGAACGGCGGTCTGTGTTGGCTGTTTCGCACCGCTAATGGGCTCTTTCTTCACGCTTGGTTCAGCTGATGTACGCCGAATTGCATGCTATTTCCAATTACAGCTTTTTGCGCGGGGCTTCCCACCCGGATGAGTTGGTGCAGCAGGCCGCCAAACTGGGCTATGAGGCCATCGCCATTACCGACGAGTGCTCTCTGGCGGGTGTGGTCAAGGCGCATGAGGCCGCCAAACAAAGCGGTATCAAGCTGATTGTCGGCGCCGAATTCCACCTGCCGGAAGGCTGCCTGGTACTGCTGGCAAGAAATCGCCGGGGCTATGGTCTTATCAGCACTCTGATAACCCGGGGGCGGCGCCGGGCCGATAAGGGCAAGTATCGGTTAACCCTGGATGATTTTGCGACCATTGACCGCGGCTGCTTTTGCCTGTGGCGGCCGCCATCAGTGAGCGAGTTGCTGGCGCAAGCCGACTTGCAAAGCACTGAGCACCAAAGCCTTGGTCAGCAGAATGTCGATAATCAGAACTCTACAAACCAGGGATTAAGCAACCAAAGCCTAAGTCAGCAAACTCCTTGGTTGACGCAGCTGCAGCAGCGCAGTCTGGCACAATTGAATGCCCTGGCGACACGGGTCAAAGCCGTGTTTTCACTGCCGCTTTATCTCTTGATGGAGCGGCAATTGCAACCCGGAGAGGCTTGGTATCTCGAGGCCTGTGAGGCGCTGTCGAATCGTTTTTCCCTTCCCTGTGTCGCCGCCGGTAATGTGCAGATGCATCTTGCCGAGCGGCAAAGGCTGCACGATGTACTCAGCTGTATCCGCCATGGCCGCGCCGTGCCCATGGCCGGCGAGCTGTTATCGGGCAATGCCGAAATGGCACTTAAACCGATAACCGCCATGGCCAGGCGTCATCCCCAAGCCTGGTTGGCAAGGAGCTGTGAGCTGGCGTCCCGGTGCCATTTCAGCCTGGATGAACTCAAGTATGAGTACCCGGCCGAGTTGGTGCCAAGCGGCCTAAGTGCCGGTGAATACCTGGCGCAAGAGGTGGAAAAGGGCGCCCGCAGGCGTTTTGGCGAGGCGGTTCCACCTGAAGTGCAGACTCAGTATCGGCGCGAGCTCAAGCTGATTGCCGAGCTCAATTATGAATACTTTTTCCTGACCATCTATGATCTGGTCTGTTTTGCCGCCAGGCAAGGGATACTGCATCAGGGACGTGGCTCGGCCGCCAACTCTGTGGTCTGTTATTGCCTCGGGATCACCGAGGTGGATCCCACCAAGGTCAACATGCTGTTTGAGCGTTTTATTTCCAAGGAGCGCCATGAGCCGCCGGATATCGATGTCGATTTTGAACATGAACGCCGCGAAGAGGTGATCCAGTATATCTACCAAAAATATGGTCGTGAGCGTGCAGCCCTGGCCGCCAGTGTGAACACTTATCGTTTCAAGAGTGCCATGAAAGATGTTGGTAAGGCTCTGGGGCTCAGCGAGCAACGGCTGGATGAGCTGATAGGCGCTGTCGATCGCCGCGATCCGCAAGTGCCTTGGCAGCAGCAGTTGCAACAAGGCAAGCTATTGCCACAACAAGGTTTGGGGCAGTGGTTGTTGCCGCTGGTGGAGACCCTGATGGGTTTTCCAAGGCACTTGTCGCAACATGTCGGCGGCTTTGTGATTTCGGCCGGGCCATTGGCCGAGCTGGTGCCGGTAGAGAATGCCGCCATGGCCAAGCGCACTGTGATCCAATGGGACAAGGATGATCTCGAGAGTCTGGGGCTGTTAAAGGTCGATGTATTGGCGTTGGGAATGCTGACCGCGATCCGCAAATGTTTCGAGTTGATCTCCCGTCACATTCGTCCCTTTGCCATGTCGGATATTCGCTGGGAAGATCCGGCCGTCTATCGTATGTTGCAGCAGGGCGACAGCATGGGGGTGTTTCAGGTGGAGTCACGAGCCCAGACCAGCATGCTGCCCAGGCTCAAACCCGCCTGCTACTACGATCTGGTAATACAGATAGCCATAGTGCGCCCGGGCCCAATTCAAGGAGACATGGTGCATCCCTTTCTGCGCCGCCGCGATAAAATCGAGCCGGTTACTTTTCCTTCGGCCGAGGTGGAAGGCGTGTTGTCACGCACTATGGGGGTGCCCATTTTCCAGGAGCAGGTGATCCAATTGGCCATGGTCGCCGCCGGTTTCAGTGGCGGGGAAGCCGATCAATTGCGCCGAGCCATGGCCAGTTGGAAACGCAGTGGTGAGCTGGAGCAATTTGAACACAAGCTGCTTCAGGGGATGACGGCCCGAGGCTATAGTGACACCTTTGCCAGGCAGATATTCAACCAGATCCGCGGCTTCGGCGAATATGGTTTTCCCGAGTCTCATTCGGCCAGCTTTGCGCTCCTGGCCTATGTTTCGGCCTTTCTCAAACACTATTACCCGGTGGCGTTTTGCTGCGCCTTGCTCAACAGTCAACCCATGGGCTTTTACAGCCCATCACAGCTTATTCAGGATCTTCGTCATCATGGCGGCCTGGTATTGCCGGTTTGCATCAACCTCAGTCAGTGGCACAGCACACTGGAGCGACAAACCGATGGCTCCTTGGCATTGCGCCTCGGGTTCAGGTTGGTCAAGGGATTATCCGAGCACAGCGCCGCCAAGATAGTAGCGGGTCGGGGCGAGGGCTTTACTCACTTATCGCAGTTGGCGGCTCTGGCACTGCCAAGGCGTGAGCAGGAGGCGCTTGCCAGCGCCAATGCCTTTGCTACCCTGGGGGGCGATCGCCATCAGATCAGGTGGCAGTTGGCCGCCCGTCAGCAGAGTTTGCCTTTGTTTGAGCAGCCGGACGAGGCCGATTTTCGCCTTGAAACCGCCTTGCCTGAGGTCACCGAAGTCGATGCCTTGCTGGCTGACTACGCCTGTACCGGGCTAACTCTGGGGCGCCATCCTCTGGCATTGCTCAGAGAGCAGGGGGTACTCGGCAAGTGTCACAGCGCCACCTCTTTGTGGCAGTGTCGTCATGGTCAGAATGTGACTGTGGCCGGGCTGGTGGTCGGCAGGCAAAGGCCTGGGACTGCCAGTGGTGTTACCTTCATCACCCTCGAAGATGAAACCGGCAATGTTAACCTGGTGGTATGGAGTGATACGGCAAGGGCCCAGCGACAGGCTTATTTGAGCGCCAGGATCCTCAAGGTGAGTGGGGTCGTGGAATTCTCGTCCGGCGTATTGCATCTGCTGGCCGGTCGGTTGGAGGATATCTCGGGCAGTATGCACGCGCTGGTGGTACACTCGCGGGATTTCCATTAGCCGATAACCCATTTTAAGCTGCAGCTATCTGTGAAAATAATCCTGCTGACCCATGAAAGAGAGTTGAATCGAGCCAGTAATACAGCCACCCTGGCGCTTAATGCTTATCCGACTCTCTGTAAGCGGGTATTGTGGGCGCGTAAAGCCCCGGATGCTTGGTTAATGGAGCACTTGTCTTTGGGGCGAACCGCCTTACTCTATCCGCAAACCGAAGAAAATACTTCTGAAGAAAGTATTTCGCGAGCTCAAGCTGTAAATGAAAGCCCAAACTTAAGCCAGAGCCCAAACCAAAGCCCGGCTCAGGGCGTAACATTGCCTCACAACGCTGCTCAGAAAGCTGCTCTGAAATTAGGGAAGCCGCTAAATTCGCTGGTCATACTCGATGCAACCTGGCAGGAGGCCGGCAAGATGTATCGCCAAAGCCCCTATCTGCAGTCGCTTGCCAGAGTCGAACTGCAGGCAGAGCAGGGCTCGGCGTTTCGCTTACGGCGCAATCAGCGCCAGGGCGGGTTATGTACCTTGGAATGTATTGCGGCTGTTTGGCAAGACTTGGGGGGGGACTATAGTATCGCCGCCAGGCGGTTACTCAGTGAGTTTAATCAATGGCAGGCTGAGATAAGAGCTCCGGCCTAGCTGCACTAGAGTTAGAACTGCAAGCCGGAAGCTGTCTCTACGGCGGCGCTGAGTTAAGTCTATTCGCCTGCGTTAGATCACCGTCAGATAAACACACAGGAAATGGCAAACGGCGCCGCCCAACACAAACAGATGCCAGATGGCATGATTGAAAGGGATCGCTTTGGTAGCGTAGAAGATCACACCCAAGCTGTAGCTCAGCCCCCCGGCCAACAGCAAGTTGAACCCGGCTGTTGACAGGTTATCGATAAGCTCAGGCAACACGGCGACGCAGAGCCAGCCCATGGCCAGATACAGTATCAGGCTCAGCGCCTTGAATCTGTGAATAAAGCAGCTCTTGAACACTATTCCCCCCAGTGCCAACGACCAGATGGCTATCAGCACCCATTCTTCCTGGGCATCGGCCAAAGTAATTAACATCAGTGGGGTATAGGTTCCGGCGATTAACAGATAGATGGCGCAGTGATCCAGCATCTTGAGGCGCCGTTTCCACACAGGGTGAGGAATGCTGTGATACAGGGTCGAGCAGAGGAACAGCAGGATAATACTGCTGCCATAGATGGTTACGCCTGTTAACTGAATAGCATCCAGCGAATGCCAGCCCTTGAGCAACATCAGCACCAAGCCCAGAATGCCGGCAACCACTCCCAAACCATGGCTGACGGCATTGGCTATCTCTTCATTCAGACTGTATCCAGCTGAAAATTGGCTATTAAATTGAGATGCAGTGACTGAAGCTTTACTGTTGGGCATGATTGACTCTTCTGGTTCGACCTCATTGAAAGTGAGTCTAACAGCGCTATGGCACTCTGGCCAGATAAAAGTGTACAGCTGTTCGCTGAGATTGATTTGTTCTTTAAACCGTATCGTCTGCATTTTTTGCAAACGTCTAATGCTGCACCTTAACAACTCGTTGCCCGGCTTCCAAGTCGCTTTTTACAGTTAATTTGTTCAGAGGATCCCGTCAGCCTTATTTGACAAAGGTTTTACCTGTTTTGTTTGAAGCCGTCGATTTGAGTTTGTAGCGTAAATTGCTTTTCAAACAAGGGAATGAACTTTTTACCGAGGGTTTTCTCTAACACTGAGTTTACATTTGGTGAAAGATAAATCAGCGGCTTATGCCTCCACATTCAGATAAATTGATTGCCAGCCGAGACGAAAGCCCGGCGACAATGGCAAGCTTGAGCTTCAGCATTCCGGGTAGGGATGCTGCCTTTGAGCTTGATCTGGATGAAATCCTTAACACAGGTTCCTGCCAACCAAGCCATTTTCAAATACATTCGATTGACCCTTTCTTTGACCAATCGCTTTTTAGTCAACAGCTTGGGGTTCAACCCCAATGCCTGGCGCAAGTTGGCATGACTAAAAAAGCAGAGCAGGGGGATGCTGAGGCAAAGGGCAACGCCTTCAGTAGTTGGACCGTGGCGGGAGCCGCGCACTTAGTGCTATTGCTGGGGTTATCCTGGTTTTGGCAGCAAGCCGAATGGCGAAGAGTGGTGACAGAGCCTGCCAAACCCAAGGCGTTGCAATCCTATCTTTATTTCAGTCAGCCCAGCCCCAAACCGTTAACGTCAGTGCCGGAAGCCTTGGCCGAAGAAGCAATAATCCAGTCCAAGGAAGCGATAGAGGTTAAAAAAGCTGACTCGAGCAAGCGTTCTGAGCCACAAAAAACCGAGCAACAAAACACTGAGCCACAAGAGCAGGCTGCCGAAGAGCCGCTGCAAGAGACTGAACAAGTGGCTGTTCAAGACCAGAAAGAGCAAAGCATCCCCAAGACTCGGGCTCAAAGCGTTAAGTCTATTGATAGAGTCATTGAAAAAACAAAAAATGCAGCCGTATCTGCGCCAGAGCGAACAAATGACTTTAAACCGCAGCCGGCAGAGCAAGCTCAGCTTGACTTCAGTTCAAGCGCATTAAAGTCTGCCCGAAAAGTATTGCAACACTCGCAACAGCAGGCGCTGCAGCAGTTATCACAACAATATGCGGATAAGGCCACGGGACGCAAGAGCCTCAGTGAAATGGATGGGGAGATGGAGGAGCTTTGGGTCAATGACGCCGATGATTTCAATAAAGTGGCCAGTCTTGATCTGCCGCTTGACCCCAACCGTATCGTCAAAGATGGTGATACCTGCTATCGGGTCGTCAAGGTGCCGACTCCGCTCAATCCCTACGCCGAAAATTTGGGGTTTCCATTTAAGTGCGGTCAGACAGAGATGGAAAAAGCACTCAAGGAGGCGGTGGTCAGCCGTCTAAAGCGGCTTGGTAAGTGAGTTTTGTAATCAATTTATTTGATTGGAAATAGATTGGTTTCCAGATTTTTGTAAATATTTTCATTAACTTCAAATAATTAACTTATGATTTTAATGGATTAGATTCTGCGGCGCGTTTTGCTGTCGGGCTTGTTTCCCGCTTCCGCTTGTGCTTATACTCGGCAGTAATCTTGTCGGAGTGCCCTCTGGGCTGAGACCGTTTATTCGGGATCCGTTGAACCTGATCAGGCTAGCACCTGCGAAGGAAACAAGCATTCAGCTGCAGCATTACCGCAGCCACTGCGAGCAAAAATCTATGCCAAAGGCTTTAAAGAGCCGAGGCGATATCTGGCTTCTCCAGCTGACATTGAACTGACCTGAAACCACGAGGTCAGTCTGCCAACACCGCCGGAGGAGGACTCCAAATCAAGGAGTTTAATCAGTCAGCTCGCGCCGCTTATTATTCAACTCTCCTGACAAGCAATTTCATTTTCCAAAAGAGTGAGCTTGCTTATGTCAAATCGTCAATCCAATCGTCGTCAAACCCGTGAGGCCGCCCAGGCTTTTATCGATAACCTTAAACCCTTGTTGCATCCCAATTCACAGAAGCTGTTTGTTCAGGGTTCCCGGGCAGATATTCAGGTTGCCATGCGCCAAATCAGGCAGACAGACACCCGAATACCAACCCAAGATGGCAGTGAGCAATTTGAACCCAATCCCGCTGTACGTGTTTATGATTGTGCCGGCCCTTACTCAGATCCCAACGCAGCTATCAATGTGCGCCAGGGCCTGGATAAACTGCGCCAGGGCTGGATTTTAGAGCGTGATGATACGCAAGAGCTGACTTCTGTCAGCTCCAGTTTTACCCAGCAGCGGCTGGCGGATGAAGGGCTGGATCATTTGAGATTCGACGCTTTGCCCAAACCGCGCCGGGCCAAGCCGGGTAAGCGGGTGACCCAATTGCATTACGCCCGCGCCGGCATTATCACTCCTGAAATGGAATATATCGCCATTCGTGAAAATATGGCCCGGGCCAACGAAGCGCTTGCCAAAGATCCGCAGCTGGCCCGCAAGGCCAAAGGAGAAGCCTTTGGCGCTATAGTTGCCACGCCGATAACCCCTGAGTTTGTCCGCAGCGAAGTGGCCCGTGGCCGCGCCATCATTCCCGCCAACATCAACCATCCGGAAGCCGAGCCTATGATTATCGGCCGTAACTTTTTGGTGAAGGTTAACGCCAATATCGGTAATTCGGCGGTGACCTCTTCCATCGAGGAAGAGGTGGAAAAACTGGTGTGGGCCACCCGTTGGGGCGCCGATACAGTGATGGATCTGTCCACCGGCCGTTATATCCACGAAACCCGCGAATGGATAGTGCGTAACTCGCCTGTGCCCATAGGTACCGTGCCCATCTATCAGGCGCTGGAAAAGGTCAACGGCATTGCCGAAGATCTCAGTTGGGAAGTGTTTCGCGACACCCTGATAGAGCAGGCCGAACAAGGGGTGGATTACTTCACCATTCATGCCGGGGTCTTGCTGCGCTATGTGCCCATGACGGCCAATCGGGTGACCGGCATGGTATCCCGCGGCGGCTCCATTATGGCCAAGTGGTGCCTGAGCCATCATAAGGAAAACTTCCTCTACAGCCATTTCCGCGACATCTGTGAGCTTTGCGCCGCCTATGATGTTTCTCTGTCGCTCGGTGACGGCATGCGCCCCGGCTCGATCGCCGATGCCAACGACGAGGCTCAGTTTGCCGAGCTGGAAACCTTGGGTGAGCTGGTGAAAATCGCCTGGGAGTACGATGTGCAGACCATAATCGAAGGGCCGGGCCATATTCCTATGCAGCTGATCAAGGAAAATATGGACAAGCAGCTTGAGTACTGTGATGAGGCGCCTTTCTACACCTTGGGGCCCCAGACCACGGATATTGCGCCCGGTTATGATCATTTCACCTCTGGCATAGGCGCGGCGATGATTGCCTGGTACGGCTGTGCCATGCTCTGTTATGTGACCCCCAAGGAGCATCTGGGCTTGCCCAATAAGGAAGACGTTAAACAAGGGCTTATTGCATACAAAATTGCGGCGCATGCCGCCGATGTTGCCAAGGGACACCCAGGTGCCCAGCTGCGCGACAATGCGTTGTCAAAGGCCAGATTCGAGTTTCGCTGGGAAGATCAATATAACCTGGGGTTGGATCCCGATACCGCCCGGGCGTTCCACGATGAATCCCTGCCTCAGGAGTCTGCCAAGGTGGCGCATTTTTGCTCCATGTGCGGCCCCAAGTTCTGCTCGATGAAAATCACCCAGGATGTACGCGACTATGCAGCGTCTTTGGCTGCATCCTTGTCTGCATCTCAGCTAGCTTCGGGGGATTCGTCAGGGCCAGACGCGGCAGAGCGCCAAACCGAGCCAGTGCAGGCTGAAGAACTGACGGTACAGCCGCTGGAAGTACTGGATGCCGAGGCGGGGATGGCGCGGATGTCGGCGCAGTTCAAGGCCGCTGGCAGCGCCCTGTATCATCCGGCTACAGCAGGCGAAAAGCCCTTGTCCAATCCAAAACCCGAGTCCAATCCCAAGTCCTATCCCAATCCCGAGCCAGAGGCTACACGCTATGAAGAGGAAGCCTGAAATGGCGGCTGATAAAAGGCCGATAGTCTGGAGCATAGCCGGCTCAGACAGTGGCGGCGGCGCCGGTATCCAGGCCGATCTTGCCACCTTGAGTAATCTTGGCTGCCATGGCTGCTCTGTTATCACCACTTTGACCGCCCAGAGCAGTGTGGCAGTGACGCTAACCGAGGCGGTGAGCGAGGAGATGTTGCTGGCGCAGCTCAATGCTCTGCTCGGTGACTTGCCGCCCAAGGCGATAAAAATTGGCTTGCTTGCCAATCAAGCGCAGCTGCAGCTGCTTTGTGACTGGTTGGCTCGGCACCTGCCTGATGTTCCTTTGGTGGTCGACCCCGTCATGGTGGCCAGTTGCGGCGATGCACTCTCAAAGAGCACTGCAACGGACACGGCGCGGCTGGATTACCGGCCGCTGGCGGCGCTCGCCACTGTGCTGACCCCCAATATTCACGAGCTGGCATTGCTGAGTCGCAGCGATATTCATGACTTTCCTTCCTGGCAAGATGCGGCAACTTGCCTGGCAAACGAACTGCCTTGCCATCTCTTGGCCAAGGGCGGGGATTTCGAGGCGGGGATCGCGCGCGGCTTGGCAGAAGACTTGCTGCTTGTTAAAGACTTGCCTCACAGCTCCGGGTTGCATCAACGGCAGGGGTTTGTGTTGGCGAGCCCAAGGCAAGCATCCAGCAACAACCATGGCAGCGGCTGCACGTTATCCAGTGCCATAGCGGCATTTTTGGCCCACGACTGGATCTTGCCCGATGCCCTAATTCTGGCCAAGGCCTATATCAATGGCGCTTTGGCGCAGAGTTATCGGGTAGGCAGTGGTCCCGGCCCCTTAGGTCGCCCCGGGGCTTGTCTGGCCGCCGAGCTTATGCCTGTCATTTGGCCGCTGGAGGATTATCCCTGGGCCAACCCAGCCCAGGTGCTCGGCGCCCCTTGGCTTGCAGCGCCAACCTCTGCTGATGCTGTTAGTGTTAAAGGCGTTAGTGCTGAAGGCTTTAAAACACTGCCCCATAATCTGGGTATCTATCCGGTCGTGGCCGATGTCGAATTGCTGGAAGCCTTACTCAAGGCAGGTTGCCGCACCATTCAATTGCGGCTCAAGGAGGAAGTGCTGCCCGGCTCGAGCGCCGAGCGGGCGATCATTCGCGCCATCGCGCTCGGGCGCCAATATCAGGCGCGGGTCTTTATCAATGATCACTGGCAACTGGCCATTGTCCACGGCGCCTTTGGTGTGCATTTGGGCCAGGAGGATCTCAGCCAGGCATCCCTTGAGGCCATCCAAGGGGCGGGTATGGCGCTGGGGTTATCCAGTCATGGTTATTTCGAGGCGCTGCTTGCATTGCGCCACAGGCCCAGTTATCTGGCCCTCGGGCATATCTTTGCCACCAAGACCAAAGTGATGCCGTCTCTGCCCCAGGGACTGACGCGCCTTGGCGCCTATAGCGAAACTTTCGGCTCCTTGCTGCCGACGGTCGCCATTGGCGGCATTGACGAGCATAACCTCGATGCCGTCAAGCATACCGGTGTGGCCAATGTCGCCGTGGTGCGGGCCATTACCGAGGCCGCCGAACCGGTAACGGCTTTCAGGCACCTGACACAAAGCTGGTTAGGGCGAGCAGCCACGATTGCAAGCGGGATTAGCTATGCCCAACAAAATGCCGGGCTTCAGGAAGGTGCAGCTGAGCGGGATGGTACTGGAGTTCTGGGCCGTGCTGGGGTTGAGGACTGTACCGGGCTGAGCGATCGCGACTTTATCCGTTACGGTAGCCAGTTGCTGCTGCCCAGAGTCTCAGAAGCGGGGCAGCTCGCCTTACAGGTAAAGACGGTCGCCATAGTGGGGCTCGGAGGTCTTGGTCATCATCTGGCGCGCTCTTTGGCCGCCGCCGGAGTAGGGCGTCTCATTCTAATCGATCCCGATATTGTCGAGTTGGGTAATCTGCCGAGGCAACTGCTCTACAACGAGCAGGATATCGGCCGTTTGAAGGTCGACGTGGCCAAGGAAAAGCTGGGGCGCGATTATCCAAACTGCCTGATTGAGATTGAGCCCAAGCTATTTGGCCCCAAGAGCGCGGAGCTTATTAGTGAGGCGTCACTGGTATTGGATGCCAGCGACAATTTTTTTTGCCGTCATAACCTTAACCAAGCCTGTGTGAAGTTGGGCAAAGAGCTGATTGCGGCGGCGATCAGCGCCGATTCCGGCCTATTGTGTCATACCGCCCCTTGGCTTAACCCAGAGGCGGGCTGTTATGAATGCCTGTTCCCGCGAGACAGCACTGGCTCGGGGCGCTGCCGCGACATGGGGGTGCTGGGGCCTGCGGTGCAAACCCTGGCGGCGATGCAGTCGCTGGCAGCCATCAATACTCTGCTTGGAGAGCGCAGCACCCTGGGACGGCTCATCAGCCTGGATTGCCGAACGTTAAGCGTACGTGAGGCTGCGCTTTGCGCCGACCCGGCATGTCTTTGCTGTCAAACCCACACTCAGGCTGGACATAAAACACAAACCCAATTCATGAAAGGGCGCCCAGAGCTTAGCCGTGAGGAGAATTGCGATGCAAATTAAGATAAACAATCAAGTCAAAGAGTTGCCTGAAGCTATGACGCTGTTACAGCTGCTCGAGTGGTGTGAGATAGCGCCTGGCAGCGTGGCGCTGGTGCGTAATGGCGCCGTAGTGCCCAGATCTCAGTGGCCAGAGCTTGAATGTCAAAACGGAGACAGCCTCGAGCTGTTTTCCGCCGTTGCAGGGGGTTGAGATATGTTGCAAATTGGCGAGTTTGAGTTTCAATCCAGGCTGTTTGGCGGCACCGGCAAGTTTGCTTCGGCAGAGCTGATGCAACGCTCGCTCGTGGCCAGCGGCGCCGAGTTGGTCACTGTGGCGATGAAGCGGCTCGATTTTAATCAGGGCAGTGATGAATTGCTGGCACCGCTCAAAGAGCGCGGCGTGCAGCTGCTGCCCAATACTGCCGGGGCCCGCAATGCCAGGGAGGCGATTTTTGCCGCCGAGCTGGCACGGGAGATGCTGGGCACCCAACTATTGAAGCTGGAGATCCACCCGGATCCCCGTTATCTATTGCCGGATCCGGTAGAAACACTGGAAGCGGCCCGGATCTTGTGCGCCGAAGGCTTCACTGTTCTGCCTTATGTGCATGCCGATCCCGTGTTGTGCTTGCGCCTCGAAGAGGTAGGCTGCGCCGCCGTGATGCCGCTTGGCAGTCCCATAGGTTCCAATCAGGGGCTGGCCACAGAACCCTTTTTGAAGATCATCATAGAGCAGGCCAATGTGCCTGTGGTGGTGGATGCCGGGATCGGCGCGCCGTCTCAGGCGATGCGGGCGATGGAGTTGGGCGCCGATGCCGTGCTGGTCAATACTGCCATCGCATCCAGCTTGGATCCCGTGACCATGGCGAGTAGTTTCAAGGATGCGGTGCGCGCCGGGCGAGCAGCCTATCTTGCCGGACTCGGGACCATCAGCAATCGAGCCCAAAACACCAGTCCGCTGACCGGGTTTCTCAATCTGGGAGAAAACCATGGCTGATTTTCTTGAGCGTTTTACCGCTATCGACAGAGATCTACTGCGCCTTGCGATTGCCAGTGTCAGCGCCGCCGAGGTTGAGCGCTGTCTGGCGCGGCCCGAGACGATAGCGCACAATCCCTCGGCCTTGCCCATTCTTTTGTCACCGGCGGCCCGGGAATTTCTCGAGCCTATGGCGCAGCTCTCTGCTGCGCTCACCCGCAAGAAGTTCGGCGCCAACATAGGTCTCTATGCGCCGCTCTATGTTTCCAATCTATGCGCCAATGATTGCGACTACTGCGGTTTCAGCATGAGCAATAAAATTCGCCGCAAGACCCTAAGCCAGGCCGAACTGGATGCTGAAATTGCCATTCTCAAGCAGCGCGGCTTTGATTCTGTGTTGCTGGTTTCCGGCGAACATGAAACCAAGGTAGGGCTGGAATATTTTGCCCAGGCGCTTTTGAGGCTCAAGCAGGACTTCAGCTATCTGGCGATTGAAGTGCAGCCTCTCGCAGAAGCGGGTTATCGACGCCTGGTTGATGAGGGACTGGATGCCGTGATGGTATATCAGGAGACCTATCAGCCCGCCACCTATGACCGCCATCATCTCAGAGGCAATAAAAAGGACTTTGGTTTCAGGCTTAATACACCGGACAGGGCCGCCAGGGCCGGGGTCGACAAAGTAGGCCTGGGCGTTTTGCTCGGGCTGGATGATTGGCGCTTGGACTCGGCATTGATGGGGTTGCACCTGGACTATTTACAGCAAAAGTACTGGCGTAGTCGCTTCAGCGTGTCGCTGCCAAGGCTCAGGCCCTGCGTTGGCGGAGTAACGCCGGCTGTGACTCTGGATGATGCCGGATTGGTGCAGCTTATCTGCGCCATGCGCTTGTTCAGCCCGGCGCTGGAGTTGAGTCTCTCTACCCGGGAGAGCGCCTCACTCAGGGACAATCTATTGCCCCTTGGGATCACCCATGTGAGTGCCGCCAGCTCAACAGAGCCAGGTGGTTACAGCAATCCCAAGTTGCAGCTGGATCAGTTCCAGATAAGTGATGAGCGCACAGTTCCTGAGGTGGTCAGCGCCATTCGAGCACAAGGCATGCAACCTGTGTGGAAAGATTGGGACGCGAGTTGGCTCGCAGGCGCCTCCTTTGCGGTAACCCATCAAGGCGCATGAACCTTTCGGGCTGTACATTTGCACTGAATTGGCCAATAATTGTTCAAAGCTGTGGCTAAAATGGTAGCAACTGATTTTAACCACAGAACGAAAATCCACAGTCCAATACAGACAAGGGGCAATCATGCAAATTCCATCGGCTTTTTCGGCGGGAGTTCAAGGGCTGCAAAGCGCCCAGTCCGGCCTGACTCAGGCAACAGTGGATATCGCTCGTCCGGCACCTGCGCAGCAGGCCGATTCGGCCCGCCCGGTTGAGGAGGCAGACAAAACCTCGGCACTGGTATCTGCATTGGAATCCAAGGCCCAGGGTCAAGCTTCAGTAGAGGTGATTGAACGCGCATCCGACACCTTGGGCAGTATCATAGATATCGAGGTGTAATATATGGTTGGCGCGCTGGCCGGCGCGGGGCTGACGGCAACAGCCGTGTCCCGGCGGCCAAGCTCGTCAATTGCCAACTTAAGCAGTGGCAGCTCCATAAACCAATCGCCTCTCAGCGCCAACCCTGCCGGTAAAATCTCCGCCAGTCAAAATCCCTCTCAGGAAAATCCCTCTCAGATAAGTGGCGTAAAGCCCAGCTCAATAAACCCGAGCCCAATAAACCTGAGCTCGGGAAATCAAAGCCCAGTCAATACAAGTTCAGTTAATCTGAGCCCACTCCAAGGTTCAGCTGCGCAACATTCAGAGCCACAAATTGTAAAGCCACCGCGGGAAGCACTGGTCAGTTTGACTAAAGGAGCTCTGGGGGCAGCGGCCTTGTCCAGCTCTGGCCATTGGCATGGAGAGGTTCAAGCATCGATGCCGCTCGCGGGGACATCGACTCAAGCATCTGCCTTTTCCGGCCAAGGGGCTGACATTGTCGGCGGCCCTGCGATACCAGTAACTTTAGCGGGAGAAGCTCCTGAGGTTCCCGCTTTTAATGGCACAAATACTTCCGCCAACTCTATGAGTGGGGCAGAGCAGGATTTTGACAACACTTCCGGCAGCTCATCGAGTCGCTCATCGAGCCAGGCTGGCAGCGAAGTAAAAGAAGGGGACGAAGGGGCGGCTCGCCAGTCAACCGGGGAGTCGAATACGACAAGCTCCGCCGAACCCAAGCCGGATGAGGCGCAACAGAAACAGCAGCAGAACCGTGAGAGTCGTGAGCAACAGGCGCTTGAGCGGGAAATCGACTCCCTGATGAAGCGCGATACCCAGGTGCGATCCCATGAACAGGCTCATGCCGCGGTAGGCGGGATCCATGCCGGACAACCGGCATTTGAATTCGAGAAAGGACCCGATGGCAAGCGTTACGCGGTGGAAGGTGAAGTTCAGATAGATGTCTCTGTAGTGAACGGCGATCCGCTGGCGACCATGGCGAAAATGAAACAGGTCTATGCGGCGGCGATGGCACCTGTCGATCCCTCCATGGCCGATATCCGGGTTGCCGCCGAGGCGATGCGTAAATATAACCAGGCAAGAGAAGAGGCCGGAAACCAGAGACTTGCCGCCGCACCAAAGCCTGAGCTGAGTCAAAACCTGTTGGGAGCCGCAGATCCGGCTGCTGAAAAGTCCGCGCCTTCCTTTGAACCCAAGGCTGGCGACTCTGCAAACTTCCCCATAGGTCTGTCTCGTTTGATGGGCGCCATAGCACAGCAGTCAAATGCCTTGAATGAACGGGCTTTCAGTCCACCCAAGGCCGAGTTGCAGCTTGAGTCGGGTTCTGTTGCCGACGTGATAGCCGCTGAGCAGCAACAGGCGCAGCGTATTCGGGATGAGAGTCGTTAGTGCTTCACATATCTTCAAGGCCAATTTGAGTTCGGCGAGGGCACGGTTTAATAACCTCTTTGTTCAATGCTTAAACAAAGCATAGTAGGAGGTTTACTTCCGCGTCATTAACGTTGGGAATCTATATTCTCAGCAGAATGGGCAAAATAAATTATCCATAAAATCTAGTAGTTCAATATTTGGACTTGGCATAATGACTGTTACTTTACCGTGCTTTTCGCATTCAATTTCTTGAAATCCACCTTCATTAGCAACTGTGCTTATGTCTAAATCACTCCATCCACACCAAGGGCAACACTTAATTTCTGCATCGGTGTTTGCAGCTATCTCTTGCTTCCAGTTGCATTCGCCACAATGAAGCTTGTGTATTACCTTGGCTTCTGTAAGCGTAGTTACTTTAGGCTTCTCGATCATATCTCTTTCCTATACATAACGCCGCCATCACGAGCCGAGGTATTTGGCACACTTTTTGGAAAAAAGCGTGACAAGTACCGAAGGTCACGTGCATGGCCTTGTTAGGCTGTGGACTCCCAAATGAAATGTATATATTCGTCTGTGTATTCGGCATACAAGTCAACTATTAACTCCCTATCAAGGGTATACATTGCATAGGCTCCAACGAACTCCCCTGTGTTAAGCGGTAAACTTGGCTGCGCTATAAGCTCACTACACTGGCTGTGTACCATTGAGTTAAATTTATCTTCTGATATCTTTGTAAAATCAGCCTCAATAATATATGGCTTAAAGTATTCTTCTCGATCGCTCCAGTCATCTTGAAGTTCGGCAGCTAACCAAAAATTTAAACCATTATCGCGACCAAGCTTTGGAGATCTACAGATTCGAATGCTCTCCTCGGAATCAGGTACTCTAAATGCAAACCGGTTATACGTGGTTGTATAAAGACCTCGGTAGCGCCCAAGACTCATGTCTTCAAAATCAATTTTTTCTAGATCATCATACTCGAACATACTGGAAGCCTAACGCCGCCAGCAGGGGCAGACAAAGCGCGCAGTGGTTTGGGTGTCCCTCTGGCTGGCCTTGTTATTTGCGCACATGGCTAGGTAATGCGCTAATTCTAACCAACTTCCCAACTGAAGGGGACCAAGCAATTAAATGAGGCTCCATTCTGCTACCACTGGCGTCAATCAACTCTTTTACTTCACTCTGGTTGTTGGTCACGAATTCGGTCATTGCGCGAATGTAAATGTCCGTAGCCATTTCGAATTGTTCTTTTGACCAGCTGGTTTCGTATAAAAACTTAGCCCGCTGATTATCTTTTCCTACACAGTACAGCGCCAATATTAAGGAATACTTTGTGTCTGGTTCCTTATTCTCGGACGTCGTCAATATACTGACTTTATACTCTGGGTCTTCCCCGAAGTATTTTAGATATAACTTGGATAAAGCATTCTTAATATGTGGATAGGTATCCTCAGCTGCCTTGTCGCCTAGCTTTTTGACAAAAGCTCCGCCAAAAAGGATTGCAACGGATGAGATGCCAAGCAGTAGGATGGAAGCTTGAGGGCCTTTTTTAGGAGTTTCGTGAAAAGCCACATCTTGACCAAGATGTTCTAGGGACTGCTTTAACTGATCAATAGCTTTACTATCGATGCTTTCCTCAAACGCAATGTTTAATATATCTTGATTCACAGTTTCCCTCTGAGCATATAACAGCTGTATAGTGCGCATGCGCGTTTTAGTCCTCGGAGGACTGTAAACGCGCATAGCTATCTCTTTGTATTAGTTAGATATAATAGAGTCTAGCCAAAATATCCCTTGCAGTTAAACGTACATGCGCGGTTTCCAAACCTATTATCTACCAACAGTGTTTTATATCTATATGACTTTAATGATATTTTCTGTGATATTACAGAAATAATGCGCCAGATTAACTTCAAATTTCAGGGGCTTTTGTCAAAACCTCAATAATACTGTGTGAAAAACCAGCGTTATAGCGCTCTCCAGGGGCTGTTCGGGTCTTTTTCCAACTGATATTCATGACGTCATACCATAGGGACACAGCGTAAATATGAAGTTGCTCCGTTTCTTACTATTTATAATGAGCTCAGATTTATACTGAGCCGGATTTATGTTGAGCCAGGATCAGTGATTCCAGCAGCTTACAGGCCGGGCCTTGTTTGTCTCTCTGTGGCACTACCAGACTGAGCAGTATCTTGCGACTGCTGGAGCCTTTGAGACTGAGCCGTACCAATTGCCCATTTTCCAGCTCCTGCTTGACCAGATGCGCCGGGATCCAGCAAAAACCTATGCCTTTGGCCAGGATCACCTTGGCTTCGTGGAAGTTGCTGACGGTCCAGCGCTGCTCGGCCTTGAGCCAGCCGATTTCCTGCTGACTATTGACGCCGGTATCTTTGATCACAATTTGCAGATGTTGGGCCAGCACTCTGTCGTCTTCAATTTCAACTTGGGCCGCCAGCGGATGGGAAGGGTGGCAGAGCAGGTAGAAGTCCAGATCGCAAAGGGGCTCAGAGATATAACCCATGGGCGGGGTACCGCAAATCGCAATATCTACCTGATGGTTTTTGATCATCTCCTGGGTGCCGCTGATCACTGTGTCCCGCACTGTGACCCGGGTTCCGCGGCTCTGGGGCAGAAAGGCGGCCAGCGCCTCGGTCAGGGTTTCCATGGGGTAGACCAACTCCCTGGCGATGCTCAGACTCGGCTCCCAGCCCTGTTCCAGATTGCTGGCGAGCTGCTCCAACTCCCCCACAGCCTGAGTGACGTGACGAGAGCGACGAAGCAGTACTTCGCCGCATTCGGTCAGATAGGCCTTGCGGCCACGCACTTCGAGGAGTTGGATCCCCAACTGATGCTGCAGCTTGGCCACAGCATGGTTGAGGGATGATTGGCTCTTGTTGAGCTGCTCGGCGGCCTGGGCGTAACCACCGAAGTCGACGACGGCCTGCAGGATCCGCCACTGTTCCAATGTGGACTTGGGTCTGTTCATTTTCTAAAAACTCGTCAGATTTCGGCCTATCATGGGTGGAAACTGCCAGTTTTTCAAACTATTTAGCCTTTTTCGTCGACTCGGTCGCCTGTTTGACCGACTCGAGTGGCGTCACCTGCATCGGCAGGTATTTTCGGGTCGCCTTGAGCTCACTCAAATAGGGGCCTTTATGCAGTTTTTCCGGCCATTTGAGCAGCATCATCGCCAGCACATTACGGTGTTCACCCAGGGCCAGCGCCGGGTTACCTTTGGGGGAGCGAATAAAGTCTACTTCAGGATCGAAGGAGTTGATTATGTGCGCCTGGGTGGCTTTCACCATGGGATGATCTTTGCCCTTGCCGGCGAGCAGATAGCTTATTCCTACTTCGGCAATAATGTCGTTGGTGGCATCACTGAGGATCCGTTCGCGGTTGGCTTCGAAGTAGTCGAGGATCCAGGCGAATTCCTTGGCATCAACCGGGTGCTGATAGTATTCACTGGCGGCGAAGATAAAGTGAGTCATGCCATAGAGCTTATTGCGATATTGTGCCTTACTGAGCTTGTCATCCTCGGCATCAGGGTAGACACGTTTGAAGGCGGCCTTGTAGTCTTCCAGGTAATCGCCAACGCCAAGCTGCTTGGCCCAGTAAACATAATTGATCAGCTGCGCCGCCCAGGCTTCAATCATGGCTTCGTCGGTCAGGCCGTGCTGCAGATCTGTACTCTTGAGCCCTTTGAGCAACTTGTCGTGGCAGGGCCCGGTAAATCCCAATTCATCTATGCGACTGGCGTAGCGCAGCAGCACATCGGTATAAAACAGAAATTCGGGGAAGGGTTTGAGCGCTTTTTTGCGTGCCTTGGCCCGGGGGCCATTGCCCAGTTGGGATATCGCCTTGAGCGATTCACTTTTGACAAATTCAGGGTCGTCCAGTTGGCAGGCATAGAAGCTTTGCGCTTCAGTAACCGCAAACAGATCCACCAATGCGGCGTTGGCGTACTGCTCGTCACCTGTCATCCGATAGAGACGGATCCCGTAATGACCCTGCACCCTGGGTGGCAGCTGGTAGAGATGCTGCTCCAGATTCTGCTGAATGCGTTGATAAACCTCGTCAGCGCTGGGCTGGCTCTTGGCCGCCAGGGTACTGCTCATCACTCCCAGGCAGAGGGCAAGTGTCAGTTGACCGGTTCTCTTGAGTATTGGCATCGCGTATCCTCCGGATGAGTGTGGCCGCATCGGCAGCGCCAAACAGGCTTTGCAAACGGGCGGCCATAGGTTGGGCTGATTCGTTGACCAGCAAGAGATCAAATAGTTGCGCCGGGTTGCAGCCCCGGGTGTGAACATCTATGGCTTTGGCAAGTTGCTGTTGCCAGAGCCCAAGATAATAGAGCGGCCCCTGATCGCTGATGGCGCCAAAGCTGTAGCTATAGTCACTGACTTCGGGCCAGGAGCCATTAAAACTGGCTTCAAACGCCTTGTGCAGCTGTGGGTATTGGCTGTTGCCAAAGGCTTCAAAGCTGGCGAGGGCCACTTTGGCACGAAACACCTTGAGCTGCTGCTGGTATTCTTCGGCCAGTTGTTCGCGAGAGCCGGGAGCCGGCTTGAGTGAAAATCTAAATGCGCCGGCCAGATAGCGCTCAAGCCAGGCTTTGCCCACACCGGCGCCATCCTGAGGCAACTCCAGACTGTTGTTGAGATAATAACGGCCGCCGCCACTGAGTTGGGCTATGGCGGCGCTCAGGGAAGAAACTGCGGTCTGATAGTCCTTGAGCTTCAGTTGCTGAGGCTTAAGCACCAGCTCGCTCTGGCCGGTTTGTTGGCCGACAACGGCGCGGCGCAGCATTTTATGGCGGTTGTGTTTGCCTTCGCTGATAAGCAGTTCACCCAGCAGCCGACCATGGTGATACACCCTGAGCCAGTCGTCGTTAATCTGCTCTGTGGTTAATCCCAGCGGTTTGAGATGGTCAAACAGGGCTTTTAGTACTTCAGAGCCTTTGAGGGCGACCATTTCGGTTGACTGGGCCTGCTGTAACTCGCGCCCCAGATCCCAAGGGGCGTAATCCAGTTTTTGGGTGCTGGTATCGAGAAACCTGGCCACATCGCTTGGCGTGCTCAGCAACTGAGAACTGAGGATAAAATCACTGTAGCTCGGGTAACCATGCGCTTTGGCTTGTTGTTGTCTCAGGGCAAAAACGGATGACAGCGGCAGTTGATTGCGTAATCTGGCGCGGCCCTGATAAGTGCGCCAAACCTTGGCGCGACAATCACCATCGGCCTGTTGCATCAAGTAAGAGGCGATATTGACTGCAAAAAAGCCAGGCTTTTGGGGTGATTGAGCGGCTTCCTGCTCCGCTGAATTCTCTTCGGGATTGAGAGCCTGTTGCATGCCGGGCAGGGCACATTGTCCCAACTCCAGCTTGAGATCGTCACTGCGCATTCCCTGGCGAATGCTGGCCTGGGCGCCGTGGAGGCGTGCTTTTTCCTCTATGCCCAGATGTTGCTGCATCAACCAGTCCAATCTCTGGGACAATGCCTGAAGCTGTGGCTCATCATCATGGTTCAGTTCGGATGTCAGGCTTATCAGCGCCGGTTCGCTCAGGAATCTATCCATGGTGTCGGCCAGTTTCAACTGACACTGCAACAGCAACTCATGCTGAGCCGCTGACAGGGGAAAACTCCGATAATAACCGAGGCGGTCATTGATATTGTGCAGCCCGAGGGTTTGTCGCTCCAGCAACTGCAGATCCTGAAATTCAGGTTGAAAATTGCTGCTGTATTCGACACATTGGGCCGTCAGCAAGGGGACGGCATCAGGCGCGGCCAGGACAGGGGAAATGCCAGAGGCCACAGTCGATGCTAGCAGCGACGCCAACACCGACAGTGGCAGCCTGGACTTGAGGCGAGACGGACTTAGGCCGGAGTTAACGGCTGGCAAAGTGCTTCTTGGCATAAGCGACCCGTTCTTCCACTGACATGGGTTTGCCCGTCATTCTTTCCACATGCTGCAGCCTTGGCAATATCCCCATGCCATTGGCTATCTGGATGGCAAGCCCGGGACGGGCGTTGAGCTCCAGCAGCAGTGGTCCCTTGTTTTGATCCAGTACCATATCGGTTCCCAGATAACCCAGTTCGCACATCTCATAGGCGCTCGAGGCCGTGTGCAACAAGGTATCCCAGTGGGGCACCTCGATTTCAATCAGGTTACGCCCCGTATCCGGATGCAAATCGACCGGGCAGTCAAACTGCACCGCATGCAGACCGCGGCCGGTAGCGATATCCAAGCCGACACCAACCGCGCCCTGGTGCAGGTTGGCCTTGCCATCGGAAGCGGCGGTGGACAACCTGAGCATTCCCATTACAGGAAAACCCTTGAACACTATCAGGCGGATATCCGGAACCCCTTCATAGCTGAAGCCATCGAATACGGGATCGAACTCAATCAAGCCCTCAATAATGGCCACATCCGGCTTGCCACCGAGGGAGAACAGGCCGCTGAGGATATTGGAAACGTGGCGATCGACCTCGCTCGGGGTGACTTCATTGCCATTGGGCTTATAGAAGCGACCATTCTCCACATGGGTGATCACCAAGATCCCTTTGCCGCCCGAGCCTTTGGAGGGTTTGATCACAAAGCCGCTGCGATCTTTTACCTGCTCGGGAATGCTATTGATACCGTGTTGCTCGCGCACCACGCCTATCAGATCGGGTACGGCAATATCATTGGCAAGCGCAAGTTGCTTGGTGGTGAGCTTGTCGTCCACCCGTTTGTAAAACTTGCGCGGATTGTAGCGGCCAATATAGTCGATATTGCGCTTGTTCATATTCAGCACGCCAGCGCGGCGCAGCTGCCATGGCCAGGCAAAATTCATCTTATTCTCCTGCCAGTGGCTTGAAGCGCTTGAGCTCCAGCAGTCGATAACCTGTGTACTGACCCATCAGCAGCACCAGCGCCAGGATCACCAAATGGATACCCAGGAAGTTGAACACCCAGTGCTGTACCCAAGTGGCGCTCATGGCCAGATAAGCCAGAGTGGCTACCAGGAGTGAACCGCCACCTTGCACCATCACCTCTTTGGCACCTTCCTCTTCCCAGAGGATAGACATACGTTCAATGGTCCAGGCGAGAATGATCATCGGGAAGAAGGTGATAGTCAGGCCTTCACTGAGCCCAAACTTGTACGACAGCAGGGTAAACAGGCCTATGATGCCTATCACCACTATGATCACCGCCGATATTCGCGAAATCAGCAACAGGTTCAGATGCGATAGATAGGAGCGGATCATCAAGCCAAAGGCCACAATCAGCAGGAAACCTATCAAGCCGGTCAGCAGTGTGGTTTGGATAAAGGCCAGGGCGATAAGTACAGGCATGAAGGTACCTGAAGTCTTTATTCCTATGATAACCCTAAGGAATACTACCATCAGCACCCCGATAGGGATCAGCAAAATACCCTTGAACAGGCTCTGTTCTTCCAGCGGCAGTTGATAGAGGGAAAAGTCGATGGCGTTGTTTTTGGCCATCATGTCTATGGAAGTCGCCAGGGCTGAACGTGTGTCTTTCAGCATGGAGAAGTTGACCTGGGAGTTGCTGCCACCCAGTACGTCCAATACCGATTTACCGCTGCGCTCCCACAGCACCATGTTTTCCGGACGGCCCTCTGTGCCTTTGACCAGATCGAACAGGTGCCATTTACCGTCCTGATAGACTTCGACAAAGGGAGAAAGCTGCTGCCGACGGCGCTGATCTTCCAGATACAGACCATTGACTTCCTGAGTTGGAATACCGCGGCTATTGAGCATATGGACAAACAGCTTGGTGGGTGAGTTGGCCGACAGCAGCAGCTCTATGTTCTGACTGCGATCGCGACCGGCAATGGCGCGCATGATCTCACGGGCAAAAGAGAGGTTACCGGCACTGCGAGCCCAGGCTTCGTCCATCACCTGCTCGGCGGCGGCTTTCTCGGTCGCAGACCAGATATAAGGTGCAGGCGGCAGAGGTTCTTCCTGAGCCTTGAGTATTTCACGGCCAGTGGGGATCAGGGTGACCTTGTAGTAGAGGTCCTGTTGACCATTGGCTTGACGAATCGACCAAAGCGCGCGGCGGCCCTGTTCATTGTTGCTGATAGTCAGGCCATAACCCGGGGAGGTGGCATTTTCCATCAAGACTTCAAATGCCGGATCCTGTGGCAGGGAGAAAGAGACTTCTGCCGGGCCACCCGTACCCTGAAAACTGACTTTGGCATCGACAGCCCAACTTTGTACCTGCTCACCGGGCAGGAAGGGCACATTGTGTTCAATACCACGATAAATACTGGCGCTGAGCCCAACAATAAACAGCAGAGCTACCACCAGGTAGAAAGGTTTCCGTGAATGCATTACCGCTCCTATTTATGGCTCGAAATCACTAAGTCTTTGGCTTTGCCGTGCAGGTAAGCTTGGCCTACGTCGACAACGGCTATGTCTTTCATAAACTTGCGGCCGAGCAGCAAAGGATATTCGAGGTGACTGCGGTCGGTAAGGTTAAGATCGGTTTCGGCGGCATATTTGCCTATTTTGAGGTGGGCGTGGATCACCGGACGGCGATCGTCTTTTTCATCGGCGTCTTGCTTGATACGGACAAAACGTACCACCTTGGATTCGAAAGTTTTTCCCGGCGCATCCGCGCCATTGATCATCACATCGAATCTAACCCACTGGGCGCCGTCACGCTCAAACAGAATAATGTTGCGGGCATCGAGTGAAGAGGATTCTGCGCCGGTATCGATACGGGTATCGAAACTGGCATTCAGCTCATCGATAAAGACGCTCTCGACTTCACCGAGAATATATTTGTCGCCAATAGGTGAAGCTTCGCAGGGCGCAGGCACCTGTACTTCCTTGATGGTTTCCTTCGGGGGCTGCTGCAGTTTCTTCATCTGCTGTTGTAAACTCTGAAGCTGAGTATTCAGGGCATCCAGATGCTGTTGCTGTTGATTCTGAGCCTGAGCTATCACATTGACTATGCTGGCTTCCTGAGAGGCGAGGTTGGACTGCAAGGTCTGGGCGTCGACCGGCACCGGGGTATTTGCCACTTCCTGAGTGCTGGCGCAGCCGCCGGCAAGTGTTGCCATGGAGGCCATGACGGCGATTGAAATCGTCTGTTTCAACATAGTGCTTCCTGTATTCTGTTTTCCAGATTGCGTCACTTTTATATAGGGTTCGGTGAACTCGACTTACTTAATCGCGATAAAGGTTGCCCGTTTGGGGGCGGGGTAACCTTCCACTGTCAAATTGATGTCGGTCGGATCGAGGTAATCCACCAGAGATTCGTTGCGCATCCAAGGCGTGGAGCGTTGCTCGGCCAGTGAAGTGACGTCAAGATCAACACAGCGAACCTCACGAAAATCGCACTTCTCAAGCCAGAGTTGCAACGCGGCAACGGACGGAATAAACCATACATTATTCATCTTTCCATATCTATCCCGTGGCAGCAGTACGGCATTTTCATCACCTTCTATGACCAAAGTCTCCAACACGAGTTCACCTCCGGTTCGCAATTGATCACGCAACTGCAACAAGTGGTCAATTGGTGAGCGCCTGTGGTACAGCACCCCCATGGAGAACACAGTATCGAAGGCGTCCAGTGGCGGCAGCTCTTCTATACCCAAAGGCAGCAGGTGCACCGGCGGAGTCCCGCCGGCCAGGCGTTTGACCGCTTCAAACTGACATAAAAACAGTGAAGAGGGGTCGACACCAATCACCATTTTGGCGCCTTCACCATACATGCGCCACATGTGATAGCCGCTGCCGCAACCCACGTCCAGCACGGTTCTGCCTGCCAGAGGGCTGATATGGGGCGCGACCCGCTCCCACTTCCAATCGGAGCGCCACTCGGTATCGATATGAATGCCATGGATATGAAATGGCCCCTTGCGCCAGGGATGCAGCAACTGCAGTAGGTTTTCCAGTTTTTCCCGCTGCCCCGTTGCCAGTTGCTCCCCGGAACCTATGGTGACACTGTCTTTGAAATCCAGGCTGTCGGGGCTGGGGTAATTGAGCTTGGCGAGCACCTTCTCCCACTTGGGCAGGGCACCGTGCTTGTGCTCTCTTTGCCAGTCGCCGAGTTTGGCCGGCAGTGTTTCCAACCAATGCTGCAGATTGGAGTCGGCAATCTGTTGATAGAAATTACTGAAACTGATCACTTGATAGCTACCATGGATGTGAAATTGAAGCACTGGAACCAGACACCGTAATGGGCAAAACCGGCCTGGGATAATCTGTTGTAGTGATTGTTGAGTTGATCGGGTTTCATCACGTTTTCCAGTGCGCTGCGCTTTTGGCTGATCTCCAACTCGCTATAGCCATTGGCGCGTTTGAAATCCAGATGATGTTCATCCAGTACTTGCTGGATAACCTCATCGCCGAAGCGGATTTTTTCCGACAGCACCAAGGCGCCACCGGGTCTTAAGCCGGCATATATTTTCTGGATCAGGGTATCGCGATCCTCGGGCGGCAGAAACTGTAAAGTAAAGTTGAGCACCACCAAGGAGGCGTCTTCGATGACGATATCACGAATATCACCACAAATAAGCTGCACCTGGGTATCGCTGACATAAGCATTGAGATACTCCTGACAGCGCTCGGTCATCGCCGGCGAGTTGTCGACGGCGATAATCTCGCAACCTTTGCCTTCAATGCGCCTACGAATACTTAAAGTTGCCGCGCCAAGAGAACACCCTAAATCATAGACTTTACTGTCTTGTGTCACAAAGCGCTCGGCGAAGTCGCCAATGGTGTTGATGATCTGGCCGTAACCCGGCACAGAGCGGCGGATCATATCGCTGAATACGCCGGCTACCCTGTCATCAAAAGCAAAGTCTGAGACCTGACCGCAGTCAGTCGCATATATGGTGTCTTGAGAAGTGTTCATCTGAAATCTTGTGCGGGAAAATCAGTGACGTATTTTACCGAATCCCGCGTGAAAGCAGCAAGTGCGCTCTGGTAATTGACGCAAATTTTTTGTCTAATAGTGCAGGAATAACAAAATAATTACATCGCCTTACCAGGAAATAAGCACTTGAAATCGCTGACCTCTCTTTTGAGTCTATTGTGTGTGCTCGTATGTCTGCCGCTGGATGCGGCCACTCAAGTCCAGTCCCCCGCCAAACCACTCGTCATAGTGATGGGGGAGGATAGTTATCCCTACCAATTTGTTGATGATGCCGGCCAGCCACAGGGGATCCTGGTTGATCTCTGGCAGGAATGGAGCCGGGTCAATCAAAGACCCATCACACTAGTGGCGCGGCACTGGAACGATTCCCTGAAGCAGCTCAAAGAAGGCAAGGCGGATGTACACCTGGCGTTGGCGCTGACCCCGGAGCGCGAAGCCGAATTTGAATTTGCCAAGCCCATCAGTCGTATTGACACCTACCTTTATCTGCACTCTGAACTGAGGCACAAGGACAGTTTTGAGAAGCTGCTGCCGTATCGGATAGGGATAGTCAAAGGCTCGTCCCACGAATCGGATCTTAAGGCTCAGGAGTCCGGCCTTTCATTTGCCTTATACCCAGGTCGCGACGCATTGCTCAAGGCGGTATCCCGCGGAGAAATCAAGGTGTTTGCCGGCATGGAAGGGTATCTACGTGACCGGCAATTGGCCCGCAGTATTGCCCAGCAATATCCCACCGCCAACCGGATGCTGATAAAGCATTCGCCGGTGGCGCCGGCTGTCGCCAAAGGCAGGCAGACCTTGGTGGCCGAAATTAATAGTGGCTTTGCCCAGATCACTCCTGAGTTTATCGTTCAGACTCAGAGGCGCTGGCTGGGGTATCGTGCCGATCAGCATGGGATCACGGTTGCCATGCCACTGAATATGGAGCCGTTTTCCGATCTTGGCCCGGATGGCTTACCCCATGGCCTGTATGTGGATATCTGGCACAAATGGTCCGCCAAAACCGGGGTGCCGGTGGAGTTTGTTGCCGGTAGCATGAACAGCACTCTGGAGCAGGTCAAGCAGGGGATTGTCGATGCCCATATAGGCTATCCTGAAAGTGACGATCTCAGCTCTGGACTCAAGCGTGCCTGGCACTTACACACCCAAAGCAGCCGTCTGTTTCTCAAAGGCCAGATGGAGAGTCCGCTGGCGCTATTGGACGGCAAACGCTTGGGGATTTTCCCGTCATCACCCTATATCACAGAGCTGAAACAGGCCTTGCCCAAGGTACAGCTCAAGTATTTCGACTCTCTCGATGCCATGGTCAATGCCGCCGACCGGGGCGATATCTCAGGCTTTGTCTCGCCCTCGGCCTGGACTCAGCACTATCTGTTGACTCATGGACTCTGGGCCGGTTACCAGCAAGCAAAAGCCTTGCAGTTCAGCTCAGATATCTATGTGTTGACCCGCAGGCAGGACGATGGCCTGACCCAAAGGCTGATCGCCGGCTTTAACCTGTTGACCCGCGACGAGTTGGCGGCGCTGGAAAACAAATGGATGCTCAATAGTGACGATCATGTTTACAGCAAGGATCAAAGTCGGCTGCCATTGACCCAGGCAGAGCTGGGCTATCTTGAAAGCTTGCCCGAGCTTAAAGTGGGTTACCTCAAGGATTGGCCCCCCTTTGAATTCAAGGATGAGCAGGGGCAGTTTGCCGGAATTAATGCCGATGTGATGACGAGGGTGGCGCAACAGTTGGGGCTTAAACTGCTGCCCGTGGCTTTCGATGAGTGGCGCGATCTCCTCAAGGCGCTTGGCAGCGGCGAAGTGGTGGTGGCCGCCAGTCTGGCGGCGAGGGATGAGCAACATGCTGCGCTGGCTTTTTCCGACGGTTATTGGCCATCGCCCTGGGCCATGGTTTCAACCGTGGATCATCTGAATCTTTATAGCCTGGGACAACTCAATGGCCAGCGGGTGGCGATTGTTGAAGGTTATCAGTTGGCCGGTGAGCTTATGGCCAAGAGCCAGGGCATAAGCCCAGTGTTGGTGCCCGGCATGCGTGAAGGGTTGGAGGCCGTCAACCTGGGAAGGGCGGATCTCTTTATCGATAAAGTGGTATCGCTGGCCTCGGCCCTTTCTACCGGGCAATATCCGGCGCTGAAGATGAACCTGATAACCGATATGGCCGATCAAAAGAGCCATATTGGCGTCACGCCCGGCTATAAACCCTTGGTGCCTTTGATTAACCGGGTAATAAGCGGTATAGATGACAGCCAACGGCAAAGGATCCATGAAAAATGGGTTGGCACTGTGATTACCGACAAGAGCCAACAATACAAGGAGTGGCTTGGCTATTTTCTGTTGGCACTCTTGATTGCGCTGTTTATTGTACTGCTGGTGTTGCAGCTCAATCGGCGCCTCAGCCGGGAAATGAGCTTAAGGCGTGAGGCCGAGCTCAAGATGAAGCATCTTGCCAATCACGATCCGCTCACCGGCTTGCCCAACAGGGCACTGCTCGATGACAGGCTGGAGCAGGCATTTTTGCAACATGCCAGAGAGCAGGAGCGTTTTGCCGTGCTGTTTTTGGATGTCGATGGCTTCAAAGCCATAAACGACACCTATGGTCACGAGGTGGGTGACAGAATGCTGGTGCAGGTCACCCAGCGCCTGGCCGCGGTGATCCGTAAATCTGATACTCTGGTGCGCTTTGGCGGTGACGAGTTTGTGGTGATACTCAATCGAATTCAGGATTTTGATGCTGTCTGTCAGGTGGCGGATAATTTGATCCAATCGCTTGCCGGGCCGCTCAAGTGGCAAAACATCAGTGTGCAGCTGTCGCTCAGCGTCGGGATCAGCGTGTATCCGGTGGACGGCGACAACGCCATCGAACTGCTCAAACGGGCCGACCAACTCATGTATCGCGCCAAAGAGAGTGGCGGCAGTTGTTATCGCAGTGCCTGATTGTTGTTATTTTGAACGCTCGTGCCTTGACCTTGGTTCAGCCACTGGTCAAAGGGAGCAAACTGTTTGATACTTCACCGTCTGAAAGTGAAGTACTTTGGTAAGTGGCAGATATTCTCTATAATGCCGCTCTTATCGTGTTGAATCGTTCCAGAGCTCAGCAGGCCGGAATAAAGGATATAAAGCAGATGCGCAGTCATTATTGTGGGGACGTAAACAAGTCCCACGTTGGACAAGAAGTGACCCTGGTGGGTTGGGTGAACCGTAGCCGCGACTTGGGAGGTGTGGTGTTTTTGGATCTCCGGGATCGTGAAGGACTGATCCAGGTAGTATATGACCCGGACTTGCCTGAGGTTTTCGATGTCGCCAGCACACTGCGCAGCGAATTCTGTGTCCAGGTCAAAGGTGTGGTCAGAGCCCGTCCCGACAGCCAGGTCAACGCTCATATGCGTACCGGCGAAATCGAGGTGCTGGGTAAGGAACTGACCATAATCAACGCCGCCGACCCACTGCCGCTGAGTATGGATAACTTCCAGAACAACAGCGAAGAGCAGCGTCTCAAGTATCGCTATCTGGACCTGCGTCGTCCGGAAATGGCCCAGCGACTGATTTTCCGCGCCAAGGTCACCAGTGCCGTGCGTCGTTTTATGGACAGCAACGGCTTTTTGGATATCGAAACCCCTATTCTGACCAAGGCTACGCCGGAAGGCGCCCGTGACTATCTGGTGCCAAGCCGCACTTACAAGGGGCAGTTTTTCGCCTTGCCTCAATCGCCTCAGCTGTTCAAACAGTTGTTGATGATGTCAGGTTTCGACCGTTACTATCAAATCGTCAAATGCTTCCGCGACGAAGACTTGCGCGCCGACCGTCAGCCTGAATTTACCCAGATTGATATCGAAACCTCTTTCATGAGCTCTGAGCAGGTGATGCAAAAGACCGAGGAGATGGTGCGTGGTCTGTTCCTCGAACTGCTCAACGTGGACCTGGGTGAATTTCCGACCATGACCTATGCCGAAGCCATGCGCCGTTTCGGTTCCGACAAGCCGGATCTGCGTAACCCACTGGAACTGGTGGACGTGGCCGATCTGGTCAAGGATGTTGAGTTTGCGGTATTCAACGGCCCGGCCAACGATATTGAGGGCCGAGTGGCGGTTATCCGGGTGCCGGGCGGCGCCGAGTTGTCCCGTAAGCAGATAGACGACTACACCAAGTATGTCGGTATCTACGGTGCTCGCGGTCTGGCCTGGATGAAGGTCAACGACCTGGCTGCCGGCATGGAAGGCATTCAGTCACCTGTGCTCAAGTTCCTCAATGAAGATATCGTCAAGGCGCTGCTGGAACGCACCGGCGCGCAAAGCGGTGATATCATTCTGTTTGGTGCCGACAAGGCCAACGTGGTTGCCGAAGCCATGGGCGCGCTGCGTCTGAAACTGGGTGAAGATTTCAACCTGCTCCAGGGCGAGTGGGCTCCGCTGTGGGTTGTGGACTTCCCTATGTTTGAAAAGGCCGACGGTCGCCTGTACGCCGTGCACCATCCGTTTACCGCGCCAAGGGGCGTGACTCCAGCCGAGCTGGAAGCCAACCCGGCCGAGACGGTATCCGACGCCTATGATATGGTACTCAACGGTACCGAACTCGGCGGCGGCTCTGTGCGTATCCACAACCAGGAGATGCAGGCCACAGTATTCCGTATTCTCGGGATCACAGATGAAGAAGCCAAAGAAAAATTCGGCTTCCTGCTGGAAGCACTGCGCTACGGCACACCACCGCACGCAGGTTTGGCCTTCGGTCTCGACCGTCTGGTCATGCTGATGACCGGCGCCAGCTCGATTCGTGACGTGATGGCGTTCCCGAAAACCACTACCGCAGCCTGCCCGTTGACCAATGCACCGGGTGAGGCCAATCCACAACAACTGGTGGAATTGGGTATCAAGGTTGCTGAAAAGGCGGCCGACAAAGCTGAAGTCTGAAGGACTGAGCTTGAAGTCATAAAAGTGTGAATCAAACCGGGGCATAAGCCTCGGTCTGTTTTTTTACCGGTTTGAATTTAAACCGGTATTGAGAGGAGATATACCTATGGCAGGTCATAGTAAATGGGCCAACATCAAACACCGCAAGGCCGCTCAGGATGCCAAGCGCGGTAAACTGTTCACCAAACTTATCCGCGAGCTGACAGTATCGGCCCGCGAAGGTGGCTCAGATCCGGATTCCAACCCCCGTTTACGTGCCGCTATCGACAAAGCGCTGTCCAACAACATGACCCGTGACACAGTCGAACGTGCGGTTAAGCGCGGTGCCGGTGAGCTCGATGGCCAGTCGCTGGAAACCGTGGTTTATGAAGGCTACGGCCCGGGCGGCACCGCCGTGATGGTCGAGTGTATGACAGACAACCGCAACCGCACTGTTACCGGCGTACGTAACGCCTTCAATAAGTCCGGCGGCAACCTGGGGACAGATGGCTCAGTGGCTTATCTGTTCACCAAGCAGGGCGTCATCAGCTACGAAGAGGGCGTTGATGAAGATGCCATCATGGAAGCCGCGCTGGAAGCCGGTGCCGAGGACGTGGTCAGCAATGATGACGGCTCTGTGGATGTATACACTGCACCTGCCGATTTCGGTGCGGTGAAAGATGCGCTGGATGCCATTGGGGTTGAAGCGGTGAATGCTGAAGTGACCATGGTGCCATCGACCAAGGCCGATCTGGATGAAGATACCGCCGCCAAGTTTCTGCGTCTTATCGACACGCTGGAAGATCACGACGACGTTCAGGAAGTCTATCACAACGCGGAAATTGCCGATGATGTGATGGAACGCCTCGGTTAAGGCGGACTATGGCGATTATTTTGGGTGTCGACCCTGGCTCGCGGATCACTGGCTACGGCGTGATCCAGTGTCAGGGAAGGCACCAGATTTACCTCGGCAGCGGTTGCATTCGCACCAGCTGCGAGGATCTTCCCTCCCGTCTCAAACAGATATTCGACGGCCTGTCGGAGATTATCCGCCAATATCAGCCGGAGCAGTTTGCCATTGAGAAAGTGTTCCTGGCCAAAAATGCCGATTCGGCGCTGAAATTGGGCCAGGCCAGAGGCGCGGCCATAGTGGCGGCCACAGTGGCGAATTTACCGGTGGCTGAATACACGGCAACCCAAATAAAGAGCGCCGTGGTCGGGACGGGCAGGGCCCAGAAAACTCAGGTACAACACATGATCCAGCAGCTGCTCAAACTGCCGGCCGCCCCGCAGGCGGATGCGGCAGATGCGCTCGCCGTGGCCGTGTGTCATTATCATACTTGCCAGAGTCTGGTTGCCCTCGGCGGCCGGGCAACGGCCCGCAGCTATGGAAGATACAGATGATAGGGCGTTTACAGGGAATATTGCTGGAAAAGCAAGCTCCGGAAGTGTTGTTGGATGTGCATGGCGTGGGCTATGAACTGCAGATGCCGCTGACCAGCTTTTATGAGCTGCCGGAACTGCAACAGAGCACCACTCTCTATACCCACTTTGTAGTGCGTGAAGATGCTCAGCTGCTGTATGGCTTCATTACCAAGCAGGAAAGAGCCCTGTTCAGGTTACTTATCAAGGCCAATGGTGTCGGCCCCAAATTGGCGCTGACCATACTGTCGGGGCTGACGGCGCAGGAATTTGTCAGTTGTGTCGAGCGCGACGATATTGCCACCTTGGTGAAACTGCCGGGGGTGGGCAAGAAGACCGCCGAGCGTTTATTGGTTGAGATGCGCGACAAGCTCAAGAGCCTGATGGAAGCCTCCAGCGGCAATGAGCGTGAGTTTGTGCTCAAGTCCAACTTTACCCCGGTAGAAGCGCCCAACAGCGCTGAAGAAGATGCCATTGCAGCCTTGCTCTCTTTGGGCTATAAACCCGCCCAGGCCAGCAAAGCGGTTTCCAGCGCCTTTGTTGAAGGCATAGATTCAGAAACCCTGATCAAGGCCGCACTCAAATCCATGCTGTAACATGGAGCGGATAACTGAGGAATGAAGGTAAAGGCATGATAGAGGCCGACAGACTGATCCAACCCCAAAGCTCTCCTCAGGAGGAGCTTATCGATCGGGCGATGCGTCCCAAGTTACTGGACGAGTACACAGGTCAGAATGAGGCACGCGCTCAGCTCAAGGTGTTTATTCAAGCCGCCAAAAACCGCCAGGAAGCCTTGGATCACATGCTGATCTACGGCCCGCCTGGGCTTGGCAAGACCACCTTGGCAATGATAGTGGCCAATGAGATGGGGGTGAATATCAAGTCCACCTCGGGGCCTGTGCTGGAAAAAGCCGGCGATCTGGCGGCATTGCTGACCAATCTCGAGCCGGGCGATGTCCTGTTTATCGATGAAATTCATCGTCTCAGCCCAGTGGTGGAAGAAATTCTCTATCCGGCGATGGAAGACTATCAGCTGGATATCATGATAGGCGAGGGCCCGGCGGCCCGCTCCATCAAACTGGACTTGCCGCCATTTACCCTGGTGGGAGCCACCACCCGCGCCGGTGCGCTGACTTCCCCGTTAAGGGCTCGTTTCGGGATCCCGCTGCGACTTGAGTTTTACAATGTGGACGACCTCAGCACCATAGTTGCCCGCTCTGCCAATATGTTGGAACTGCAGATGGACTCTGACGGCGCCAGGGAAATCGCCCGCCGTGCCCGCGGAACCCCGCGGATCGCCAACCGCCTGCTCAGACGGGTGCGTGATTTTGCCGAGGTGAAACACGATGGCCGGATCACCAAGTTGGTGGCCGAGCAAGCGCTGGATATGCTGGATGTGGACGGCGAAGGCTTCGATTACATGGACCGCAAGTTGCTGCTGGCGATCATCGACAAGTTTATGGGGGGCCCAGTGGGGCTCGACAACCTGGCGGCGGCCATAGGCGAAGAGCGGGAAACCATAGAAGATGTGCTGGAGCCATTTCTTATCCAGCAAGGTTTTATCCAGCGTACTCCCAGGGGCAGGATAGCCACTGCCAGGGCCTACAGCCATTTTGAGATGATAAAGCCCGAATAAAGCACCGGCCAAAGTCCTAGGGCAGAATGGGAATAAGACAAAAAAGCGGCAGCTGAAAGGTTGCCGCTTTTTTTGTGATTTTGGAAAAATGCCGATGCTAGGACAGCAAACTTTTCTTGATAAGCTCGGCCAGGCGCTCGGGCGCTTCCAAAGGCAACATATGGGTGGCGTCTTTCACCACTCTTAGTTGAGCACTCTCAACTAGGTTTGAGGTCTGCTCACTGACCAAGTGAAACAGTGCCCGGGTATCGCTGCCGTGGGCAATTATAAAGGTACAGGTTTGGGGGAGCCTGAAAGCTTTCAAGGCATCTTTTGTGATGGCAGGGCTCTCGGTTTGATTGAGCTGCATCGGCAAAGTATAAGCCAGCGCCAGTTGGGGCTTGCGAATATCCTCGGCCTGGCGGCTAAAGTAGCCGGGCTTACCGCCCGAGCCATCTATCAGGGCTTCAACCGCTGCAGCCAACTCGCCTTTGGCGACCCGTTCAAATATCGGCGCAAACATATTGTTGGCATCTTCCCCCCAGCTTTGCATCACTTGACCTTCGAGTGCCCCAGGGTAACCGGGTTCATAGAGAAATATCCCTGTGGGCATAACAGAATGCTTTAGCAGCAGATTGAGGATCACATCGCTGCCATAAGACCAACCGGCAAGGTACAACGCCTTCTTCTGCGGTAATTTGTTTATCTGTGTATACAGGTCATCGGCGTGGGTATTGAGGCCGAAACCGCCGTCCGTTTGGCCTGTGAAATGGCGTAAGTTGACAGGGATTATCTCAAACTCATTTTCAAGGTGGGGAAGATGCGGTTGCCACATCTCGGCATTGGCCAGCGCACCATGCACCAAAATCAGATAAGGGCGCTTATCTGAACCACTGTTTTCCATGTTTATTTTCCTTTTGAACTTGGCTTTGCTAACCGGTGTAAACCACGCCGGCCAAGCAATAGAGCAGATATTGGATTGCAGACCTTAACCCGGATCACTGCCCGAGCAATAACTCTCCCTCTATGGGGAAGAATTCGCTGGCAGCATTGATCAGAGCCAGCGAAGTTAATTCGGGAACGGCGTAAACCTCAACCCGTTTACCTTTTTGACGTAGTTTTTCGGCCAACAGGGCAAAATCGCCGTCACCGGACAGCAGCACTATGGTGTCCACCACATCTGCGTATTCCAGTGCATCTATGGTAATTCCCACATCCCAGTCGCCTTTGGCCGAGCCATCGGCGCGTTGGATAAAGGGTTTGAGTTTCACCTCAAAGCCGATGGCCCGCAGGATATTTTGAAATTCCCGTTGCTTCTTATCGCCCCTGTCTATGGCGTAGGCGAAGGCTTTAACCAGCTGCCGTTGACGGGTGACTCTGGACCAGAGCCGGTTGTAGTCAAGATTGCGCCCGAGCGCTTGCCTGGTGGTGTAGTAGACGTTTTGTACGTCAACCAGGATCAATACTCTGCCTCGCTGCTCACTCATAGCGGGTGTTCCTTCTCTTCAGGGCGCTAACTTTATCGGCAATCTGAGCCACTTTCAGGGTCTGAGGCCTGTCAGCTGCATGCTATATTCTCTGTGGCCTGTGTCGGCGCAGGTTTGTTCGCCAATAATCACAGCTCCCCTGCGTTGATAAAAATCGACACTGGCCTGGTTGTCGCAATAAACACTTAAGGTAAGTTGTTCTCTTTGCTGCCTGGCGTGATCGAGTAAGCGACTGCCAATTCCTAATCCCTGCATCGCAGGTTTGACAAATAAAGCCGCCAGGCTGTTCTCGTAGAGAGAATAAAACCCCAGCACTTCGGCGCCATGCTGGTAGACATAGTTCTCGGCTGCTGGAATATAGACCCGGCGCATATTATCCAGTTGGGACTGCCAAAAATCTGCGGCGATAAAATCGTGTGCATTGATGGAGGCGGTCAACCAGATTTCCAATAGCGAATACATGTCTTCCTTGGCGAATGAACGGATCATATAACTTCCTTGTGGATTATTTTAATTGGTTACGGGATTAGGAGGCTTACCGCCCCAATTGGCTGGCGGGCTCGGCAAATCCCTATAATGGGGGGCAGAATAGCAAACCGGGCAAGCTAAAAAAATGATAAATGGCTCAAAGCCTTACTTTTATTGCTTAATACCGTCAACATAGGTTGTTTCCCGTCAGTTGTTGGCAACTGAACCAGTATCGCAGGCAGAAACAGGTGTTAGGCAAAAATTTACACCGTTATTCGGGCAGTTAACCGGCACTAAGCCAAAAGTGGATTACACTTTAAATCAGACATAGCGTACTGTATTGAAAAGTACTTGATGCCGAATTGTGCTGCCGCAGCGATTGCGGTAACCATGCTGATTTCATCTGAACTGAGGTTCAGGAGCGTAGGTTCAGGAAGTTGGCCGAGGCAAATAGTGCTGAGTACCGGGCAGGGCATAGAGCGCCTGCAGGTTTTGTCCAAGTAATAACGCGGACAAAGTGACTGAGGGATTAGTGACTATGATCGATGATTTTCTGTTTTCGTCTGAAACATCGCCGGAAGAGCCCCATCAACGCGACAATAAGTGGCGTATTCTGGCGGTGGATGATGATGTCAAATTCCAGAACTCGCTGAGTTTTGCCATCAATAAAATGACCCTTATGGGGCGGCCTCTCGAACTCATACAAGCCTACAGCATGGCCGAGGCGTCCAGTTTGCTTGGTAAAGACGCCGACTTTGCCGTAGTCCTGGTCGATGTGGTAATGGAAACCGAAGATGCCGGTCTCAGGTTAGTCAAGGCGGTGCGGGATCTGCTGGGGATATCCGATACCCGCTTTGTGCTTTTAACCGGCCAGCCGGGAATGGCACCGGCCGAGTCTGTGATGCAAGACTATGATTTGTCTGATTATGTGCTTAAGTCCGATCTCGCCAGCCGCGGCATTCGCAACATACTGACGGGTGCTGTGCGTAATTATCACCAGCTCAAGACCATTTCCTCTGCCCGCCGTGGTTTGCAACTCATTGTCGAGTCCAGCAACCGTTTGCTTGGGCTGCGAACGCTGGCACAGATAGCCTCGGTTACCTTAAGTGAAATCGCCAATCTCATTGATGTGCCGGATGAGGGGCTGGTTTGTGTCAATCGGGGTCGTCATAGCGCAGATGGCTCGGGGCAGGAGATCTTTGAGCCTATGACGATAGCCTGCAGTGGCCGTTTCCGGCAGTACGCCAATCGTGCCCTCAGGGAGTTGCCGGATCCCACTATTCAGTCCATGGTGGAACAGGCGCTCAGGGAAAAACGTTTTGTCAGTACCGATGAAAGCCAGGTGCTGTTTTTCCCGAAATCGGCAGCATTGGCCGAATTTGCCATCTATGTGGCCACAGATCGCACCTTGGACGACACCGAAATGGAGCTGCTAAAGGTGTTTGCCGCCAATGTTTCCAAGGGCTTTGGCAACGTAGCCCTGATAAGCCGGCTCGACAAGATTGCCTACCAGGATGAACTGCTCGGCATCCCCAATCGCAGTGCCTTGCTGCGGGAACTCTCAAGGTTGCAGGCTATGTCCAGCGCAAGCGCGCACAATCTGCTGTTATTGGATTTGGATCATTTCTCCGGCCTCAACAATCTGTTTGGCTCTGTGTTTGGCAATCAGGTGTTGCAGGCGGTAGCCGAAAGGTTACAGGAGGTTTTTCCGCAGCCGACTGTTATTGGACGACTGCATTCAGATCTGTTCGCCGTCATTGGCCATAAGGAGCAGGTCAATATCGACAGGGCGCAGCGGGTGTTCAGTGCGCCGTTTGAAATCGATAACAGCCGTCATATTCTCACCGCCTGTATGACAGAAGTCTCTCTGGCCATCAGTGGCCAGGATCCCGCCGAACTGCTGCGCACCGCAGGTACCGGGCTCAGAAATGCCAAATCCCGTGGGCCTGGCAGCATACAGGCGTTTGATCCCGAGTTTGAACATCAGGCGGCACACAGGTTCAAGTTGATGCAACGGCTGCATACCGCCATTCAACGCCAGGAGTTTGTACTGCACTTCCAGCCGCAGATAGATCTCAAGAGTGGTGAGGTTGTCGGCGTGGAGGCCTTGCTGCGCTGGCAGACCGAAGACGGCATGGTACCTCCGGGCACCTTTATCCCGTTGGCTGAGCAGTCGTCTTACATTCACGGCATAGGCGACATAGTGGTTGCGTTATCCTGTCAGGCGGTACATGCGCTGGATCAGGCCGGTTTTACCGATATTCTGGTCAGTCTTAATTATTCGGCCCGCCAACTGGATAAACCGGATGTACTCGACAGGCTCAAACAGCAATGCCGTCTTGCAGGTGTTGAGCCTAGCCGTCTGTGTTTGGAAGTCACCGAAACCGCCATGATGCAATCGTTCCAGCAAGTTGCGAAAATTCTCCAGCGTCACCGTGCCTGGGGCGGCACAGTTGCGATAGACGATTTCGGTACCGGGCTTTCGTCACTCGAATACCTGCTGCAGCTGCCGGCCGATCACTTGAAGATAGATATGACCTTTGTCGCCAGGCTGGATGAAGATGAGCGCAGCCGTTTTCTGGCGTCGATGATCATTGAGTTGGGACGGCGATTGAATATTTCTGTGGTTGCCGAGGGGGTTGAGACTCGCAGCCAGGCCAACTGGCTCAGGGATAATGGCTGCCATATCGCTCAAGGGTGGCTGTATGGTAAGGCCATGCCACTGGATGAGCTGTTGTTGTGGCTCAGTAAACGCTGAATGGGACCCCACTTATGTCGATAGAGTTGCCCGAACAGGCCGTGATGACACCACTGATTTCAGGGGAAACCTCATCCAAGAGTCAGAAACGCAATAAGTGGTTGACCTGGGTCAGTTATCTCTTGCCTTGGTGGCTGCTGGTACCGCTGGGAAGCTGGCTCATGTATCACTATGCATCCCAATGGCAGATAGATCAGGTGCGTTATGCTCAGCGGGAGCTGGTAGACAGAGACGCTCTGGTACTCGATGCGCAGTTGACCAAGGTGCATCAGGATGTCAGCCTGCTATCGCAAATGACGGCATCGGTATTGGCCGACCCAAAGCTTGACGAGAGCGAACAGCTGAGCTTGTTACAACGCCTGTTTGTTGATTTCAGCAAGGCCTATCCCAGTTATATGCAAGTTCGCTGGATAGGCATCTCAGGAGTTGAGCGGGTCAGGGTTGATCATACAGATAATCAAAGGCGGGTCGTTGCCAACGACGCATTGCAGGATAAATCATCACGCTATTACGTGATTGAAGCCAACCGACTGGCTCCGGGGGCGGTTTATTACTCTCCTTTTGATCTCAATATCGAAGGCGGTGAGATAGAGAAACCCTATCGTCCCACCTTACGCGCCGCCACCAAAGTGATGGATACCAATGCCAGCGAGCTTGGACTGGCATTGGTAAACCTGGATGGCAGTGGTTTACTCGAGCGTTTACGCCAGTCCGGCAAGACCATGTTGCTGAATGCCGAAGGCTATTGGCTGCTTTCAACTTATGGCCACAGGGAATGGGGCTTTATGTTCGGCGATCCCGAGCAGCGTCTGGCGGTCGTTCACCCCAAGGTCTGGCAGCGCATTCAGCAGACCAGCCTGGGGCAGTTTATCGATGAAACCGGTATGTGGACCTTCTCTCGGGTGGGCCCGAGCTTAAACAATGGCAGCCAAGTGCCCATGCTTTACACCTTGTCCCATGATGAGCAGCCTTTGCTCATTCAAGCCAGGCTCAGGCAGCTCTATACAGGTGTCGGTGCCGTGGTGCTTCTGTGCATGACTTTACTGGGGGCATTTTTGGCGCGATCCAATCTGCGTCTGGGGGATAAGGCTCATGAGTTGCAACAGAGCAACGCGGCATTGGCACTGACATTGGCTCAACTGAGGGCATCACAACAGGAACTGGTTCGCACCGAGAAACTATCGTCCCTGGGCTTGATGGTGGCCGGAGTGGCTCATGAACTCAATACGCCTATTGGTGCCGCCATGTTGTGTGTCACTGCGCTGAATGAAAGGGTGGACGAACTCAAGCGTGGGTATCACAGTGGCAATATTAAACGCTCGCAGTTGGAGGAGTTTATTGAATACCAAGCGGAAGGTTTAACCCTGGCCGAGCGCAATCTCAAACGTTCAGCCCTGCTTATTCAACAGTTCCGTCAGGTAGCATCTGACAGGGCCAATGCCGACAGGCAAGCCTTCTGGCTCCACGAGTTGATAGCGGATATCCTGGCACTGAATCACGGCCAGTGGAAACACAGCCATCATAAGTTGACCACGGATATTCCCAGCGATATTCATATGCACAGTTATCCCGGCCCCCTGGGGCAGGTGATCCAGAACCTGGTACACAATGCGCTGATCCATGCCTTTGAAGAGCCCGACCGGGGCGAAGTGCATATCTGTGCCCGCAAGCTGCAAAACAAGGTGGAGATCTGCGTGATGGATAACGGCATAGGGATTAAGGAGCAGGATAGTCAAAGGGTGTTTGACCCTTTTTATACCACCAAGCGAGGTAGCGGTGGTACCGGGCTCGGCCTGCATATAGTGCACCATCTGACCACTGAAGTGTTGGGAGGAAGTGTGCGGGTATCTTCGGGAGTCAATGGCATAGGAACGTCGATGATATTGCTGTTGCCGCTGGAGCAAACGGCGGTCAAGCCCGCAGCTAAAGAAGCCGATATGGCACCGGCCTGAAGCCTGCCTTGAGCAAAGCTAAAAGTCCTTGCCTGAAATAAAAGCTTATAAAGCTTAACCTCAGCCCCTTGTTATTCTGCGTATTTTTACAATAACTCGACGGTATCTGTCATGTATGAGTGAACTTTTCCCTGGTTGAAGGCAAACAACCTTGAGATAGATGCGTTCCATGCATAAAGTATTAACCCTAACTATTTAGAACGAAAAACAGGATGTTATCAATTGGCTACCAATACTAGCAGTACCAGTATCCGAATCGCTAATTCTGCCGATGCCCAGGCTATCAGTGATCTGATTATTCCCCAAACCCGCAAGTTTGTATTGCCCTCCTGTGGTGTTCAGGTTCATGCAATGCTGCTTGATTCCATGTCGCCTGCCAGTGTCAGCGGCTATTTAAACGGAGATTACCGTTATCATCTGGCTGTCAATGATTCAGGTGAGCTTTTGGGGGTAGTAGGCATGAGGGAAAATCGCCATCTGTATCATCTGTTTGTTCGCGAAGATGCAGCAGGTCAGGGGCTGGCACGGCGACTTTGGGATGTGGCCAGAAAGGTATGCCTGGACAAGGGCAATGAGGGCAAATTTACGGTTAATTCAGCCGTCACTGCCGAGAATGTTTACCTGAAATTCGGTTTTAAACGTATAGATGGCGTTCGTGAGCGAGAGGGAATGGTGGATATTCCCATGAGCCTGACGTTATAGCAGCCCAAGAGTCGTTAAGGCCTCTTGGGTGGCTTAAAATATGAAAAAGCGCCCTTTTGGGCGCTTTGTACTTTGATACTCAAGTTTACGCAAAAATGAGATAAGGCTCAGTCCGCGAGGGAGTCACCTGTCTTGGCTGCGTGGGGCTTGCTGCTTGGCAGCAGCAGGTTCATCACTATAGCCACAATACCGCAAAGGCTGATACCGGTCAGGCTGAATGAGCCGATACCGAAAGCCATGCCGCCGATACCGAATACCAATGTCACCCCAACGATGGAGAGGTTGCGGGGCTCGCTGAGATCCACCTGATGCTTGATCAATGAGTTGAGGCCCACAGCGGCAATAGAGCCGAACAGCAAACACATGATACCGCCCATCACAGGTACTGGAATCGTCTGCATCAGGGCGCCCAGTTTACCAACAAAGGCCAGCAAAATGGCGGTAATGGCAGTCCAGGTCATAATTCTGGGGTCGAAGTTGCGGGTCAGGGTCACAGCGCCCGTCACTTCAGAATAAGTGGTGTTTGGCGGGCCGCCAAAAGCGGTGGCCGCTATGGTGGCGACCCCGTCACCGGCAAGAGTGCGATGCAAACCGGGCTTTTTCAAATAATCTTTACCGGTAACATTGGAGATAGCCAAAATATCTCCTATGTGTTCCACGGCAGGGGCTATGGCAACCGGGATCATAAAGGCAATGGCATGCCAGTTGAACTCGGGGGCAACGAAGTTGGGCATGGCCAGCCACGCGGCCTCATGTACCACATTGAAATCCACTATGCCGTAATACAGACTCAGGCCGTAACCTACTATGATACCGGCCAGGATCGGCATCAACCTCAGCAGTCCCTTGGCAAAGATGGCCACGGCTATGGTGGTCAGTAGTGATGCCAGAGAAACAATAAGGGCGGTATCCTGAGCAACCAGTACCTGACTGCCGTCACCACTCTTGCCGAGCGCCATATTCACGGCAACCGGTGCCAGACCTAAACCTATGATGATGATCACAGGTCCCACCACCACAGGGGGCAAGAGTCTCATGATTACGCCGCTGCCACGCAGTTTAACCACAGAGGCCAGTACCAGATAGACGCATCCTGCAGCCATCAGGCCCCCCATGGTCGCGGGGACGCCCCAGGTTTGTACGCCGTACATGACAGGTGGAATAAAAGCAAAGGAGGAAGCAAGGAAAACAGGGATTTGACGTTTGGTGATCAACTGGAACAACAGGGTGCCGAATCCGGCGGTGAACAGGGCTACGCTGGTATCTAGGCCGGTGAGCAGCGGCATTAGCACCAGGGCTCCGAAAGCGACAAATAACATCTGTGCGCCTTGCAGAGGACGGGCAAGGTATTTCATTTTTTTATCCGTATTTAGGTTAAACCGGCCAATATTACCAGTTCACTGTAAATCGTGGGGGACTATTTGCCGTTTTAGATCAAATTTTTCACAAATTCTACCGCTGAACCCTAGATGAACGAAGCGGGAGGTTTTTCATCTCCATCGGCTCGCCAAGTGAGGCATATATGATACACTTTTGCCATTCCGACCATTTTTTACCGTCGCAAAGATGCTGAATTCATTTATAAAGCCAGTCGTTTTTCTCTCCCTGTTCTGTGCCACAACTCTGGCCCAGGCTGTTGAGGTCAAACGTTTGGATGAAGCCACTGTAGCCGTGGAATCCCGAACCAGTGCCGAGAAGAGCAAGGGGCTCAAGAAGGCATTGGAAGATGTTATTTTGAAAAACTCCGGCTCCCGTAGCGCCCTCGAAAGCCCGGAAATTCAGGCCAAGCTCGCCAATGCCGATGCCATGGTCAGTCAGTTTGGCTATCTGGATACCGAAGAGGGGCTAAAGCTGAAGGCCAATTTCGATCACCGCAAGATAATCAGCATGCTGCGCGAAGCCGGCTTGCCGGTCTGGGGCAAACAACGTCCCCTGACTCTGTTTTGGCTCAGCACGGATATCAATAATGAGAGGGTTATCCTCAGTGATGATTCGAGTGCCGAAGAGCGCAAGGCGTTTGCCAATGCCTCGATGGAACGTGGTGTGCCTTTGATGTTTCCTTTGATGGATCTGGACGATCTGATGCGCATCAATGTCAATGATGTGCGCGGTTTGTTTGCAGATACCGTCGCTACCGCTTCAGGGCGTTACCAGGCGGACTTCTTTGCCATGGGTACACTGGAAGCCAGCGGCAGTGAATTCAGCTATCAACTGGTGCTTTATCCCAAGACAGATGTCAGTCAGTCTTTTGGCCAACCTCTGCTCAGCCGTCAGGGGCGGGCCGCCAGTAAGGACGAAGCCGTGGCCGAGATGATGCTGTCACTGTCTGATTACTTCGTTTCCCGGTACGCGATTGCCGATTCCGGCGATGGCCTGTTGAGCAAAGTGCGTTTTACCGGCATCAACCAAATGAAACAGTTGGTTGAAATAGAGGCGTTTCTCAACCAACTCAGTGCGGTGCGTGAAGCCAGTCTCAGTACTCTGCAGGGTGACAGTGCCACTTTCAGCGTGCAGCTTTTTGGCTCGGAAGAGGACTTGAAAAACCTGCTGCGTCTGGAACCACGTTTATCTTCGGCCGAGACTGGTTTTCAGGATGTGGCTGGCGGGCAGGGCAATGACGACATGAATACATTGCCACAGCCATCCAAGACCACAGAATTCAGCGATAATGTGAACCAGCCCATAGGCCCATACCAATGGCACAGCCGTTGAGGTTTTAACAGCGGCGCCAGTCATGCTAGACTTGGCGCCCGCATTACTTGATTTACTGCGATTTGGAACGATCCTGAGTGACACAAAACTCACCCTTGCAACTTTCACTGCCCGTTCACTTGCCGGACGATGAGACTTTTAACAGTTATTATCCTGCGGCAGGAAACGATGAACTGATCCAGACCTTGAGGGCCTGTGCCGAAGGCCGCAGCCAGGGAGCCGTCTACCTATGGGGACCGGTTAAGTCGGGACGAACCCACTTGATGCACGCCGCCTGCGCTCATGCCAATGAGTTGGGACGCAGCAGCTTCTATATTCCCCTGGGTATTCATGCCAGTATCTCCACCGCTTTGCTTGAAGGCTTGGAGCAGCTCGATCTTGTCTGTATTGATGATGTCGATGCCATTGCCGGCCACCCTTTGTGGGAAGAAGCGATATTCGATCTCTACAACCGAGTCGCCGAGCAGAAACATTGTGCTTTGGTGGTCAGCGGCAGTGCGGCTCCCATAGATGCCGGTTTTGCCTTGCCGGATCTGGTCTCAAGGATGCAGTGGGGGCTCAATTATCAGCTGCAACCCATGGCCGATGAGGAAAAGTTGGTGGCATTGCAGCGCCGCGCCGCCATGCGTGGCTTGCAATTACCGGAAGATGTGGGCCGTTTTCTGCTCAATCGTTTGGCCCGGGATCTGCGCACCTTGTTCGATGTGTTGGACAGGTTGGACAAGGCCTCCATGGTGCATCAGCGTAAGTTGACCATTCCTTTTATCAAAGAGATGTTGCGCCTCTGACTGTCGAGTCCAAGCCTAGTTATTTTAAATGCATTTAAAAAGCGCAGCTGAAGCTGCGCTTTTTTGATGCTCGAATAAACCGAAAAGCGTGTCAGGGTCTGTTCACCCCTACGGGAGTTTTGTGGCGATCGCCACTTAAACGCAGCGGCACTTGGGTCTGTTCACGCCCTTGCTGACGCTGGACATTGCTGTTCGGCGCCATAAGTGTGGGTGATATGCCGAGGTTGGCCGCCCAGCTCAGGCCTGGTTGCATCTGCAGCGGCGCCGGCAAACTATCCAGCAGCAGCTGAGCATTGAGCTCAGGCATCATTTCGCTCAGCACCAAGCCTGTACGGTTTCTGAGGGCCGAGGCGCCGATACGTCCCCGCTGGCCCCAGTCGACACTGATGCTATTTGCGGTCACTGTTTCGGGTTTGTCTGTAATCGCCACATCACGCTGCACGCCAAGACGGTAGCTCATCATGGCTTCTTCAAACAGCATGGCGGCATCTTCCCTGGGGGTGCTGTAGTTGTAAAAGTCATTGGCTCTGTCTGCGGAGAAGAAGCCACTGACATCCCCGGGCGTATATGCCTTTTGGGTGGCGGTGGCTGTTTGGCCCATAAAGCTCACGCCGGCCAGGGCGCTCATCTCTGCGCTGCCCAGCGGATAGGCGCTGCTGAGCTGATCCGATATCAAGGCTTTTTGTGCCGTGCGTCGGTAATAGTCATCCAGCAAAGTCGGCCCCTCAAGGCTTTGGTGAACACTGCGCGGGAAAAAGTCATTGGCATGGGCCAACTCGTGATAAAGCAGCGAGGAGAGATCGGTTGTCAACTCGCTGATAGGGCGGTTGCTGCGCTGGCTGCGATCACGATAGACAGAAGCATAATCGTTGTCTTTGACATAACGCCAGGGGATCAGGAACTGCAGTTCATTACCGAAACCGGCACGGTAATCCGGCGCTTCATTGATACTGTCGCGCTCAGTTGCCGTCAACCAAAGATCTTCCGGATCCAGATAGATAGCACCTGTGACCACCCAGTAGAAGGAGGGGCGGACATCGTAACTTATCACCACTGCGGTGACAGACTGCAGCAAGGTGGCAAAGTCACCATGAGTGTCCATTTGATCGAGGAAGGCTTCAAAATTACGTCCCATCCAGTCGTGGGATACCAGTACCCGGTTCATTATCGCTTCTTTATCACTGATGCCGCCGGCACCTTGTCCTATCAAGGGCAAGGTACTGAGCTGGCAAGCGCTCAACTGATTGGAATAAGTGCAGCGCTTTAACACTTCGGCATAAGGCGAGTTGCGTTTGTAGGCATGGGTGCGGGCGATGGGCGCATCAAAGTACTCTGAGGTGATTTGCTCTTCATCTGTTATCAGTATGCTGACTTCATCGCTTAAGGTCTCGCCATTGACACTGGCGCTGGCTCTTAAGATCACCCCTGTGTCCTGATTGACCTCGGGCGCAACAAACAAGGGGCGTTCAGGGTTGGTCAGATCCAGGTTGAGCTCAGGTCCGGCGGCAATACACCAACTGATGTTGTTTGCCACTGTGCCATCGACTCTATCCAGTCGTACGCTGACATTGTTGCCCTCTACCACTTGGTGATCCTGGCGGATATTAAGGCCACTTCCGTCCATCACTGTCAGGGTTACCGTTTCCTGCAGGCTGAGATCACTGCCGCTGACATTCAACTGAAAGCGGTAATCACCGCTTTGCGGCGGCACAAAGGCCAGCACAGGGCTGTCATTCATGTCCATATCGACACTGGGCCCGGACAACTGTTGCCACTGGAACTGCATATTACGGCTGTTGAGCGTTCCCAGAGTGGCCAGAACGCTGCTTTGCTGGCCGGCTAAATAGCGGCTTTGCAGCTTAAAAACCAGACCAGAGGCTGTGGTTTGGTTGTCGAATTCACTTTGTTGTTCACAACGCGACAAGGCCGGAGGTGGGGTAACGACAGGAGGGATAAGGTCGCTGCCATCATCGTTGCCACCACCGCCACAGGCGGTGAGCAATAGAGTACAGGTGAAGGGGAGGTAAGGCAGTATCTTCATGGCACGACTCCACTTGGTTGACTGCTTGTTATTATTTGTTGTTGTTTTATATAAAAATGGTTGTGTTGCTTGGGCACTATAGCACGGGCCAGCAGGGTGACCAATAGTCCTTAAGATGGGAAAAATTGTTGCAAATTATGCCAGTATGCGAGGGAGTCAGAGCAAGAGCTGAACAGAGTACAAAAAAGGGGCCATTATCGTCGGCCCCTATCTATTATCCGGGTTTACTCTTTGTCTTTGGCGCGTTTCTTGAGTCCCAGACCCAATTCGCGGCCGCGCTTGCGGGCGTAGAAGGGCATGCTGATCAGTAAGCATGAGATCAACAGACTCTCAATCAGCGCAAACCACCATTCATTGCCCTCGGCTATGTAGAGCAAGGTCAAGCCGTGCAAAAAATAGAGACAGAGAATAAAGCTGGCCCAGGCAAAGGTATAAGGATTACCTTTAAGGATCCCAGGCAACGGCAGCAGCAAGGGCACCAGCCAAAGACTGGTGAACAGCAGCGAGTATTCGCCGTCGAGCCCTTTACCGATAAAGGCATAGGTCAACAAGGCTGTCAGTAGCAGATAGCCTGTGCGTGAGACCTGTAATAACGCATGACTGCTCATTTACAGGATCGCCAACACGTTTTCCGGTGGGCGGCCGATGGCGGCTTTACCGTTGGCCAGGACGATTGGGCGCTCTATCAGCTTGGGGGTGGCAATCATGGCGGCAATCAATTGAGCTTCGGTCAATTCCGGGTTATTCAGCCCCTGAGCCTTGTATTCCTCTTCCTTGGTGCGCATCAATTCACGGGCGCTGATGCCCAGTTTAGCCAGCAGTTCACTGAGGGTGGCAGCATCCGGTACCTGCTTCAGATACTCGACAATCTGGATCTCGACGCCTTTGGACTCCAGCAGTGCCAGTGTTTCGCGGCTCTTGGAGCAGCGAGGATTATGGAAAATAGTGACCTGGGTCATGGGTTTTCTCTTTACCTTGGCTGAAAAGTGCGACGATGATAGCAAAAATCAGCGGTTACGTCAGCGGAAAGTGGCCCGATTAACGGGCCAGTGAAAGCCAGCATAATCAAAGTGTAAGCCGATTATTTCTTCAATTCGTCCAGCGCTCGGTCGGCGACACGGAACTGGCGTATCTTGGCCTCGATTCTGGCAATCTGCAGAGGCTGGCCGTCGGCGGCTTTATAAGCAAAATTGAGCTGATCTATAGCCCCTTTATAGTCGGCCCTGAGTGCCATGGACTCGGCATTGGAGAAGTGTTCCAGCGCCTTGTTACCGGTTTGCTTGTAGGCTTCGGTCAGCAACTGATAGGGCAAGGGGTTTTGTTTATCCAGAAACGCCATGTCCTCGAGAATAGGGATTGCCCGCTGTGGCTGTTTACTTTCGAGATAAACACTGGCCAGGTTGGCGTTGATCACTTGGGAGGTGGGTTTGAGGCGTCTTTGGGCCTCCAACATCTTTATCGCGCCCTGATAATCCTTACGCTCCACCAGCAGATCGGTTTTGGTATCGAGATAGAAGAGGTTGTCTTGATCTTTTTCCAGCAATTGATCTATGAGCTGCTCGGATTGTTTGAAGTCCTTGAGGCGAAACAGTGCCAATGCCTTGCCATAGAGGGCCGCATCTTTAAAGGCATAGTTGTGCTTGGCTAACTGGGTTTCAAACAGCGACAGTGCAGCATCGTCGCTGTAGCTGGAAAAGCGCACCTGGATCCTGGCCTTGGCCAAGTGGAAGTTAAGGTTGTCTGCCACATATCTGTGGGGATACTGAGCCGCGCGGTTACGGGCATCGGTGATCCGCGACTCGGGCAGGGGGTGAGTCAGCAGCATTTGCGGCGGCTTGGAGGTAAAACGGTAACGGGCCGCCAGTTTGCCGAAGAAGTTGGCCGAGGCATTGGGATCGAAACCGGATTCCACCAGAATTTGCATGCCTATCCTGTCGGCCTCTTTTTCATGCAAGCGGGTATAGTTGATCTTGGACTGAGTCGAGAGTGCCTGGGTGGTGGCCAGCGCCGCCATCCCGGCTTGAGGCGCTGCTATGGTTAGCAAGATGGCGCCGAGCAACCCGGCAATGGTAGCCGGGCTGGCTTTCTCCTGGGCTTCGAGTGAGCGTGCCAGGTGCCTCTGGGTTACGTGGGTAATTTCGTGCGCCAGTACCGAGGCCAATTCACTTTCATTGTCGGCGTTGAGAAACAGGCCTGTATGGATTGCCACATGGCCGCCGAAAAAGGCAAAGGCGTTGATTTCATCGTTTCGCAACAGGAAAAAATAGAAGGGGGTCTTAACCCCGGTGGCATGCGCCACCAATTTGTTACCCAGTTCGGTGGCATATTGGCTCAACACAGGATCGGATAACACAGGCGCCTGGGAACGAATAACCCGCATATAGGCGTCACCATAGACCATCTCTTTTTCGAGACTGAAGGTGTTGACGGCAGCGGTACCGAGATCCGGCAGGTCGTTATTGGCGAAACTTTGGCTGGCGGTGGCAATTAAAACAGCAGTGGCACCGGCCAGAATGGAATGTCGGAACTTGGAAAAAGTCAATGTACTCAAGCTGATTAGATTTCCTGTATGCCACTAATGCATAACTGCCTGGCTTGTGGTTTGAGTTGCAACTTAGGATAATAGCCGAGGTTTATGTTTAGCAAGCTCATCATGGTTTTAATTGATTTAACTCAGAGTCGTTGTCCCGAAGCCCTGGTCAAGGCCAAGATGGCGATGAAACGTTTGCGGCCCGGTGAAACTCTGTGTCTCTTGCTTTCAGACCCGGGATCGCGGCAGGATGTTCCCCGCTTTGCCAAAAAACAGGGCTATGATTGTCGGATTGAGTCCGACGAGCCGGCCGTATTGCGCTTACAGGTGTCCGTTGCAGAATAGAAGCGCAGGACGTAACTACACAGCTTCTTGAAGAAGCGATAATCAAGATGGCGCAGCCATCATCACCACAGGAATCCCGGATGTTTAGCTATTTGAGTCGTTGGTACCAGGCCCGCTTCAGTGATCCTCAGGCTCTGACACTGCTGTTTATTCTGCTTGGTATTGCCTTGACCATCTATTTCGCCGGTGGCTTATTGATGCCGCTGCTGGTCGCTCTGGTATTGGCCTTTCTGCTGGAGTGGCCGGTGGCACAGATGGCAAGGGTAGGGATAAGCCGCACCGCGGCCGCCTCTTTGGTGCTGATCCTCTTTATCGGCTTGATGATCTTGTTGTCATTCGGCCTGATCCCCAGTATCTGGCGCCAGGGTGCTGCGCTACTGACTGACCTTCCCACCATGCTGGACAAGGGGATAATCCTGCTGCAGGAGCAGGCGCAGCAGTATCCGCAGTTTATCTCCACAGATCAGCTCGATACCATGGTGTCCGAGCTCAAAAAATTGCTCGACACCCAGCATCTTTTGGATATCGCCAAGCAGCTTCTCGGCTATTCGGCATCCTTGCTGGTGCTGATGGTTTACGCCATCCTGGTGCCACTGCTGGTGTTCTTCTTCCTCAAGGATAAAGATGAACTGATCCGCGGCAGCAAGCGTTTCTTCCCCAGCAATCGTGATCTGGCCCGTAAGGTTTGGTTCGAGATGAATCAGCAGATCTTCAACTACATTCGCGGTAAGGTGATTGAAATTGTGATTGTCGGGGTAGTGAGTTACGTATTCTTCGCCCTGATGGATCTGCGTTATGCGGCGCTGCTTGGGGTGTTGACCGGGCTTTCAGTGCTTATTCCTTATGTCGGTGCCACCCTGGTGACCTTACCTATTGCGCTGGTTGCCTTCTTCCAGTGGGGCGTCAGCCCCGAGTTCGGTTATCTGATGCTGGGTTACGGCATCATTCAGGCGCTGGATGGCAACCTGCTGGTGCCTTTGTTGTTCTCCGATGCGGTGGACTTGCACCCGGTGATCATCATAGCCGCAGTGTTGGTCTTCGGTGGCCTTTGGGGTGTTTGGGGCGTGTTTTTCGCGATCCCGCTGGCTTCTCTGGTCAAGGCTGTACTGAACGCCTGGCCCAACGCCGAAGCAGATGCGGCCAAAGCCGCTTTAGAGGCGCAAGCCGAATAAGGCGGTAAATTTCAAGTTCACTGACACAGGCGGCCTATGGTCGCCTGTGTTTTTTCAACCGCTATTCATTCGGGCAACAAGTGGTTTCTGGCGCTCGCCGCCAATGCCCTGAATACCAGAGTGGTCTGCTTGGCCTTAAGGTTCCAGTGTTGCCAGTAAAGCGGTACCCGCATCCGCATCATGGGTGTCAACTCTATCAAGCGCCCGGATGCCAACAGCGGCTCGGCCTGCAAATGGCCCACCAGGCCATAACCCAATCCCTGTAGAATCGCTTCCAAAAAGCCTTCCGATGACGGCACTGTGTGTTGCCACCATTGTCCCGGCAGCATTTCGAAGTAGCGCTTCAAGTATTTTTCATGCAGCTTGTCGCGGGTGGAGAATATCACTGCCGGCGCCGAGGCCAGCGAGTCGGTATCCGGCAAGCCGTCGAAAAAACGTTCGGCAAACTCAGGCGTGGCCACACAGGCATACTCCATCACCCCGAGAAACTCGCTGGAGCAGCCGTTCATCGCTTGACCCAAGGTGGTCACGCAGCCGACAGCCTCACCGTTTTTCAACAGGTGATGAGTGTAAGATTCATCATCCACTATCAATTCCAACAACCAACCGCGGCGGGCGAATATGGCGCTGATGGACGGTAGAAACCAGGTTGCCAGACTGTCGGCATTCACCGCGATTCTCACCACAGTGGGCATGGCCGGATCGTCGGCGTCCATTTCGGCTCTGAGCTCAGTCTCCAGCAGTTCGACCTGGGCATAGTGGCGCAAGAGCCGCTTCCCTGTTGGTGTCGGCACTACGGGATTACTCCTGACGAGCAGTGCCTGACCCACTCTTTCCTCAAGCTGCTTTATCCGCTGTGATACCGCCGATTGGGTCACATGCAGCCGTTTGGCTGCTCGCTCAAAACCGCCTTCAGCGACCACCACAGACAGGGCTTTGAGGTGACTGTAGTCCAGCATAAAAACTCCTTGGGTTAATCCTTGTTCGATTATAAGTTTTGCTAATGACCAATAAAAAACATTAGTTATATTAATTTTATTGCCGGGAGTAAACTGCCGCCATTGAAAACTTTTATTGGTCGCCGGCTATCGCGGCGAACTGCTGTTGGAGAGATTATGCAAACCGCTTTCATTCAGGGCATGGGGATAGGTGCCAGTCTAATCATTGCCGTGGGAGCTCAAAACGCCTTTGTGTTGAAGCAAGGCATCAAGCGTGCTTATCCGTTTCCCATCGCCTTGACCTGCTCTTTGATAGACGCCCTGATGATTACTGCTGGGGTTGCCGGGCTAGGGCAGTTGATCTTGGCCGTGCCGGCCATCAAACATCTGGCGAGCTTTGGCGGCGCGGCCTTCCTGCTGTGGTACGGCTTCAACGCGCTGCGCTCTTCATTCAAGAGTCAGGGGTTGCAGACCGGGGATGCTGAAGCGGCGGATTCATTTCGCAAGGCGATGATCACCACCTTGGCGATCAGCTTTTTGAACCCACACTTGTATCTGGATACAGTGGTTTTGCTCGGCAGCATAAGTACCCAGTTTGATACCGAGGTCAGGGGCTGGTTTGGTGCCGGGGCCGTGCTGGCTTCCTTTATCTGGTTCTTTAGTCTGAGCTTTGGCGCGCGCCTGCTAGCGCCCGTGTTCAGCCGTCCCGCGGCCTGGCGTTATCTGGACAGATTTATCTGGTTGACCATGTGGTCAATCGCCCTGGCTATTCTGTGGCCCTATTTTCAGGGAAGGGGCTTCTGAGGTAAGTTCAGGTATCTTGCAGAAAAACAAAAGCCCGCATTGCGGGCTTTTTAGCGTCTCTGGCTTGGGGATGCGGTAAATGCCGGCAATAGGAGCCGGCAAAATAGCCGTGGGGTTTATCCCTTGAGATAGTCCAGCACCACTTGATGATGATCTTTGGTCTTGAACTTGTCGAACCTGTGGCTGATGGTGCCGTCCTGGTCAATCAGGAAACTCAGGCGATGCAGGCCATCATAAACTTTGCCCATAAATTTTTTCTCGCCCCAGACACCGAAGGCATCGGCTACTGCGTGGTCTTCATCGCTGAGCAGGGTGAAGTTGAGCTCATGCTTATCGATAAACTTGCCCAGTCTCGCCACGGGATCTGTGCTTATTCCAAGCACGGTTACATTGAATTCGTCCAGTTCCGCCTTGCTGTCTCTCAGGCCACAGGCTTGCACTGTACAACCAGGCGTCATCGCCTTGGGGTAGAAATACACCAGTACCCGGCCTTTTTTCAGGCAGTCTTGTAGTGAAATATTTTCATCGTTTTGGTTTTTAAGGGTGAAGAGTGGCGCTTTATCGCCTGCTTTTAAGGTGTTCATGCGTTCAATCCTTTTGATCTTTATCTGGGGTGAGTGGGATTCAATCGGCTTTGGGGACCGCAATACCCTGCATACGTTTGATGTTGCAGGTCAGGGACATCTCTTCGGCCAAGGCCTGGATGCTGGTTTCCAGTTTATCCAATTCGACCTTTTCCGGGATATTGATGGCCAGGAAAACGTGCTGAGTCTGGCTGCCGTCCGGCAGCTCTTCCGAGTAGGAGCGCACCGCACCGAGATCCAAGGACCTGTCTGCCAGGAACTGGGAGATGCGTTTCATGGTGCCGCGCTGGTCCTGACCGTTGAAAGTCACTTCAATGCGCGAGATGTAATTTTGCGGCGTGTGCTTGGAGGTGCGCTTCATTACCGTCATCAGTTCAAGTTCGACACTGAGACTGGGAAGGCTGGTTTCTATCTTGGTAATGGATGCCCAGGAGCCGGACAACATCATAATCAGAGTAAACTCGTTGCCGAACAGCGCCATGCGGCTGTCGACTATGTCACAGTCGCAATCACTGGCTAATCTTGCCAGTTTGCTGACCAGGCCGGGACGGTCGGCCCCCATAGCGGTAACGACCAGGTAGTTGGTCATGAATTTTCCTCATATTTCCGGTATCATAGAGCGAAAACTCAGCCCCTTTGAGCTGAGTTTTTTGTGCGGTCAACCATGCTACCACAACTAATTCGATTTGTTAGCCCTGACAGTGCTTGTCATTGGCTGGCTGCACCAGTACCATAGCGAATCCTGAAATCTTGGGGACATAAGATGATAAACGGAAGCATCGTAGCCTTAATTACGCCCATGCAAGGCGATGGCTCAGTGGATTTTGCAAGTCTCGAGCGTTTGGTGGAATTTCATATCGAGCAGGGGACCGATGCCATAGTTGCAGTTGGTACCACAGGCGAATCTGCCACTCTGCCCATTCGCGAACACCTCGAAGTGGTGTCACAAACCCTTTCTTTTGCCGCAGGCCGTATTCCCGTCATAGGCGGTAATGGCGCCAATGCCACCGCTGAAGCCATAGAGCTGACCCAGGGCCTGTCGAAACTCGATGTGGCTGCCATGCTGGGGGTGACACCTTATTACAACAAGCCCACTCCCAAGGGGTTGATTGCCCATTATAAAGCGGTTGCAGCCAGTACGGATGTTCCCCAAATTCTGTATAACGTTCCAGGCCGCACTTCGGTTGACATGAAGCCGGAAACCGTTGCTCAACTTTGTGATGTGCCCAACATCATAGGGGTGAAGGAAGCCACAGGCGATCTCGCACGGGTTAAACGGCTGCGTGAGCTTTGCGGCGATAATTTTCTGCTGTTCAGTGGTGATGATGCCACGGCGCGCGAATTCCTGGCCCTTGGTGGCAACGGGGTGATCTCGGTTGCCAACAATATCGTCCCTAAGGCGTTCAAGGCCATGTGTGAGGCGGCGCTGCAAGGAAGAGCAGCAGAGGCAAAAGCCGTGGATGAACCCCTGAGCGGCCTGTACAGTGCACTCTTTTGTGAGGCGAACCCAATACCGGTTAAGTGGGCGGCCCATCGCATGGGACTCATCAGCGAAGGCACAATTCGTTTGCCTTTGACTGAACTTTCCGAGGAGTTTCATGGTCTGTTGCTTAACGCAATGCAAAAAGCCGGGATAGAGGTTGAATAATTTAATGCTAAAGCAAGTTTCCCCCTTAGTGCTGGTTGTCGCAGTTTCAGCCTGCAGTACGCCGATTGACCGTCGTCAGGCCAATGGCAACTTCGAGTATGTTGAAGCCGGCACTTCAGCTCCCTTGGTGATCCCGGAAGGATTGGACACCCCAAGGTTCAGTAAAGAGTTTGAGATCCCGCAAGCGGGCGCCAAGAGTAATGCTGAGTTTGTTGGTGAAAAACTCGATATTCGTCCGCCTTTGCAAGTGCTGCCCATGGCTGAAGGCACCCATGTGGAAGAGGGCAGCGACAACATCAAAGTGGTGGTTGAGTCCATCGACAACAGCGTTGATCTCAAACAGGAGATCTTCAGCACGGTTAAGGGTTATCTGCAAAAGCAAGGCTATGGCATAGTCTCTGAAGATTATGATAAAGGCGCTATCGAAACAGATTGGATTGAAACAGAGCAGGTGCTCGATTCTTCCTGGTTTGGCAGCGATAAAGTCTACCAGCTGCGCCAGCGTTTCCGTTTCGATGTCGAAGTTCGTCCACATGGCCGCACAGGCAACCTGGTGATTAACCTTATAGATCACGAAGAGCATTACGACGGCTCAGAGCTGCCGGTACTGCTCAGTGGTGAAGATAAGCGCCGTTACACCATAGATATGCTCAACAGCGCCGTGGCCTATATGAGCCTCAAGCGTGAGCAGATGATCAAGGCCAACCGTATCAAGCAGAGTCTGGGTATTGATATGTCATTGCATCAGGGCGGCGACAGCGAGAGCTACTGGGTGGCTGATGCGCCATTCAAGCGTACCTGGGATCGTCTGCGGATAGTACTGCCTGAGCTTGGTTTGGAAGTGGTGGACATGGACTCAAGCAAAGGTTTGTTCTACGTTAACTTGAATGATAACTCTGGCTTCTGGAGTTCCCTGTGGGGCGATAACAAGTTAGCGCTTAAAGAGGGCAGCTATCGTTTATTGCTGCAGGAAAGTGCCGCCAACAAAGAGCAGACAGAGATCCGCCTGCACGATGTGGCCGACCAACCGCTCGCGAATGAAACCGTTGAAGCCGTCTATCAGAACCTGGCGGATTTGATGCGCGAAGATCGTAAAGTGCGTTAAGCTCTGCGGGTTTATACCAGAGAGTGTGATTGAAAAGGCGCCGATTTCGGCGCCTTTTTTGATCTCCTCATAAGCCTATTGCTGCCCTTGGGTGCCAAAAGTCGGTACCGAAGTTCTGTGGCTTTCTCAGCACCAGCCATTTATAACCATTTAATTTATAATGTTTTTATTTGATATTTGTCCTACTCCTTCATCTTTACCGCACGATAGATGAAATCAACGCCTCCCTGTTTGTAAAGTCATTTGCAGAATAGTCCTTGGTTTTTGAGTCAATCTATAGCCTGTATCTTTGTTCCGGCGGCTTTGATGCAGTTGTTTTAACTGTGTGTGTATCTGTGTCAAATAAATGTAATTTGTAAGAAAAGGTAAAACGTATTGAAGCCGATAAGTCGCAGAGTAAACTGTTTTACCCATAAAACTCTGTACCTTCGGACAACCAATGAAAAAAATAATACTCCTTTTGGTACTACTGGCGGCCGCAGCCATTGGTTATCAACAATGGCATCAGCAGCAAGCCCCGGCGGAGAGAAAGGCCCGCCCGGTACCCAATGTTGTGGTGTATAAGGCAGCCATTCAGGCTGTGCGGGATGAAGTGGAGGCCCTTGGCACTTCCAAAGCCTATGAGTCAGTCACCATCACCCCCAAGGTCAGCGATGTGGTGACCTCGATTCGCTTCGATGATGGTCAGATAGTCAAGCAAGGGCAACTGCTTGCCAAGCTGCAGGACGCCGAGCAGCAGGCCAGAGTGGAACTGGCCAGGATCAAGGTACGGGAGAATACCCGCGAGTTCGACCGCATCAGCTCTCTGGTCACCAGCAAGACAGTCGCAGAAACCGAGCGCGACCGACTGCAAACTCTGATAGAAAGTGCCAGGGCCGAAGTCGAGCAGGCACAGGCGGCGCTGCGGGACAGACAGATCACCGCCCCCTTCAATGGTCGCCTGGGTTTACGCCAGGTTTCGGTCGGCAGCCTGGTCACCCCAGGAGTGGTGATCACCACCTTGGATGATATCTCGGTGATCAAGCTGGATTTCTCGGTTCCCGAGCGTTTTATTCAGGACTTGTTGCCGGGCAAAATCGTGGAAGCCAGCGCGGTCGCTTACCCGGATAAACTGTTTCGCGGCAAAGTTGTTTCCATCGACAGCCGGGTTAACCCAACCACACGGGCAGTAGTGGTGCGCGCCGAAATCCCCAACCCCGATGGTCAACTGCTACCGGGCATGTTGATGAAGGTCAAGCTTATCAAGCAAAACCGTGAGGCGTTGTTGCTGCCTGAGTCGGCCATTATTCCTATTCAAAACCGTCACTACATCTATCTGGCCAACAGTGAAGGTGTGGTGGAACAGCGTCAGGTTACTATTGGGCTGCGCAGCCGTGGCTGGGTGGAAATTCTCGAAGGCGTTGAGCTGGGTGAGCAGGTGATCATTCGCGGGATCCTCAAGGTCCGTCCCGGTGACAAGGTCAAGGTGGAGTTCAAGGAACATTTCAGCTTCCTGACGGCTGAAGAGGCGAAGACCACAGCATGATACTGACAGACATTTCCGTTAAACGGCCGGTTTTCGCCTCGGTCATCAGCCTGTTGCTGATCGCTTTCGGTCTGGTGTCCTTCGGTAAGTTGCCACTACGCGAATACCCGGATATCGACCCGCCGATAGTCTCGATAGATACCAGCTACCGTGGCGCCAGTGCCTCTGTGGTGGAAAGCCGTATCACTCAACTGATTGAAGACAGGATCAGTGGCGTTGAAGGCATACGTCATATCGACTCTTCCAGCACAGATGGCCGCTCCTCTGTGGTGCTTGAGTTTGATATTGACCGCGATATTGAAGCCGCCGCCAACGATGTCCGTGACCGGATTGCCGGTTTGCTGGATAACTTGCCGGAAGAGGCCGATCCGCCGGAGGTGCAAAAGGCCAATGGCGGCGATGAAGTGATCATGTGGCTCAATCTGGTGTCGGATCAGATGACCACTTTGCAGCTCACCGACTATGCCCGCCGTTACCTCACCGACAGATTCTCCGTTATCGACGGGGTGGCCAATATGCGTGTCGGTGGCGGCAAGGTTTACGCCATGCGGGTCTGGATTGACCGCCAGGCACTGGCGGCCCGCAACCTGACCGTAGCCGATGTCGAAGCGGCCCTGAGATCGGAAAACGTCGAACTGCCGGCCGGCTCCATCGAATCCAAGGAACGTCACTTTACCGTGCGGCTTGAACGCAGCTTTCGCACCGCCGAAGACTTTGCCAACCTGGTGCTGACCCAAGGGGGCGATGGCTACCTGGTTAAGCTCGGGGATGTGGCCAGGGTCGAAATCGGCTCGGAAGAAGAGCGGATCATGTTCCGTGGTAACGGCGAAGCCATGATAGGCTTGGGGGTCTCCAAACAGTCTACCGCCAATACTTTGGAAGTGGCGCGGGCGGTGAATAAACTGGTGGATGAGATCAACCCGACTCTGCCCCAGGGGATGGAGATTAAACGCTCCTACGACAGCTCAGTGTTTATCGAAGCCTCTATCGATGAAGTGTATCAGACACTGTTTATCGCCATTATTCTGGTGATCATCGTCATCTACCTGTTCCTTGGCAGTGTGCGCGCCATGTTGATCCCGGCGCTGACTGTGCCTGTATCCCTGCTGGCCACTTTTATCGTGCTCTACGCCTTGGGATACACAATTAACCTCTTGACTCTGCTGGCGATGATCCTGGCCATCGGCATGGTGGTGGATGATGCCATCGTGATGCTGGAAAACATTCACCGCCGCATCGAAGAGGGTGACAGTCCATTGAAAGCCGCTTTCCTCGGCGCCCGTGAGGTGGCCTTTGCGGTTATTGCCACTACGGCGGTGTTGGTGGCGGTATTTATGCCAATCACCTTCCTCGATGGCGATCTCGGTAAGCTGTTTAAAGAGTTTGCCGTCACCATGAGTGCCGCCGTGTTGTTTTCCTCGATAGTGGCACTGACACTCAGCCCCATGATGTGTTCCAAGCTGCTTAAACCCGCGAGCCAGGATACCTGGTTGATGCGGCAGGTCGACAAGGGAATGAACGCTCTGGCAGGCTTTTACAGCCGCAGCCTCACCGGCGCCATGAAGCACCCCTTGCTGGTTTCCCTGTTGGTGGTGGCGGCTCTTGGGGCCAGTGCCTACATGGTTAAACTGATCCCGCAGGAGTTTGCGCCGGAAGAAGACAGGGGCTCTATGTTCCTGATGGTCAACGGCCCGGAAGGCGCCAGCTATGAATATATTGAAGCCTATATGAACGAGGTGGAGCAACGTTTGATGCCTCTGGTCGACAGCGGCGAAATCAAGCGTTTGTTGATCCGTGCGCCTCGCGGTTGGGGCGGCTCGGCCAACTTCTCCAACGGTATGGCGATCATAGTGCTCAATGACTGGGGCCAGCGCCGTCCCGCCAAGGAGATCATCAATGATGTCCGTGCCAGGCTCGCCGATCTCGCCGGTGTCAGAGCGTTTCCTGTAATGCGTCAGGCCTTTGGCCGTGGAGTGGGCAAACCTGTGCAGTTTGTCATTGGCGGCCCCAGTTATGAGGAGCTTGCCAGATGGCGCGACATCATGCTCGAAAAAGCGGCGGAAAACCCCAATCTCGTCGGTTTGGATCATGACTACAAGGAAACCAAGCCCCAGCTCAGAGTCGTTATCGACAAAGACAGGGCGGCCGATCTCGGGGTTTCCATCGCTCATATAGGGCGCACGCTTGAGTCCATGTTGGGGTCACGCCTGGTGACTACCTTTATGCGCGACGGTGAAGAGTATGACGTGATCATTGAGGGGAACCGCGACAGCCAAAACACCGCCTCGGATATGCAGAATATCTATGTGCGCTCAGATCGCAGCAAGCAGCTGATCCCACTCTCGAACCTGGTCAGCATAGAGGAGTTTGCCGACGCCAGTCAGCTCCATCGCTACAACCGGATGCGGGCCATTACGCTGGAGGCCAGTTTGGCGGAAGGTTACAGCCTGGGTGAGGCGCTCGATTATCTCAATGATTTGGCCCACACCTATCTGCCGGCAGAAGCCTTGATAAGCTACAAAGGCCAGTCGCTCGACTATCAGGAGTCCGGCAGCTCCATGTACTTCGTGTTCCTGCTGGCACTGGGGATAGTGTTCTTGGTATTGGCGGCGCAGTTTGAGAGCTATATTCACCCCATGGTGATCATGCTGACTGTACCGCTGGCAACCGTGGGCGCCTTGGTGGGTTTGTTGCTGACCGGTCAAAGTCTGAATATCTACAGCCAGATAGGCATCATCATGTTGGTGGGGTTGGCGGCCAAGAACGGTATTCTGATTGTTGAATTTGCCAACCAGCTCAGGGATAAGGGGGTCGACTTTGATGCCGCTATTTTGCAGGCGGCCAACCAAAGGCTCAGACCCATACTGATGACAGGCATAACCACGGCCGCCGGTGCCGTGCCTCTGGTGCTCGCCGAAGGTGCCGGCGCCGAGACCCGCTTTGTTATCGGTGTGGTGGTGCTCTCCGGTATCTTGCTGGCCACCTTGTTTACCCTGTTGGTGATCCCTGTGGCTTATTCACTGTTTGCCCGCCGTTCCAGTTCGCCCGAAGCCGTGGCGCAGCAACTGGAAAAAGAGCTGGCAGAATAACCGGCCTAATCAGTCGCCAAACCGTTTAAGGTGGGGCTGTTGGTTTTGTTTTCGGTTTAACCTCAGATTTAGGTACCAGCGCTCCTTTAGGGGCGCTTTTTATGCCTGAGCTATTCGATTGTTTTGGCTTTGTTGTCATGATCGCAGTTTGGCAAGGCGCATAAGGATAGCGTCCAAAAGCGAATGCCTTCGTCGACTAAAACGCTGACAAAGTCTGAATCGCAAAGAAGAGCATGATGTGTGAGGGGTATAAACAGCAAGACCGGCCGTTGGCCGGTCTTGCTGTTTAATGGTTTGACAGGGAAATCAGAGCGGGTCCCCGGCGGTATGCACATCAATATCCGGATGAGTTCTGGCATAGTTGAGTGCCAACACCACCAGCACTACCATGGACGAAGTCAAAAGCCCAATGCTGAGTTGCCCCATCATGGGCACCAGCGACATTAACATGGCCGCAAGGCCGGCGGCAAAGTTCTGCAGGCCACCGAGCAGGGCGCCGGCAACCCCGGCTTGACGCGGGAAGGGTTCAAGCGCCGCCGATGTCAGTGCCGGAAACAATATGCCGGCCCCGGTGAAGAAGAGCACTGAGCCAATCAGTAGACTCCAACCTATCACCAAAGTTGACAGGCCGGGCAGCAGTAAAAACAGTGCCCCGGCACCCAGCAGCGCTACACCGTGGTGAAACAGTTTATGCAGTGATGCCTGTCTGCCGGCATACCAGGCTCCCAACAGATAACCCGGAATAGGCGCCACGAAATAACAACTGACCATCATGGGGCTCATAGCCAGCACCTGGCCATAGAGTATACCGGCGATGGCTTCAAAGGCGGCAATCCCGGCGAAGGTAGCCACCAAGGACAGCAGATAACCGCGAAAGGCTCTGTGCTTCAGCACCAAGGCATAGGACTTGAGCATGGACTGCGGCTGGCGTTTCTCCTTGGGGAGGGATTCCTTGAACCTCAGCGCCAGGGTTATCACCACACAGACACCGAAAAAAGCCAGGAACCAATACACGGCATGCCAGCCATAATGCACACTCAACACTCCGCCAATAAAGGGAGCCAGCAGCGGCGAGAACACCACGGCCATGGACACATAGCTGTTGAAACGCACCAGTTTTTCGCCGAAGAAGAAATCCCTTGGAATAGAGCGGCAAAGGGCACCGGCACTGGCTGTGCCGCAGCCTTGAATGGCACTGGCCAGCAGCAAGGTATTAAAGCTCTCGGCGCAGGCGGCGATGATGGCACCTATGACGAAAAGACTAAGACCGATGAGCAGCAGCGGTTTGCGACCGAATCTGTCCGATACCGGGCCATAAACAAATTGCAGTAGGCCATAGGCCAAGAGATAAGTGCCCATAATCGCCTGCAGTTGCCCGGCACTGACACTGAATTGCTCACCCATCATAGGCAGCGCCGGCACAAAAATGGTTTGGGCAATCTGGCCGCTGGCGACCATCATCACCAGCATGATTAATAAAGGCTTCAAGGATACGCCGGAAACATTCTCATCAGGTACCACAGTAATACTCCCACAACCTTGATAAAGAACCATAACTAAAGAACCGTTTGGGAAGATGCCGATAAGGCGAGTGCCTCTTGAGATAAGTATCTGCCCCTTCCTGCTCGGGAGCTCCCGAGACGGGCGCTATCATACTCGGCAATTTTGCAATTTCAATGACAGAAGTCGCTGTTATACAAGAAAAAAATTAAGGTTATTGATAACATTTTATATAGAATATATTTGTGTACCTTAATCTTTACACTGTTTGGGTGGAATACAACCCAAAAGTTGGGGTTGTTTACCTTTGAAAGCGCCATGATAGCCCTACAGAGGACTTTCATTGCTGTATTGAGTCTCTATATTGGAATGATATGTTTACAAATCTTGATGATGGATTATTTTCCATCGGTTCTTTCATTCGGCCTTATGGACAAGTACCAAGTGCCGGCTATCCTGGCAAGAGTGAGGTTAAACGACTTGCCGCCACATGAATGCGGCAGTAAACTGCGCCGGCTCTTACGCACGGCAGTCAAAGCATCAAGGCTGGCGGTAAGAAAGTCGTACACTAGAGTTATTAAGTCATTGTAATTCGGGAAATTCATGTCAATTCAACCTCACGCGGTACACCGTCTGTATGAATACCGACAGTCGCTGTCGACCAAGCCTTATGCATCAAGGGGCAAGAATCTTGTTCGCTGTGGCCGTTGCCTGTTGGAGCAGAGCTTTTGTACCTGTGAGCACAGGCGCCTTCTGCCCTGCGAAGCGGCGTTTGCTTTGCTTATGTATGATGCCGAGGTATTGAAACCCAGCAACAGCGGGCGTTTGATAGCCGATCTCATTCCGGATACCCATGCCTTTCTTTGGTCGAGAACTCAGCCGGACCCTCAACTCTTAGCCTTGCTGGAAAACCCGGATTATCAGCCTTATCTGGTGTTTCCGGGGGAATATGCCTTACCGGGGCAAGAGGTGGTGACTGAGGCTTTGAGCGAGGTGTTCGCTAATCAGGGAGATCCGGAGCAAGGCAAGCGACCGCTGTTCATTTTGCTCGATGGCAGTTGGCGTGAGGCGGTGAAGATGTTTCGCAAGAGTGCTTACCTGCATCAATTACCTATGTTGTCATTCAGCGCCGAAACCTTGGCTCGCTATCAGCTCAGAAAGGGTAGCCGCGACTTTCAGATGGGTACAGCCGAAGTGGCAATTTTAACGCTGCAGTCTCTGGGTGAAGAGGGCTGCGCCGAAGCGCTTGATACTTGGTTTAAGCTCTTTATCAGCAGCAGTCTGGCAACACGTAGCCGCTTGATAAAAAATAAGCCCGAGCATATTCAATCACTTAAAGAGCAGTTTGCTTTTCAGGTTGAAACTCTGAGGCTTAAATAAGTTATTAGCTTTCCCTTAATAATAGTCGGGAATTGACACGCAGCTTCAAGGACTTACACTGGTAAATGAACAACCTGTCGCCAAACGTCGGGGTGTTTAACAATCAGGATCTCCCATTGAACGCTGGAAGCTGCTATGTCCTCTGTCTTTGCTGCGCTAATGACCGTCTTCGCCCGAAAGGGTTCAAATGCATCGCTTTTCTCTATGCCACTGCTTATCGTCAGTGGCTTTTTATTGCTCGGTTGTGACCCCGAACCCGTTGCCATCACGCCCAAACTGGTGGTGGTGGAAGAGGTCAAACAGGCGACGGTGCCTGTCTACGGTAATTATGTCGGTATCACCAAGGCTTCTTTGGATGTGGAGGTCAGGGCCCGCGTCGATGGCTTTGTCGAGGAGCGGCTCTTTACCGAGGGCAGCGCGGTCAATGCCGGCGATATCTTGTATAAGATAGATAACAAGCCCTATAACGCTGTGGTTAATCGACTCAAGGCCAACGTCGAGTCGCAGCAGGCGATACTGGAAAAGGCGCAGCGGGATGTGAAGCGTCTGAAACCCCTCTATGAGCAGGATGCCGCCAGTCAGCTGGATTATGATAATGCCCTGTCGGCGTTGGCGCAGGCCAAGTCGGCCCTGGCCGCCGGCCACGCCGAGCTGGAAGAGGCGCTGCTGGAACTCAGTTATACCGAAATAAGAGCGCCGATCGCAGGTCTGGTCAGCCGCTCTGAGGTGGATATCGGCGCCTTGGTCGGCAGTCAGGGGCAATCGCTGCTGACACGGGTGAAGCAGGTGAATCCCATCTATGTGAATTTCAATATGTCGGCGCTGGATTACCTCAATGCCAGACGGCGAATGACCAGTTACAACCAACAGCAGGAAGCGGAAACTGAAGGCAAGGCGGTTGAAGGCTTTGTGCGTATCACCTTACCGGACAACAGTGATTATCGCTATTTGGGTAACGTCAGTTTTACCGATCCCCAGGTCAATTCCAGCACAGGTACCTTTGAGGTGAGGGCGGTACTGCCCAATCCGGACAAGGAGTTATTGCCGGGTCAATACACCAATGTCAGGATCAAACTCAGTGAGATAGACAATGCCATAGTGATCCCGCAGCGCTCGACTCAGGTAGATCAGGGCGGCGTCTATGTGATGGTGGTGATGCCGGACAATAAGGTTGAACGGCGCTTTATCGTGATTGAATACCAGGGCCCGGAAGGCGTGGTGGTTAAAAGCGGTCTCAACGCCGGTGAACGTGTGATAGTCGAAGGTATGCACCGCGTGCGTCATGGCCAACTGGCCGAGCCGCTGGATGCCAAAGAGTATCAAAAGCGGCTCGACGAGCAGGAAAAGAAAGAGGCACTGGAGCAGCAATCAAAAGAACAGGAGCGTAAGTAAATGGCTCAGTTCTTTATCGGACGGCCGGTATTCTCGGCTGTTATCAGTATCGTTATCGTGCTCCTGGGCTTGATAGCCATGTTCCAGCTGCCGGTGGATCAATATCCCTATATCACGCCGCCGCAGGTGAGTATCTCAGCCTCTTATCCGGGGGCAGCTTCCACTACAGCCGCCGAGTCTGTGGCAACACCGCTGGAGCAGCAGGTCAACGGTGTGCCCAATATGATCTATATGAGCTCCAAGAGCACCAATTCCGGCAGCACCAATGTCACCATTACCTTTGATGTGGGCACCAGTCCGGATCTGGCGGCGGTGGATGTGCAGAATGCCACTCAGCAGGCCATCGATAGCTTGCCTATCGATGTACAGACCGCCGGGGTGTCAGTCTCCAAGGATTCCTCGGTGGAACTGCTCAAGCTGTCATTGACCTCCAAAGATCCCCGTTTTGACGAGATTTACCTCTCCAACTACGCCTCCATCAATATCGAATCGGCACTGAGAAGGATCCCCGGCGTTGGCCGGGTTCGTAACACAGGCGCTCGCAGTTATGCCATGCGGGTGTGGTTGCGCCCGGATGCCTTGGCCGGTCACAGCCTGACTACCACAGACGTTATCGATGCCATCAAGGCACAAAACAAGGAAACTCCGGCTGGTACCGTGGGTACCCAACCCAACACTAGCGCCTTGAGCCAGACCTTGCCGATAACCGCCAGCGGACGTCTGTCCAGTGTCAGGGAATTTGAGGAAATCATAGTTCGCGCCAATCCCGACGGCTCGCTCATTCGCTTGCGTGACATTGCCAGGGTAGAACTGGGTTCTTCGGCTTATACCTTACAATCACAACTCAATGGGGAAAACGCCACCATCTTGCAGGTGTATTTGCTGCCCGGTGCCAATGCCCTTGAGGTGACCCGTAAGGTCAAGGAAACCATGGCCGAACTCGCGACCAAGTTCCCAAGCGGTATGGACTGGCAGGTGTTTTACGATGCTTCTGTGTTTATCGAAGAGTCTATCGATGAGGTAGTGCAGACCCTGATCGAAGCCCTGGTGTTGGTGGTGTTGGTTGTGTACCTGTTTTTGCAGAACCTGCGGGCGACCCTTATCCCGGCGATCGCGGTACCTGTCTCTTTGATAGGGACGCTGGCCGCCATGCTGGCCTTCGGTTTTACCATCAATACAGTAAGCCTACTGGCACTGGTTTTGGCCATTGGTATTGTAGTTGACGATGCCATTGTGGTGGTGGAAAACGTCGAGCGACTTATCAATGAAAAGGGCATGAGCCCGATGGCGGCCACCCGCAGCGCCATGAAAGAGTTATCCGGAGCCCTGATAGCGACCAGTTTGGTGCTGTGCGCCGTGTTTGTTCCCGTGTCCTTCCTTGCCGGTATCACAGGTATTATGTATCGGGAATTTGCCGTCGCCATTGCCGTAGCCGTGCTGATCTCGACAGTGGTGGCATTGACCCTGAGTCCGGCACTTTGCGCCTTGTTGTTGCGTCCGGGCGATGCGGCCAAGAGCGGTTTCTTCTTCTGGCTCAACAACCGCCTCTCCAAATTGACCGACAAATACGTATCCCTGGTAGGTGTAGCCAACAAACATGCGCGGCGCAGTTACCTGGTGTTTGGCGCCATGGTGGTGGCGGTTTGGTACATTATGAGCCACTTGCCATCGAGCTTTATGCCGGATGAGGACCAAGGGCGTTTCTTTATTGATATGACATTGCCGGCCGGAGCGACGGTCAACCGCACCCAAAAGGTACTCAAGATTGCCGAGCGCCATGTGCTGGCCCATCCTGCGGTAGCCTGGTCCTTCACCCTGGCCGGTGAAAACCGCCGCTCGGGTTCGAATCAGGCCAACGGCCAGTTTGAAGTGGTCCTCAAGCCCTGGGCGGAGCGGGAGCAAAGCCAGGCCACAGTGCAGAAGGTGATGAAAGAGCTGAAACATGAACTCAGCCAGGTATTGCAGGCAGAGTTCAACCTCTACCTGCCATCGGCCGTGCCCGGTTTGGGGAACGGCTCCGGGGTTGAAATGGTGCTGCAGGATACTTCGGGAACCAATTTCAAGGGGCTGATGGAAACCAGCAACGAATTGGTGGAGCAGCTCAAACAACAACCGGAAGTCGCGGCAGCGGCCATGTCGCTGCAGGGTTCCATTCCGCAGATGTATCTCTCGGTCAACGAAGCCAAGGCTATGGCTATCGGGGTGGATGTGGCCGATCTTTACAGCACTATCAAGACCTTTACCGATTCCTCTGTAGTCAATGATTTCAATCTGTTTGGCCGGGTGTATAAGGTCAGGGTTCAGGCCGAGGACAGTTATCGCCAGTTCCCCCAGCAGATCAAAGATTATTATGTCCGGTCATCCAATGGTGTCATGGTGCCTATCGGAGTTCTGGCCGACTATGAATATACTGTGGGGCCGGCGGCTGTGACTCACTACAATCTGTTCTCCAGTGCTTCCATCAACATCACTCCGGCAGCCGGGTATGCTTCAGGTGATGTGATAAAAGCAATCAACAGAGTAGCTAAGCCCATGCTGCCGCCCGAATTCAAGTACGAATGGACCGGGCTTACCTTCCAGGAAGTACGCTCGGCCAACCAGACCAGTATCGCCATTACGCTGGCTTTGGTGTTTGTATTCCTGTTTTTGGCGGCGCTGTATGAGAGTTGGACCATTCCTGTGGCCGTGCTGCTTATTGCTCCGGTCGCCATGCTGGGAGCCTCTTTGGCAACACTGCTCAGTGGTATGCAGAGTAATCTCTTCTTCCAGGTTGCCTTTATCGCCCTTATCGGGATGGCAGCCAAAAACTCGATTTTGATTGTCGAGTTCGCTAATCAACTGCACCGGGAGGGCCGTTCAAGACTGGAGGCGGCAATGGAAGCCGCCGCGATGCGCTTCAGGCCGATTTTGATGACCTCCATGGCCTTTATTCTCGGTGTCTTGCCACTGGTGTTATCGGCCGGACCCGGCTCAGTCAGTCGTCACTCGGTATCTATTCCCATCCTTGGCGGCATGGTGCTGGCGACCAGCATAGGGATTATACTGGTGCCGCTGTTCTTTGTGACCACAGCCGGTTGGGTTCGCGCCAAGGTTAAGGGTGATTCGGCAAGCCAAAAGCCGGCAACGGAGGAAGGCTTATGATGACCGGAGTATTAGCCATGAGCCAAGAGAAGCCGAACAAGGGCCTTGTCAGTTGCAAATGCACTAGACCGGCGCTAGTCGCTTTGATACTTTCCTCGGGCCTTTGGGGCTGTACTCTGGGGCCTGATTATCAGCGCCCCGAGCTCAACATGCCGGCGCAGTTTGATAAGACGCTGCCGCAAGTAGAGTCCAATGAAGCCGTTAAGGATGAATGGCAGACGTTTTTCCTCAATCCCGAACTGCAGGCGCTTATTCGTCAGGCGCTGGGAAACAATATCGACCTGGCGATGATGCAGAGCAGGCTGCGAGCCGCCAGAGCCGAAGGGCGGGTGGTCGATGCGGCCCTGTGGCCCGAACTTGGGCTGGAGTTTGAAGCCAAACGGTCGCTTAGCAGCGCCATTACCAATAAAGATCCCAGTGCCAAGACAGCCTTGGGCCTTAACGGGGTCGCTTCATGGGAGCTGGATATCTGGGGCGCCAATCGCCGGGCCAGTGAGGCGGCGCTTGCCAATACTCTGTCGCAGGCAGAGCTGCTTGAGGCATCCAAAATCAGCCTTATCAGTGATATCGCCACCGCCTTTTACGAGCTGACCGATATAGAGCAAAGACTTAAGATCTCCCGGGAAACGGCTCAGATCCGCGCCAAGGAACTGCAGCTGGCTAAGCTCAGGCGGGCCAACGGGATGATCTCGGGTCTCGATGTACACCAGGCGGAAGTGGAATATCAAACCGCCATGGTGACCTTGCCTCAGCTCGAATATGACAGCAAGGCCAAACGTAATCAGTTGCTTATCTTACTGGGGGCTTACGATCACCCCTTGCCAGAGCTTCCCAAACTGGTGAGCAGTGAATTTCCCGAATCTCTGGCGGTTGGGGTGCCTTCACAGCTACTGTCGCGCCGCCCGGATGTACGCGCCAGCGAGCTGGCTCTGGTAGCGGCCACGGCCGGGGTCGGGGTAGCCAAGAGCGCCTTTTTCCCCGGCTTTACCATTACCGCCGAATATGGCCGCGAATCTAATAGCCTGGATAACCTTTTCAGCTCAAAGGGGCTCACCTGGTCGCTGCTCGGTGGGATCACGGCGCCAATTTTCAATGCCGGCAAGATAAGCGCCGAATATGAGATAGCCAACGAAGCGCAGGTGCAGGCAATGCTTGCTTATCGCAGCACGGTATTGAACGCCTATATGGAAGTACGCAATGCGATGAATGATTATCAGAGAACGCAGCAGGCTCTGATAGAGCAGCAACGCTTGCTTGATGCTTCCTCTGAGTATGTGCGCCTGGCGCGGCTCAGATACAAGAACGGTGTTGCTACTTCACTCGATTTGATGGATGCCCAGCGCCAACGCTTCAGCGCCGAGCTTTCGTTGAGCGAGTCAAAACGCGATAAGTTGCTGGCTATGATAGCCCTATATCGCGCCCTGCGTGGCGGCGCACCGGCAAAGAGTTAACCCAGGGAACACAGTAACCTCAGTCGAGTTTCTTGAGTATATCGCCCAGCAGTTGGTGGGCCATTTTGGCGTCTCTGTCACTGAGGCGAGAGAGGCTCTCATTCAACCACAGGCTTAACTTGGCATCATCGGCGGCATCGACTCGCTCCAGCAGAGTGGTGGCTTTTTGTTTGAGGGCGCTGAGTTGTGCCAACGGCGATTGAGCACTTTTTAGCCCCAGGCTGCCATCGGCACAAGCCAAAGCCTGACCCAGAGCGTAGGAATAGACCATCACGGCTTGCGCCAGATTGAGGGAAGGGTATTCGGTGGCCAGTGGTACGTAGCTGAGCAAGTCACAAATTGCCAAGTCGGCGTTACTCAGGCCGCTGGCCTCACAGCCAAAGACGATGGCGGTGCGCTTCACCTGTTCCTGCTGATGACTCAGTTGTTCGCCGAGTTCTGCCGGGCTTAAATAGTGTCGTGGGCTGCCGCGCTCTCTTGCTGTGGTGGCCACCATAAGCTCAAACTCTTCTCTGAGCTCATCCAGGCTGGCCACTTCACGGATGTTGTCCAGTATGTCCTCGGCGCCGCAGGCGACCCAGGCCGCTTCCTCTTCCCGGTGAGCTTGCGAATTCACCACAATGAGTTCATTGAACCCTTGGGTCTTGATTGCGCGGGCAGCAGCGCCAACATTGGCGGCGCGAGCAGGGGAGACGAGTACAAAGCTGAGTTTCATCCGAAAAAAGGCTCTAAAGGAAAACTGCAGCGATTATAAGGTTCTGCAATCGAGAATAAAGCAAAAAAGCTGCAACCGGCCGGGAAAAGGTTTGTTGCAGCTCTATTTGAGCAGCCAGAAGGCTTAAGGCACTGTGTTACTTGGAATAATTGAACACTGTTTCGGCCCGCCACACCCGGTAGCGCAGCTCGGCATCTTTAGGCAGATAGATAACCATAGGCAACTTGCTGTTATATCTCAGCTTGTATTCACCCGGAATGCGAACAAACTCTTCATGCTTGGCCTTATCGAAGCAGGCCATCATGGTCGAGCGTCCCGGGCCAATTTCATCCAACTCCCAATAGGTGTAACCCCAACCTTTGAGATCCATCTGCTTCAGCTCGCCCATCAGGCCGTGCTTGTTGCAGTCGACCATCTGGGTTTGGCCCACCTGAATTTCAACCATGTAGTCGTCTTCGTTTTCCAATTGGGGCAGGGTCAGTATGTGTTGCACCATGCCTTCTTTGGGGGCGGGGAACATCTTGCTGCTATCCTGCGGCTGATAGCTGTTGGCATCAAATTGGTTTGCAGTAATCATGTTCTGATTGTATCCCTGTGGATGCGGCGGGCTGACTGCCAAAACCTGGGCAGATAACAAAGCGGAAGCGATAAGTGCCAGTTTCAGTTTGCCGGACTTAAGCATAGGTTTTCTCCTTATGGGCCCGCTATGGGCTGAAATCAATTATTGGATTGGCGCTGTGTATGATTGCGCTTCTGTAGAGTTAAACGGCCAGCTTCTGAGAAAGGGTTATTTATTTTCAAAAAAATCATAAATAATTTTGTATTGCTATACAAATCAAAATAGTACCAGCTATGTGCTTGCTCTTAATTCAAGTTATCGAGAGGCAAAACGCCCACCAGGTTCAGTCTGGCGGGCGTTGTCAGTTCAGGCCGGTTCGTGTGAACCGGCTGTTCGTTTAAACACAGCTGTTTATTTAAATGCCAACTTCACCACCATCGACTTTACGCAGCACCACGGTCGCTGCCCTCGGGCGTATGCTGGTGCCGATGGGTGTTTCCTCGGCGGCATTGGCCGATACCGGCCAATTCCCCGGGTGCTGGATGTTGGCAAATACCGAAGTGTAGTCCGGCGAGATAGCAAAGCCTGTGACTTCACAGCCATTGGGACCGACAAAGAAGCGCTTCAGCTCGGTTTGATTGTCGGCGGTAACTGTCAGAGGCTTGCCGTCGCCATCGACCATCTTGGATGGCACTATTGCCAGCATCTGGTCGTTGGTGTGCTCAGTCACCTCTTTGGCGCCATTATCTGTCTGGATCCACAGAATACCGCGGGCATCGAACGCCAGGCCGTCCGGGCTGGCCAACTGGTTAAGTTCAGTCAGGCCGGAGAGGTTGGTGGCGTCGTCACCGTCGGCCGGAGAACCGAACAGGAAGATATCCCAGCTAAACTCGGTATCACTGGCACCTTCATCCCAGCGGATGATATGGCCAAAGTTGTTTTTAAGCCTTGGGTTGGCGGCGTTGGCTTCAGTCCGCTTGGAGTTGTTGGTCAGGGTCAGATAGACACTGCCGGTGAAAGGATCCACCACACACCACTCGGGTCTATCCATTGGCGTCGCGCCAACCAAATCGGCGGCGCCGGCGGTATTAATGATGATATCTGCCTGGCTGGCAAATGTATCGGCTAGGGTCTTGCCGTCCTTTGTCATGGCATCCATGGTCAGCGGCAACCATTCACCTACGCCACCTTCGTTAAACTTGGCCACATACAGGGTACCTTCATCCATGTACTTGGCACCGGTTGCCAGGCGGTTGCTGCTGTCTGCATCCTTGGGATCCCAAAGCGCCGCCGAAACAAACTTGTACAGATATTCGAAGCGCGAGTCATGGCCCGAATAGAATACCAGTGGTTTGCCTTCGGTCAGCTTGCCGTAGGCGCAGCCTTCATGGCGGAAACGCCCCAGGGCTGTGCGTTTGACTGCGCGGGAGTTGGGATTGTAGGGATCGACTTCGACGATATAGCCATAGCCGTTATCTTCATTGCGATAGTCATACATGGCATCGCTGGCCTTGGGGGTGACATCGAAACGGGCAAATTCATCCAGTCGCTCTTCGGCATGACCGGCCAGATCGGCCCAGCCATAGCGGGTAGAACTGCTGCTGACACCGATACGGCTTTGGGCTTGAGTCATCTCGCCCTTATTGACGAAGTAGCCGGGCCAGTTCTCTTCGCAGGTGAGGTAAGTCCCCCAAGGGGTATAACCGTTACCACAGTTGTTCAGGGTGCCACGGGTCTGGCTGCCATCAGGCGAGAAGGCGGTTACGACTTTGTCTGTGTAGGCTACCGGGCCGCTGAGATCCATGGTGGAAGCACCGGTGAAGCGGCGATTGTGTTTGTCGTCCTTGACTACTTCCCAGCTGCCGTCGTTAAGCTTGATGCGTACCACAGTCATGCCGTGAGCATTGATCTCTTTACGGACTTCATCGACCAGGGTTCTCAGGCCGGTATCGGCATCCATAGTCGGGCCGTTGGGGTGCAGGGCATCTTGTTCAATGTATTCATGGTTGATACACAAGAGGCCATCGGTTCCGGCTTCATTAAGCGGGAAGAAATGCATGCCGTCGTGGTTTTGACCCACAGAGTTGGCCTGATCCTGAGCGGTATTACTGCCATCAGCCTTCCAATCGGCCGCTTTACTGTTCAGCGGAGTCCCCCAGGGAGCCAGGACCTGAGCCCGGTAACCTTCAGGGATAACCACTGCATCAAGGCGAGAACCGGCTACCGACTCAAAACCGAGTGTAACACTGGATTGGCTGGGAGGAACCGGAGTAGGGGGCACAGGATCCGGTGTGCCAGAGGTGTTATTGTTGTCGGAACCACAGCCGGCAAGGCCGAAGCCGCCGAATGCAGTCAGGGCACTGACGCCCAAGCCACTTTTTACAAAATTGCGCCGGGAAAGGTGTTTATCCAGTACCTGGGCAAAAGGTTCGTTCTGACTCTTGTTATAACGCGTCGGATCGAAAGTCGCCTTGCTCATAAGATTTCACTCCGTGATCTTCTATCTCGTTATAGGAATTGCAAATGCGACGCAAAGACTAATGACGCCATATGACAGCCAGATAACTGAAAGGTGACACAAATAAGACATAATCCCCCGACTTTAGGATGAAGTTTGTTAATCCCATGGTCACACTTGTGATTTTTTTCAGTCGCAATGCTTGAAATTGTGTCAGGAAAAAGAGATATTTCGCCTATCAAATAGTTTGAACATCAAAATATAACAGCAGGCTAACTATGAGTTCAGAGTTTCATACCACCACGCGCTGGCAGCATAATCATAACTTTACCCACCATAATGAGCAGGGAGAGAAGAGTACCAAGTGGGTGCTTTTGCTGACTGTGGTCACCATGGTGGCCGAGATTGTTGCCGGTACTATATACGGTTCCATGGCGTTGTTGGCCGATGGTTGGCATATGGGAACTCATGCCGCTGCATTTATGCTGACATTGTTTGCTTACTCTTACGCCAGGAAACATGCCAACAACCCCAGATTTGCCTTTGGTACCGGCAAGGTCAGCGTACTCGGTGGTTTTACCAGTGCGATTGCTCTCGGCTTGGTGGCACTGTTGATGTTGATAGAGTCCGGCTCCAGACTCCTGTATCCGGAAGATATTCATTTTGACCAGGCGATTCTGGTGGCCATCATAGGTTTAACCGTCAACATCGTCAGTGTATTTCTGCTCAAGGACCATCACGGTCACGATCATGGCCACAGTCATGGGCATAACCATGCACATAGCCATAGCCAGGCAGATAGCCACAAGCACGGACATGACCACAATCACAGCCATCACAGCGATCACGGACAGCAGCATGTACACGACCATGGGGATTCCCACGGACACAAAGATCATAATCTGCGCGCAGCCTATTTCCATGTATTGGCCGATGCCTTGACCTCCTTGTTGGCAATTGGCGCGCTGTTGGCTGGTAAATATTTCGGATTGAATTGGCTGGATCCCGTGATGGGCATTGTCGGAGCTGTTATCATCAGTCGCTGGGCTTGGGGACTTATCAGCCAAACCAGCCCTATTTTGCTTGACGCCGGTGTTGAAGCCGAGTTCAGTCGTAAGCTGGTGGAACGGATAGAAGCCGAAAAAGACCACAAGGTAACCGATATTCATGTGTGGCCGGTCAGCGCCGATCATCACGCAGCCATGATCTCTTTGGTGAGCCACGCTCCCCACAGTACCGACTATTATCATGAGTTGCTGGCGGATTTCAGTCGCATAGATCATCTGACCATTGAAGTAAATCAATGTGCCGACTGCGATAAAGCGGCGATGCCGAGAGCCAAAGAATGTGAGCAAGCGAGCCACACTGAGACAGGACATCATCACCATCATCATTGAGGTGCAAGAATAGATGAAACAGCAACAGCGGCAGGATTCGCTGCAACAGTCAATCAACCACGCCATCATAGAGTTTTATGAGCGTCTGTCCTCATGGGAGCAGAGCGTAGTCAGAGACCAAGGCGCTTCACTGGCTCAGATCCATACAGTGGAGATCCTGGGGGCTCACGGCCCTATGAAGATGAAGGAACTGGCGGAAAAGCTCGGTATTACCACAGGAACCCTGACCGTGCAGGTTGAACGTTTGGTTAAGGCGGGCCTGGCCGAACGTCAGCCGCTGGAAAATGACCGGCGCGCCATCCAGGTATCCTTAACCGAAAAGGGCGAGCAGATGTTTAAAGAGCATGATGCCCTGCATTTGCAGTTAACCCGAGAGATGACCGCGAAATTCAGTGACGCTGAGCTGGAGCAACTGCTTGGGTTCTTCAATCGGCTCAACAGCGAATTCTAATTGCGATTGTTTACCCTGATATAAAACCTCAAAGCGCCTTTAAAAGGCGCTTTCTTTTTCTCCGGAACATGGAAGAGCACAATAAAACTTGCCGTAATTTACTCTCAGAGACATTTTGGCGACTTCCGGTTTGCCAAGCTTAATGCGCCTCCAACTTACAATTGCGGGACATTTGCATGCAAAACGGCTCTTGAGTTATCAAACGACTCTTTTAACCTTTTATACCGCAGTTTTAGCGTATGGTGCATCGCGAACTTTCCCATTGGCACAGAGTCTGAAAGCTTAATTCGGCCCCATGAGCGATGTCGGAACCGATAAGGGAACCTTAAGATAAAATTGTTATATTAACATTTAGTTAACCATAAGTTGAAATTGCTGAGCCTTGCATCAATTTTAACCGTCATTTAGGAATGAGTGTGTTGAATCCCATCTCTGTCAATCGCCTGACCTTTGTACTGGCACTGTATTTTGTGGCCGTGTTCAATGTGCCTTTTTTTACCATAGTCAAACAGGGGCTCGAGAACCAAGCGCATGTGGCTCCTTTGTTTGTGGCTACCATTCCCATCTTCTTGATCTCGGCTTTGGGGATACTGTTTTCCCTGTTCAGCTTTAAATATATTCTCAAACCTTTTTTTATTGTGCTGTTGCTGTGTTCATCGGGGGTATTTTTTGCCGCGTTCAAATATGGCGTAGTATTCGATACCGGCATGATAGAGAATACCTTTCAGACCAACAGCGCCGAGGCCTTGACCTATGTGAACTGGGCATCGATATTAAATCTGCTGTTGACCGGGGTGCTGCCGGCAGTGCTCTTGTATCGTATCCAGATCGCCTATAAGCCCATAGGCAAGGAGCTGGCGTACAAGGCGCTGTACATCATAGCGAACATCCTCATCATAGTGGTGATAGCCTTTTTCTATATGCAGAACTATCTGGCTTTTGGTCGCAATAATGATGAAATCAAACGCTACATTGTGCCCACCTATTTTGTCGGCTCGGCGGCCAAATACATCAATCAGCACTACCTGCAAAAGCCGCTCGAATATCAAGAGTTGGGTACAGATGCCAAGCAGGTAAAACCAGCCGGGGAAACTAAACCCAGACTGATGGTGCTGGTGGTTGGTGAAACCGCCAGGGCGCAAAATTACCAATACTATGGCTATGACAGGCCAACCAATGTCTACACCAAGGCGATTTCACCGCTGATCTTCAGCGATGTCAGCTCTTGTGGCACGGCCACGGCAGTTTCTTTACCCTGTATGTTTTCCCGAATGAACCGGGAAGATTATGACTCCCGCGCCGCCAAGGCTCAGGATACCGCTGTGGATGTGCTCCACCATGCCGGTGTGAAAGTGCAGTGGTTTGATAACGACAGTGGCTGCAAAGGAGTGTGTGACAGGGTGGAAAACAAGCTGATAGCACTGAACGCCGATCCCAAGCTGTGCGATGGCCAGTTTTGTCAGGATCAGGTGCTGCTTGATGAGCTCAAACAAGCCTTGTCGCAGCCAAACAATGGCCAGGATCGCCTGATAGTGTTGCATATCATCGGCAGTCACGGACCTACCTATTATCTGCGCTATCCGGAACAATATCGCCGTTTTACCCCGGATTGCCAGCGCAGTGACATTCAAAACTGCAGCCGCGAGCAGCTCACCAATACCTATGACAACACGATTCTGTATACCGACTATATCGTCTCTCAGGTGGTCGAGCAGCTAAAGGGACGCAGCATCGATTATGATACGGCAATGATGTATCTGTCCGATCACGGTGAATCCCTGGGCGAAAAGGGCATGTACCTGCATGGATCACCCTATGCCATAGCGCCGAGTGAACAAACCAGGGTGCCTTGGATGGCTTGGTTTTCCAAGCAATTCAAGCAGCAACTTGGGTTGAATGATGACTGCCTGGCAAAGGAAGCCGCCGCCAAGAGTGTTTCCCACGACAACCTGTTCGATACGCTGTTGGGGCTCTTCGATGTCAGCAGCAAGGTTTACCGGCCTGAGTTGGACTTGATTGCCCTTTGTCGCCGTTAAGCTAGTCTGCTCCAATTATCAAAAGAACCCGGCATTGGCCGGGTTCTTGGTTTTGAGGTGTGGTTGTTCACCTTCAATATAGAAGGGTTATGTGTCCTTGCCGGCCAGTTCCATGTGCATCTTGATCAGGTGTTCTTCCATATCAAAGGTGACAGTAAAGCCAAGACTCTTGGCGAGACTGGCCATATTGCGGTTCTCGAACATGGTGAAACCGGTTAACACCTGAGTGCCCGTGGTGCGGTAGTAGTTGATAAGCTTCTCCAGCAGCAACTTGCCAATACCGATCCCCTGATGGGAACTGCGAACCGCCATGGCAAATTCCGCTTCTGTGTTATCCGGATCGATAGAGGCTCGCACTGCACCCAAGGTTTCCTCTTCGCCGTTTTCATCTCTTATGGTGGCGATAAACGCCATCTCACGGGCGTAATCTATTTGGGTCAGTACCGCCATTTCTTCATGGGTCATACGCGAGCGTACCCCGAAATAGCGCTTGTATCTGTCTTCATCTGTCAGCGAGTTGTCAAAGTCCAGATGCTTGGGTTCATCTTCCGGCAGTATTGGCCGCAACATCACCTCAAGGCCATTACGCAGTTTGGCTTTTTCTTCCAGCTCTTTGGGGTAGGGTTGAATCGCCAGTCGTCCGGCGTTATCCGTAACTTCCGGGTTAAGGCGCAGATTGACATCCAAGAGGGTAATTTTCTCGCCCGCCGCCAATACAGGATTAAGATCCAGGCTCTCGATTTCGGGGCAATCGATAATGAGCTGCGAAATCTGGGTCAACATCAGGCACAAGGCTCGCATATCCAAGCCTTGGGGCAAGTGACGATCGCGGATCTTTTGAGTCTTGAGCGCCTGGATCACCATATAACGTGCCAGTGCCATATTCAGTGGCGGCAAGGCGACGGCCGCATCCCGGGTGGGTTCCCACTCGGAGCCACCTTCACCGAGCATGATGGCTGGGCCGAACACTGGGTCGTTGATTACCGCGACTCTGAGCTCCTGTGCGCCGGCGGTCAGCGCCATCTTTTGCACTATCATGCCTTCCACCGAGGCTGCAGGGTTGGAGGCGTGCACCCGTTCGACTATTGCCGCCGCGGCCTGATTGACCTCGGAAGCCGATGTCAGATTCAGCATTACCCCGTGAACGTCCGATTTATGCAAAATATCCGGTGATTGCACTTTCAATGCCACGGGATAACCCGCCTTATCGGCAATGGCCACGGCTTCGGCCGCATCCCTGGCAAACCAGGTATCTATGGTATCCAAGCCATAGGCGTTGAGTATGTTGCGGGCATCATGGGTTTCCAGTACCCGTTTGCCCTTGGCTATGGCTTGCTGCAACAGACTTCTGGCGGTAGTGCTGTCTGTTGGGATAGTGTCAGGTATAGATTGCGGCACTTCCTGCAGCAGTTTTTGGTTACGGCGATACTCCACCATATGCATAAAGGCGCGCACGGCGCCCTCGGGTGTGCGGTAAGTTGGGATCCCCGCCTTGGAAAAGTGCTTTCGAGCCCGGTAAGCGGCATCTTCACCGCTCCAGTTGGTTAAGATGCTCACCCGGTTACGTTTCGGGTGCTGTTTGACAGTTTCAATCAATGCATCGGCTATGGTGACGCTTTCGCCAAGGGCCGAAGGGGAGTGCAATACCAAGATGGCGTCCAGCTCATCACTGTCCATTAATACCGACAGCGCCTGGCTGTAACGCTCGGCGCCGGCATCACCTATGATGTCAACCGGGTTTTGCCCGGACCAGGTGGAGGGCAACCGCTGCGAGAGTTTCTCCACAGTGGTGTCGGACAACTGTGCCAGCTTGCCACCCTTGAGTACCAATTCATCCACCGCCAGCACGGCGGGACCGCCGCCATTTGATAAAATACACAGGCGCTCGCCATTGAGCGGGTTGAGGTGAGCCAGACTCTCGAGCGCGGCAAATAGCTCAACCAAGTCGGTGACCCGCAGCATACCGGCGCGGCGAAAGGCGGCCTCATATACGGCGTCATTACCGGCAATGCCACCTGTGTGCAGTTTGGCTGCATTGCCACCTTCGGCGCTGCGGCCGGATTTGATCACCAAAATAGGTTTATGCCGGGCCGCGGCTCTGGCTGCCGACAGGAAGTGGCGCTTCTCATTGACCGAATCTATATAGAGCATGATGGCGCTGGTGCGGGAATCGCGGCCGAGAAAATCCAGCAGCTCATCGAAGTCTATGTCTGTGGCATCACCGAGGGAAATAAATGAGGAGAAGCCGATCCCTTTGTTGTTGGCCCAGTCGAGTACTGTGGTGCAGATGGCTGCAGACTGGGATACAAAGGCTATTTTACCGGGCAGGGCACCGGCATGGGCCAGGCTGGCATTGAGTCCCTGGGGCGGCAACATCATCCCCAAACTGTTGGGACCGAGGATCCGCATGCCGTAACGTCTGGCGTTGGCTTGAGTCAGTTCAAGCAGGTTTTCGCCTTGTTCGTTTAATTCATCGGCCATACCGGAGGCCATGATGATCGCCACTTTGCAGCCAAATTGTGCCAGGGTTTCCACTATCGCAGGTACGCTGGAGGCGCGGGTACAGATGATGGCCAGGTCAGGTTTGATCGGCAAAGACTCAATATTGGGATAGGCCAGCACGCCCATAACCGCGTTATACTTGGGCGTTACCGGCATAATTGGCCCGGCAAAGCCCCCCGAGAGCAGGTTTTTCATTACCACATTGCCCGCTCGCTTGTCGCGATTGGACGCGCCAATGACGGCGATGGACCCGGGTTTGAACAGCGTGTGCAGAGTACGTTGGCTCATGAATTTCCCTGTCGGCAAAGGACCTTGTCTATGCTCCATGATTCCATGGCCGGAGAAAGTAAGCAATATGCAAAAAGTCGGGCTTGATTTACAAAAATACCATGCAGTAGAGGTGTTTACTCTTTTTGCGGGAATGAAAAGACAAGAGCAAGAGGAAACGCAAACTTGAATGGCGGGAAAGGGGAATTTT